>JAFLTS010000013.1:30062-46364 GCA_022509185.1 Muribaculaceae bacterium | reverse complement strand
GGGCGTTTAGCTCAGCTGGTTTAGAGCATCTGCCTTACAAGCAGAGGGTCTGCGGTTCGAATCCGTAAACGCCCACTTTTCCCCAAACTTTGTATTTTTGCAAGACCGGATACTCCGTGAGGATTGTCCGGTCTTTCACCTTTTATTAGCAAGTCTCCCTCCCTGGAAGGATCAACAGAAAAAGCACAAACCGTATGCTCTTAACTTACGATGTTTACGGGGTGCCCTGCGAGATAACTTTGAAGATTTGATACTGCAATATTTATTAACCTCTCCCGCGCTTCCTTAGTGGCCCAGGCAATATGAGGAGTGATATAAACATTTGGTGCCCGCAACAAGGGATTCGTCTCTGCCGGTGGTTCACTCGACAAAACATCGGCACAGAAAGCTTTCAGTTTCCCTTCTTCCAGAGCTTGGGCCACTGCTTCCTCATCAATCAACGGGCCTCTTCCCGTATTTATCAAAATCACCCCTTCTTTCATAAGGGAGAGAGAATCCCGGTTGATTATCTCTTTGGTTGATTCTGTTAGTGGACAATGGAGTGTGATTACATCCGAATCACTGAATAACTCCCGGAGACTCACTTTCTCCACTCCCGGTGGTAACTCTTCTTTAGTTTTGGATGTATATACTATCACATTCATTCCAAAAGCCTGAGCTATCTGACCCACTGCCCTGCCTATATTGCCGAATCCTATTATCCCCATTTTTTTACCGGCAACTTCAATAAGTGGTGTATCAGTAAAACAGAAATCTTTTGAACGGCACCATTTCCCATCTCTCACTTCCTCGGCATAATGTTCCACATGATCGGTCGCAGTAAGCAACATAGCAAAAACGTGCTGGGCCACAGACATTGTACTGTAAGCCGGAATATTGGTAACGGTTACGCCATGTTTAGAAGCCTCGACAACATCCACCACATTATAACCGGTGGCAAGCACTCCAATATACTTCAACTTCGGAAGGGCTTCCAGAGCATTTCCATCTATAGGGGTCTTGTTAGTGAAGACTATCTCTGAATCCCGGCATCTCTCCACAACTAATTCAGCAGGTGTGCGATCGTAAACAGTGAGTTTACCTAACTTTTCAAGTTCTCCCCATGTCAGGTCGCCGGGATTGAGGGTGAATCCGTCGAGCACCGTTATTTTCATATCATCTGGATGTTTCAATAGATTTCGTGAGCAAAATGAATTCCTCTACACTCAGGGTTTCAGGTCTACGGGTCAGCATAGGATCTTGCCATAAGGGAGAATTCATTGGGATCAATGTGGCCAAAGAATTCTTTAGTGTCTTTCTGCGTTGGCCGAAAGAAGTCTTTACTACAGTTTTAAAAAGCTTTTCATCACATCCCAATTCCTTGCGCCTGTTCCTTATCAGACGGATGACTCCGCTGGTGACTTTTGGAGGAGGATTAAACACTCCGGGAGGCACATCAAAGAGATAACTGCAGTCATACCATGCCTGTAGAAGCACCGAAAGTATTCCATATATTTTTGAACCCGGCTTTGAGCAAATTCTCTGAGCCACTTCTTTCTGCAACATTCCGGCCACTACAGGTATCTTGGTTTTATAATCAAGAACCTTAAAGAAAATCTGGGAAGAGATATTATAAGGATAATTTCCTATAAGTGCGAATTCACCAGGAAATATGTCATCCAGATTCATTTTAAGGAAGTCTCCTTCAATCACATTAAGATCAGGGAAAACTCTTTTTAGAAACTCCACACTTTCACTATCCAGTTCAATGGCTTTAACTTCTCTTCCTGTTTTTATAAGGAATTGTGAGAGAACTCCCATTCCGGGACCAACTTCCACTACGGGAATTCTACCCCACTCTTTGGCATTCTCCGGAAGTTCTGTCGGCTCTATAGTGTCTGCAATTTTTTGTGCAATGTTGAGATCGTTGAGAAAGTGCTGTCCCAACGCCTTTTTGGCCTTTACCTGCATTATATTTTAAGGTTAAGATTTGTTTTGGATATATTCATGGATGGCCTTGGCTGCCTTTCTTCCGGCTCCCATGGCCAGAATAACTGTTGCGGCACCGGTAACAGTGTCACCTCCCGCAAATACCCCCGGTCGGCTTGTAGCCCCTTCTTCATCGGCTACGACACAGCCGTGTTTATTCGTTTCCAGTCCCTTTGTAGTCTGTTTGATAAGAGGATTCGGGCTTGTGCCTAAAGCCATTATCACAACATCGCAATCAATTATGAAATTACTTCCCGGTTTTTCCACAGGACGCCGTCTGCCGCTTGAATCTGGTTCACCCAATTCCATCTCCACACATTCCATTCCTACCACAGTACCCTTGTCATCTCCGATAATTTTCACCGGATTAGTAAGCATTTTGAAAATGATACCCTCTTGCTTGGCGTGATGCACCTCTTCAGCTCGAGCGGGAAGCTCGGCCTCGCTGCGCCTGTAAACTATAATCGATTCGGCACCGAGACGTTTAGCTGTGCGAACAGCATCCATGGCCACATTGCCGCCTCCCACCACCACAACTTTCTTACCTAGATAAATAGGAGTATTGTATTCGCAATCATAGGCATGCATGAGATTGGCACGAGTAAGATATTCGTTGGCAGAAAATACTCCGTTTAAATTTTCTCCTTCTATACCCATAAATTTTGGAAGACCGGCTCCTGAACCAATAAAAACGGCATCATATCCCATTTTATCCAGAAGATCGTCGATAGTGAAAGTACGACCTACCACCACATCATTTTCAAACTCTACACCCAGGCCCTTAACCCACTGCACCTCTTTTTCCACAACTCCTTCCTTAGGAAGGCGGAATTCCGGTATCCCGTAAACCAGCACTCCCCCCAATTGATGCAGGGCTTCAAACACCTTTACATCATAACCATATTTCGCAAGGTCGGTGGCACATGCAAGTGATGCCGGACCTGCTCCGATTAGTGCTACTTTTTTGCCATTTTTATTAATTTGGGGATGAGGAAGCTCATCTTGATGGCGTATCGCCCAGTCGCCTACATACCTTTCCAAAGAACCACAAGCTACCGGCTCCCCTTTGATACCGAGAATACAAGCTCCCTCACATTGCTTCTCCTGAGGGCACACCCTGCCACATACACTTGGCAACGAATTATCTTGCGAAATAATCACATAAGCTCCCATTTCGTTATGCTCGTTGAGCTGATATATGAATTCAGGAATCTTGATATGTACCGGGCAAGCTGCCACACACCTCGGATTGGAGCAATGTAAGCAACGGGATGCTTCAAGATAGGCTTCTTCGGCAGAATAACCATGACTCACCTCTTCAAAATTCTTGGCTCTCAGTGCCGGATCCTGTTCCCTCATGGGCACTCTTGGTATTCTATTTGCCATGACATTCACATTTATGGGTTTCCGGATTAGTTTTTGGATTATTCTTATACATATTCTGACGTCTCATGGCCTCGTCGAAGTCTACCAGAGCACCATCGAATTCGGGACCGTCGACACATGTGAATTTCGTCTGTCCATCGATTGTGACACGACAGGCACCACACATTCCGGTGCCATCCACCATCAGGGCATTCAGAGATACAACCGAAGGGATACCGAACTGCTTTGCTGTAAGGGCTGCAAACTTCATCATGATCATAGGACCTATAATGACGCAACGGTCATATTTTTTTCCTTCATTTTCTATCAGATGTTTCATCAGAAGGGTCACATTTCCATGGAATCCTTCAGACCCATCGTCGGTGCAGAGGAAAACGTTTCCCACTTCTTTCATCTCACTCACATAAGTGAAGAGATTTTTAGTGCGTGCCCCTATTATCACATCAGCTTCGACACCCTTTTCCTTAAGCCATTTCACCTGGGGATAAACCGGTGCAGTACCTACACCTCCGGCAATAAAAAGAATCTTCAGTTTCTTCAGTTCCTCATCTGACAATTCCAGCAGATCTGAAGGATTACCAAGAGGACCTGCGAAGTCATCAAAAGCTTCTCCGACATTCAATGCATTTATTTTTCTTGTAGAGATCCCGATAGACTGAGTTACAATAGTGACTGTGTCATCTTTTTTATCGTAATCACAGATAGTCAACGGTATCCTTTCTCCAAATCTGTCGGTTCTCACAATAAGAAACTGCCCCGGTTTTGCAGAGCGGGCTATCATGGGAGCCTTAACCTTCATCTCTATTATATCGGGTGCAAGCACCCGTTTAGTCACAACTTCAAACATATCTTAAGCCTGTGGTTGAAAAAGTAAATTCAAAGTTACCTATTTTTTGGAAAAAGGGAAACTCAAAAGGGTATGAGAGAAAGCTAACTGAAAAGATAAAATTGTGGCAGACGATAAAAAATACTAAATTTGCGTTATAATAATAAGAAAAATAAGATTATGAGCAAATATTTGGTAAGTTTCGGGGATTCCGACAAATACGAAGTGGATTTCCCCGGCAATCTTGAAGAATTCAAGAATTCAGACAGGGTAAAGGAACTGAAAGATAAGGTGGAAAGCTTTTTGAAGGAAAAGTTCCCGATGGGGAATTTTGCCGATATAGTTCCTTTGCATATTGAGGAGGCTAACGATAAAGCCGGCTACGAAAAACTCGATATGACCAAATTGTCAGATTTATTAAAGAACGCAGTTCGCCAGATAGGAGTTGAGAAATTCACAGACAAGCTGAATCTCAACGCACCGTTTGACAAAGACTGAGGCTATAAAGGCTAAGATCTTTGATGCACAGGTTTGATTTTTTGGTGATAGGAGGCGGCATTGCGGGCATGAGTTTCGCTTTGAAAGCTGCCTCTAAGGGGAGTGTAGCCTTGATTTGCAAAACAACCCTCTCGGAAGCCAATACCTTCTTTGCCCAAGGAGGAGTGGCCAGTGTGACTAATACTGAGGTGGATGATTTCGAAAAGCATATCCACGATACAATGGTAGCGGGCGACTGGCTCTCTGATCCCGAAGCTGTAAAGAAAGTTGTAACAGGGGCTCCTTCACAGATTAAGGAACTGATAGCCTGGGGGGTGGACTTCGATAAAAAGGAAGACGGAACCTTTGACCTTCACAGAGAGGGGGGTCATTCGGAATTCCGTATTCTTCATCATGCTGACAATACAGGTGCAGAAATTCAGGAAAGTCTGGTAAGAAAAATAAAGTCTAATCCCAATATAAAGATTTTCGAGAATCATTTCGCCCTGGAGATAATCACACAGCATCATTTGGGTAAAATAGTGACCCGACGCACCCCGGATATTACTTGTTACGGAGCTTATGTGCTCAATGAGGCAACCGGTAAGGTTGAAAAATTTCTTGCTAAGGTTACGGTGATGGCTACCGGAGGTGTGGGAGCGGTTTATACAACAACAACCAATCCTTTGATTGCTACCGGCGATGGAATAGCAATGGTTTACAGAGCTAAGGGCACCGTGCAAGACATGGAGTTCATCCAGTTTCACCCTACAGCTTTGTATCATCCGGGCGACCGTCCCTCTTTCCTGATAACAGAAGCCATGCGTGGCTATGGAGCCGTACTGAAAGACCAACAGGGAAAGGAATTCATGCATAAGTATGATGAACGCCTGTCTCTGGCACCAAGGGATATTGTGGCAAGGGCTATCGACTCTGAAATGAAACAATCGGGCACTGATCATGTATATCTCGATGTAAGCCATAAAGACCCGGAAGAAACGAAAAAACATTTCCCGAATATCTATGAGAAGTGTCTCTCTTTAGGAATAGACATAACAAAAGATATGATTCCTGTGGCCCCGGCAGCTCATTATCTGTGCGGTGGAATTAAGGTAGATCTTAATGGAGAGTCCTCAATACAACGGCTTTACGCTATCGGGGAATGTAGTTGCACAGGCCTGCATGGTGGCAACCGCCTTGCAAGCAATTCTCTTATAGAGGCCGTGGTATATGCGGATGCGGCCGCAAAACATGCAATTTCACATATTGATGGCTATGACTTCCGGGAAGATGTGCCTGACTGGAACGATGAAGGCACTATGCATCCTGAAGAGATGGTGCTTATCACACAGTCGGCAAAGGAGGTTAACCAGATTATGGGCTATTATGTAGGTATAGTAAGAAGTGACCTTCGTCTTGACAGGGCTTGGAACCGGCTTGATATCCTTTATGAAGAAACTGAAAAACTCTACCGCCAGAGCAAGCCGGCACGCGAATTGTGTGAACTCCGAAATATCATAAATGTGGCTTATCTGATAATGAGACAGGCCCGCGATAGAAAGGAGAGCCGGGGATTACATTACACCGTGGATTATCCTCCCCAAAAACACGAAAAGACAAATTAGACAAAGCTTATAACAGATGAAAAGAGTCTTCCTTGCAGCACTGATATTCAGTTTACTACCCGCCTTTCCATGGGCCCAACAGACCCCAAGTCCTTCTCATGATGTGAGTGTGAGCCGGAATCTGGCAACTTTCAATTCAATAGTAAAGGAACTGGAGCTTAACTATGTAGATACTATCAGGCCTCGAGAAGCTTTCGGTGCAGCAATCGAAGCATTTCTATCCACAGTGGATCCATACACGGAATATTATAGTTCGGAAGACCGTACCGAGCTCACAAAAATGACCACCGGACAATATGACTATGGTGGTATCGGGAGCTTTATAATGCAAAGAGACGGCGCCTCTTATATTTCCGGTCCAATGGAAGGGGCTCCGGCAGCCAAAGCAGGTTTGCGTTCAGGAGATAAGATCATAAGGGTTGACAGCGTAGATACTTCAAACATGGGCTCGGCAGATGTGTCTTCCCGGCTCAGGGGATTAGCGGGAACCCCGGTGCAGGTTACTGTTCATCGTCCTTTCGTTGAAGACTCTATTATTACATTTGATATTGTTAGAGCAAAATTAACAGACCCCTCGGTACCATATTATGGTGTGATAGGTGGAAATACAGGTTATATCCGTCTGACTCAATTCCTGGCCGACAGCGGGAAGGATGTATATGATGCACTTCAGGAATTCAAAGCAAATCCGGAAGTTTCACAGATTGTGCTCGATCTGCGTGGAAACGGCGGCGGACTTCTTGAGTCTGCGGTAGATATTTTGGGTAATTTTTTACCGAAAGGCACTGAAGTGATCAGGACACGTGGTAAGGATAAAGCAACTGAAAAGATTTACAAGACCACCAAAACGCCTATCTTTCCGGATATTCCTTTGGCCGTATTGATAGATGGAGGAAGCGCTTCCGCATCCGAAATCACAGCCGGTGCGATTCAGGATTTAGATAGAGGTATTTTGGTAGGTTCACGAAGCTTCGGAAAAGGACTGGTGCAATCCACACGGCCTCTTCCTTTCGACGGATTGCTCAAAGTGACAGTGGCTAAATATTATACACCTTCCGGACGCCTTATTCAGGCTCTTGATTATTCACACAGAAATCCGGATGGATCCGTGGCCCGTACTCCGGATTCACTTACCAATGTTTATCACACAGCTTTAGGACGTGAAGTGAGAGACGGGGGAGGCCTTACCCCCGACATTCAGATAGACTGGGGCAGAGTGAGTCCGTTGCTTTATAATCTGGCAAGCGACAACAAAGTGTTTGACTATGCCACAAAATATGCTAATACCCACGACAGCATCCCCTCTGTCTGGAATTTTGAAATTACAGATGAAATCTACGAAGATTTCAAGAGTAGTCTCGACCTCTCTTCATTGAAATATGACAAGGTGTTAGACCAGCTCCTGAAACAATTGAGAGAAACCGCTGAAGCGGAAGGTTACCTCACGGAAGAAGCTCAGACTGCCATTGATAACCTCTCCCCGTTGCTCACAAACGATGTAAATCAGGATCTCGATATTAAGAGAGAAGAAATTGCAGAATATCTTGCCGGTGAGATAGCAAGCAGATATTATTTTGAAAACGGCAGATTGATTCAGACTCTCAAACATGACAAAGCCTTGGCAACTGCCATAGAGACACTGTCGGATACTGCAAAATTGAACGGGATATTAGGGAAAACCACACAAAAGAAGTGACACTTTCCGAAGCGGCAAAAATTTTTGCGACCGATGTTCGTCTCCGTGCTGTGGAGAAGGCATTGGAAGATAAGGCCACCCGGCGCATCTCTCTCACGGGATTGTTGGGGAGCTCGCCGGCTATGCTGCTGGCTGCCTTGAAAGAGAAAAAAAAGCCTTATTTAATTGTTGCCGATGATTTCGACACCGCCGGTTATATCTATCATGATCTTTGTCAGATTGCAGGAGAAAATAAAGTGGCGATATTTCCCAGCGGCTACCGGAGAGATATTAAATACGGGCAGATAGATGCTCCCTCACAGATATTAAGGACAGAAACCCTGGACGCCTGGAACGGGAAGAATCATCCGGTATGGGTGGTGACTTCTCCCGAAGCCTTGGCAGAAAAGGTTCCGGCAAGCGATAAATTAAAGGAAAGCACCCTGACTCTCTCCACAGGCCATAAGGCAGATATGGATGCTGTGAAAAGAAGGTTGCGCGAATTAGGATTCAAAGAAACCGATTATGTATATGAACCCGGACAATTTGCCGTGAGAGGTTCAATACTTGATGTTTATTCCTTTTCCGGAGAACTGCCCTACCGCATAGACTTTTTCGATGATGAAATAGATTCAATCCGTATCTTTGATGTAGAGACTCAGCTTTCGCAAAACAAAGTGGATACGGTTTCCATTGTACCTCCGGAACTCGTAGGCGATGATTCGGAAGGTATAAGTCTTCTGGAGTTTGCCGGTGAAGACACCATCGTGTTCGCTCAATCGGTAAGTTGGCTTGAAAGCCGTATCAAGGCTATTTGTTCTGAAACCATGTCTTCAGCTGTTTCAATCACCGGTGAAGGGGATGAAAAAGCCATGAGTAAGACGGTGAATCCGGAAGCTTTCATCTCTATGCTTGGAAAAATGAAGCAGGTGGAATTTGGTAACGGCGCCGGAGATGCAGTCACCTTCAAATCGGATGCTAAGATAGTTTTCGACACTTCGCTCCAGGCATTGTATCATAAAAATTTTGAACTTATATCCAAATCCTTCGGTGAATTCATTGAAAAGGGTTATAAAATATTGATCTTAAGCGATACGGCATTTCAGAATCAGCGTCTGAAAGCAATCTTTGAAGATCGTGGCGACAACATCCCTTTCATTCCTGTAGACCGTACGCTTCACGAAGGCTTTGTGGATCATGACACCAAAACATGCTTTTTTACCGACCATCAGATATTTGATCGGTTTCATAAGTATAATCTGAGAAGCGACCGTACACGAGGTGGTAAACTGGCGTTGTCGCTGAAGGAACTGAGCCAGATTGAAACAGGCGATTTCATCGTGCATGTGGATCATGGAATAGCAAGATTCGGGGGGTTGATCAAAACTGATGTAAACGGACGACCCCAGGAAATGCTCAAACTTTATTTCCAGAACGACGACCTTGTCTTAGTGAGTATCCATGCCTTACATAAGCTTTCGAAATACCGTGGAAAGGAAGGCGTGCCACCGAAGATAAGCAAACTTGGAGGCGGAAGCTGGGAAAAGCTTAAGGAACGCACCAAGAGCAAAATGAAGGATATTGCTCGCGACCTTATAAAGCTATATGCCGAGCGCCGCAAGCAGAAAGGATATCAATATGCTCCCGATTCTTACCTTCAGCATGAACTTGAGGCAAGCTTCATCTATGAAGACACTCCCGACCAGATAAAAGCCATGAGCGATGTAAAGGCTGATATGGAAAGCGACCGACCCATGGACAGATTGATTTGTGGCGATGTCGGGTTTGGTAAGACTGAAATAGCAATCAGAGCTGCTTTCAAGGCTGCCGCCGACAGCAAGCAGACTGCTGTGCTCGTCCCTACCACTGTTTTGGCTATGCAGCATTATCATACTTTCTCCGAACGTCTGAAAGATTTGCCAGTGAGGGTGGAATTTATCTCCAGGGCAAAGAAACCAAAAGAGGTGAAACAGATATTGGCGGATCTGGAAGAGGGTAAAGTAGATATCCTGGTAGGCACACATAAGCTTATTGGAAAGGATGTGAAATTCAAAGACCTCGGATTACTCATCGTGGATGAAGAACAAAAGTTCGGGGTGGCTGTTAAGGAGAAATTGCGTCAGTTAAAGACCAATGTAGACACTTTAACCATGAGTGCTACTCCCATCCCAAGAACCCTGCAGTTTTCTCTGATGGGAGCAAGAGACCTTTCAGCATTGAATACACCGCCGGCCAACCGTCGTCCCATAGAAACCAATGTTTCTTCTTTTGATGATGAAGTGATTAAAGAAGCGGTAGAATTTGAGATGAGTCGTAACGGACAGGTGTTTTTTATCTCTAATCGTATCGAAAATCTTGCTACTATAGAAAATGCGCTCAAACGACTTGTACCAGGAGTAAGAGTGGTGACTGCCCATGGTCAGATGCCTCCGGAGAAAGTGGAAAAAGCTATTCTTGACTTTGCAGCCCACGATTATGATGTGCTTTTATCTACTACAATTGTAGAAAATGGCATAGATATGCCTAATGTAAACACCATCCTTATAAACAATGCTCACACTTTCGGACTCAGTGAGCTTCATCAGCTTCGCGGCCGTGTGGGCCGAAGTAACCGCAAGGCATTTTGTTATCTGTTAGTACCTCCGGGAAATCCTTTGACTCCGGTGGCCAGACGCAGACTACAGGCTATAGAGAATTTCAGCGATTTAGGCAGTGGCATTCATATTGCCATGCAGGATCTCGATATTCGTGGTGCCGGAAACCTTTTGGGAGCCGAACAAAGCGGTTTTATAGCCGATTTAGGCTATGAAGCTTATCAGAAGATTCTGAAGGAATCGGTATTCGAACTGAAAACGGAAGAATTTCCTGATGAGTTTGAAGATTTAAATTCCGGAAAAGATGAAGAATTTGTGTCTGACTGCACTATTGAGAGCGACCTGGAATTACGCTTGCCTCAGGAATATGTTCCTCAGGAGAGTGAAAGGATAAGCCTTTATCAACAGCTGGACAATATGGAAAAACCTGAACAGACCGAAATGTTCAGGTCAAATCTGAAAGACAGATTCGGTCCTATACCGGAGATTTCTGAAGAACTAATCAAGGTGGTGCCATTGAGAATGGCAGCACGGCGTCTTGGTATCGAAAGACTGGTCTTGAAGAATGAAACTATGAGACTTTTCTTCGTGGGCCAGGATAATAAAGCTTACTACAACAGCGCAGCTTTCGGAAGAGTTCTGGCTTATGTTCAGGCCCATCCCCGGGAATGTGAGCTCCGAGAAGTTAAAGGTAAGAATTCAATTTTGATATCAGGGGTTAAATCTGTTTCTGAAGCACTTGCAATACTCACGGAAATAGAGGGCTCTAAACCCATTTAAAATTTTATAAATCAAAATCAGGAGAACCTTTGAATTAAGGGTTGGCCGATTCTTCATACCGGAATTCTATTTCTCCCTCCCAGATATTATCTATTGTAAAATTACCCTCAATTAAGGTTGAAAGGAAGTTCCCGGTAACAGTAGTGATATGTCCCCTTTTCACCGGGAAAGTGAAGGTATCTGTTTGTCTGATAGGAACCAGAGCTGAATTTATAACTGATAATTTTGCTGATACCATAGATTCTTCCTCTGAGAAGAAAAAGCCTTCTGCAATTTTCAATTCCTCATAATCTGCATAAGGAAGCCGCATCCGGCCTTCAAGAGTCCAGGGTTCCTCTTCACCTAAGATCTGATTGTTAAAAATATTGAAGCATCTGTAGGCGCCCGAATAAACGGGAAATATCACCCGGAAGCTATCACCTTGATTTAATGCCTCTTTGTTATTGTTTATGAATTGCACTATATCAGTGGTTACAATTTCAAAACCTGCGCCTGCATGCTCTAATTCCAATGCAAAATTGAAATCTTTCTCGGTTCCCGCTTGCTCCTCTCTTAAATCAAGGATTTCAGATCTGTACCCACAAAATTTAGATTCAAAATCAGAGGTAGAGAGATTCGTCAGAAATAAATTAGCCAGATCCTTCGTGTCAAAAGAATAATCTCCTTCATCGTTTTCCCTGTCAAGCCATACTGCAAGACTATAGATTGAAGGGTTAAGAACTGTCGACAACTTATGGCGCACATACCCGTTGATAAAATCAGCCTCATTTAGGGTTACAACATCATGACATATCAGTTCCTCATCATTTCTTACTTCTAAAACAAGACGGTGGTTTGGTACTCTGTTAACCCGGGTTTCTGTGGCATCAAAATCAATGTGATGAATCAGTTGTTGCCAGGAAAGGTCGAATGTAACTTCTATAAAAGCATTCAGACGTGTAGGATCCTCTCCTTTATCTGAAGCTCCTCTCACCGGATGAGGATACTCATGGATACAACCTGAGAAAATTATCATTAAGGCCGGAGCCATTATCAGAAATATTTTCCGGAAAACTTTAATCATAAATCGCATAGAAAATATGTCACACTGATACATGCTCTGTCAATTCCGAAATATGTGGTGGTTCTCGTATCGATCAATGCTCCGTTTTTCACATTGTAAAAACGATTGTATTTCATATTGGCCACACCGGCTCCTATTTCAAATTCGAAACCCCAGTGCCTGTTTATTAATAGGCGGTATCCGTAACCGATTCCTCCTCCCAATAAAGGACGACTGGTATCCTGGTAACGGATATGGTTGGCCCTTACATTAAACCAGGCTACATTCAAATGAAGATTGAAAAACGATCCCTTTCCGGTGTTTTTCAGCCACCAGCGCGCTTCCGGAAGTATGGCGGCACATTTCACGGAAAAGGAATCTGAAATTTTCCACGGACAAAACCAAAGGTCTAATGCTAACGACCATTTTTTATTTATCAAATATTCTGCTCCTAGATTTGGAATTGCAATACTCCATGGGAGAATATTACTTTTAAGTAATACTCCTGAAAAAGTCTCTTCCTGAGGTGCCTTTACCGGGAAAACTGCAGAAGGATACTCTTCCTGAGCTTTCACGGTAGTTAAAAACAGGAAAAAGCATAAAAAGAAAAAAGATATCCTCCTCATGAGAATAATTGAAAATTTGATACAAAACTATAAAATAGGCATGAAACTGACAAACCCTCGAAAGAAAGAAGAGTTGAAACAAGTTAAATGTAGGGATTAAGATATAAAATTAAGCTCAGAAAGAAATTTTAAGGTTAAAAATTTGCCGGAAGAAGAAAAATGAGTAATTTTGCCGAACCATTCGGGGTGTAGCTCAGCCCGGTTTAGAGTACGCGTCTGGGGGGCGTGTGGTCGCAAGTTCGAATCTTGTCACCCCGACTGAGCAAGAACACATTGAATATCAAGAAATTATTGATAATCAATGTGTTTTTTCTTTTATTCCAAGGGCATTTGCAACCTTAAAAAAAGCCTGAAAGTGTTCGGGATTGTTCGGGTCAGCGAATTTTCCTGGTGGATGAGGAGCTGACCCATTGTTTTTGCTTTCATAAAACTATCGGTAAGCAAGGCAGACAAAAAACAGCTGCCAATCCGTTGCTTCAAACAATGATGCATTTCTCCCATGGAGCGCTTATTTGTTTCGGATCGGCAGCCACTATCATTCATAGTCCGCTTCCGGAAATATTCTTGGATAAAAAATACCCTTTGTTCGGGCTTAATGCCCATGAGATAGAATCACTATCATTGTTTGAAGCATTGAAAAGTAAACATTTATTTTTTACTTATGCAATATAATTTATTCAATAGAATCAAGAAATTTGGTAGGATGATTAATTTTTCTTTGGAAATATTTTGCTAAATAAAAATTTAGCATTATATTTGCATTGTAAATCAAACGAGAGACCAATGAAATATGCAGAACTACATAGAAAACTCAGGAAAGCAGGATGTTTCCCAACGGGAGGAACAAGAAATGGACACCCAGAATGGTTTTCACCTATAACAGGGAAAAAGTTCGCAACAAGCCATCATGATCAACAAGAAGTTAAGAGAGGTACTCTCCACTCAATTCTTAGAGATGCAGGAGTAAAATAAGGGAAGGGGGAGACATTCCCCTCCCTTAAAAAAATCAATCAGAAACTTTAAAGCCTTTGAATATGAAAACAGTGCGAGTGTTAATAGAAAGAGGTAAAGATGGAACCTACGGAGCCTATATGCCCGATGATAATAATCTGTCTTACGGAGTAATAGGGGAAGGCAATTCTGCGGAAGAAGCAAAACAAGATTTCATAGGAGTCTATGAGGCTATGAAAAAAGCTGCCGAAGAAAACAATGAACAATTTGAGGAAGTAGAATTTAATTTTGCTTTTGACGTTCCTTCTTTTCTTCTTTATTATTCGGATATTCTTAGCTATAAAGGACTATCCAAACTTACAGGAGTTTCGGCAGCCCAGCTGTCTCAATATATCTCCGGATATAGAGTCCCGTCACACAAAACTACTGAGAAGATTCAAAACGCATTGCACACTATCGGAAATGAATTAAGCCGGCTACAACTCGTTTGATTTACACCTTAACATTGTTCATGTCGGCAACATCCTCACTGATTTCAGTGGGGATGTTTTTTAATCGATGATTTGGTAGAAATCACCTTTAAGGAGCTGAGACATTCCGGACTCTGTGAAAGTGGCAGAAATCTTCTCAAAGATATATCTCTTTCCACGGATAAAGAAAACCGTTCTGACATCAGGTATGGAATCTGAAATAAATTTGAAAGATACCTTTCTTTTCGGGTCTATATTATGTAAGACAGCGTGTGATGAAGCGTCACCTGTCAATCTCATGTCAAAACAACTCCAATTGTGATATCCCGTCCAATCAGATTTAGGCTCTATTCTATCCACAATGGGATATGGCATCTTAGCATCGGAACGGGAGACCCCGGGCCACCAAACCAGAAGTATCTTGTCATAATATTCCGGCGTGTCTTTATCAGTGGAACCCGCCAACAATGATTTTTGAGCTCCCGGGCGACCCGGTACATAACCGCTTTCCTCAGTCAAGTTTTCATCATCTGAATAGGATCCCGGCTGAAGAAACATACAAAAAACATATTTCATGTCTGTATGATCAATCGATACAGGGATAAATTCCAAATTTTCTTCCTTGTCTTCGACAGAATCATTGCCGGAACCATTTACCGAATATGTTTATTGTTTGAAGTATGCAACGGTTCATCACCGTATAATTCCCTCCGGATTCCGATAAGTATACTTTTTCCCAATCGAGAGATCTCACTATAAAATAAGTATCGACATCTTTTGCATAATATACAGCCCCTAGCTGAGCACGGTAGGCTTTGAGGTCGCCCCAGGCAGTCCAATGAGTTGCAGCTTCCCTTTTATCATTAAGAAGGTGCTGCAACCTTTCATATTCAATTATCTTACCCTTGTTTTCCCGGATAAACCAATCGCAAGAATAATACCTCCAGGCATCGGAACTTTTTAAATTGCTTTTTGTTAATAACTAAAAGTTAGGATATGATTTGTGCTTTGATATATGATGCCAAGACAATAGGTCTAATCGTATTTTTGGTAATAAGTACCCTTTTCTGGATTTATGTCGCTAATAGATGGTGGAACTATGGTATGGGGAAATATGATGAAGAAGATAAAGATCTTCCCGATGAAGTCACTATCGAGATTGTTCACGAGAAGACTGAAAAGCCACAAGACGTTCAAAGCGAGCATTCCTCTAAGCCCTCGGCAGAAAAGACTTCCTTTTATTCACATTCACACCTGATAGGAAAAGGAAATTATATTCCTGAATAATTACCAATTTCTACTTCTCACTTAAATTCTGCTGCAGCTGTCTGAGCTGTTGTCTTACCGAGGCACCGGAGTTATTGATATTTTCAAGACTTTTACGGGCTTTATCTATATTGGCCGTCATTTCATCCTTGGCGGAAAGTATGATGGATAATTTAGGATTTCCCATGGCAAACTATTCTTAATATATAATTGTTAAATAATAAATTGTAAGATATGGAAATCTTAAGATGGCTTTTTAATCAGTGGTGGTTTGGATTTATACCATGTATCATATTATTTGGTCTAATGTATAATTCGGTTAAACCAAAACAGGGATATACTTCTGAACAGATAAGGGAAGCAGAAGCCAAACTCAGAATCAAATGGGCTGAAGAGGAAAAACAAAAGCAAAACCTCACTAACCCATCAGCCCGTTCTTCGGAAGAAACCTAGGTTTAGTAGAGGTCCTGAACTTCTCCACCCTCCTCGGTAACCGTTTTTATTGTGAATCTTATTGTCATAGTGGATCCGGATATAGAAACCTTTTTCCTAATTATATGTTATTCTGATAAAAGCTGCTGATATGGAATTGCTAATGGCTCATAGTACAGTTCTT
>JAFLTS010000013.1:0-29962 GCA_022509185.1 Muribaculaceae bacterium | reverse complement strand
TGGTTATTTCGATAAATTCCAAAAATCAGATTCTGACGAAGATGAATGGTTCACTATCGAGATTGTTCACGAGAAGCCTGAAAAACCCCAAGACGATCAAAGCAAGCATTCCACTAAGCCCTCGGAAGAAAAATCTACTTCATGACTCCTTCACCTTTCCCGATTATATTTACTAAACAAAAATCCACCAACCCAGGGTGAATAAATAAAGCCGTCTGAAATACTTACATTCAGACGGCTTACGGATAGCCTATTATTTTATTATTTTTTTACGATTATCCTCTTGGTTTTAATTAAAACTTGAGGGATAATCCTACATTAAGAGTAAATAAGTTAAGTTTGCTCTTGGTAAAATAATCTGTAATCGGGTTCACCTTTTCTCCTTCTGCCACTGTATAGGTGATGGGTGAATTTTCTTCTGTCAATGAAGCACCTGAAGTATAGGTCTTATTATTTTTAAAGATATTGTTGAATCCTATATTATACTTCAAACCGACATTAACCCATAACGGCCCTGAAATTCTTCCCTCTATACCGATACCGGTAAGAAGAGAGGCTGTAAATCCGTTGACCTGCACAGGGTTTCTTCCGAAATTTCCGAGTGTTATATTTCCGAATCCATTTAGATAAGATTCTTCAATTTTCAGATCTCCATATTCGGGATAAACTCCGTAAACCGTCCCATCGCCTGTCACTGATTTAAAATTAGCACCCGCTTTAAATCCTAAGGTCACTCCTAAATTGGCATAAACTGCCAGCCAGTGCTTGATGCGGTAGGTATAACCCATATAGATAGGCAACGTGATTAAAGTAGCCTTTATATCCTGGTTCAATGTATTCAGATCATAATACCTGATATAGGAGTTGCCGTCCATATCGGCTGCTGCCGGAGCCTGGTAATTAAAAGAAAAATCAGATCTCCTCAGCGTGATGCTGTAAGGATTAATTCCAACACCAAGATTTATGCTGATACTGTTTCTTTTATTCTGCCACACATTATATCCGAAATCTATCCCGAAATTATTTCCGTTAAACTTCTTAGAGGTAAGAGGAATTTCAGACTCCGCATTGATAGTGTTGCCAAATCCAACATCTGCATAGGCTTTAATAATAAATTTATAAGCTTTCCAAGCCTCCTCTAAATTTACTTTAAGCCGATAAGTGTGACCTCCCACCACTCCTGCTCCATCAAGATAATCTGACAGTTGAATTCTTAGGGTTTCTACACCCGGATATTTCAATACTAATATTTTTGTTCCGGGAGAAACATACACATAATATTCGTTGGTCTTATAATCTGATTGTAAGATGTTACCTTCAAATTCAGCCTTATCCGGTATGGCAATCTTAATAAGAGCCGCCTTATTATGGTTGAAGTCATACACCGGCTGAGTATTAGCCGTGAGATCATCAAGACTTTCTGTGAAAGAATCAAACTTCAGTTCTTGTGCGAAACCAGCAAACACACAAAAATTGAGAAAGAGCAAAGCTAAGGCTCTATACATTTTTGTATTCATAATTTAAAAATGTCAAGGGATAAAGAAGTCGTCTAATGTAAACAAACCATCCTGAGCGGCTATTTGTTCCGGTTGCCAGGTTCTCACGTGTATCTGCGGATGATCCGGATCATTGAAGTCCCAGAGAAGGAAAAGCCAGCCTTCATCATGATAAGTCCCGGATTTCCAGGTCTGATGAAGAGTGACACCATAGATATTGGGCTTTGCACCGTGTCTCATCACTGAGATATGATCGAAACCTACATTTATCTTTGCATTGTTTTTGAACACACGGCTCAAATTGCTGAGATATTGTTCCTTATTCTGCACTTTATATTTCACCTGTTCCTCGTATTGCACACCGTTGTCGCCTGTCCTCTTTTTCTGAGTCACTACACTACCGGTTATAATCAAGGCATCCTCACTGAATATCTGATTCAATGATTTTAGGTTCTTTTCATTATAGTAAGATCTGAAGTCTTCCACCCATTTCAGTATCTCTCTTCTTTGACGCACATCAGTCACACTTGAAGAGCTCTTGAGCATGGATTCAACATCTTCCTGAGTTTCCCATGCAAGTCTCACTCCCGTAATTGTGCCGGCCTTATTAAGAGATATAGTCAATTCGCGGTCTAAACTTTCTGTATAGGTATCATCCTTAGGTTTAACTTTCACCGGTATGTTTCTCACCTGATATCCTTGATAATCTTCAAGACATCTCTTTACATTGACATCATCCACGCAAACGAAAGCGGCATCTTCCCAAAGAGCCTGCAATCTGTTCTTTGCTTCCGGCTCCATATCTATCGATGCCAGATCAAGAAAACTGTCAGAATTCCCCGCATTGTTTATTACATTTAGCAACTGGGTGATATTATTTTCCATCTTGGTCTTAAGGGGGCCCGGATTAATGGAATTGGCAGAAAATTTGAATGTCACCTGTGCAGAAAGCATCAAGGGTAAACATAATATTAAAGCCAGTATTTTTATTTTCTGTACCATACTATGAATTTACTGTTATAATTGTTTTCTGAATCTGATTTATGGGTTCTATAATTAATTCTCCCTTGATCACCGACAGGAGAAAGATAGGCCAGTATGCCTCCCAATTCATCGATAAGTATAAGGGAAGCGTCTTGAGGTAATCCGGCAAGAGAGTCGGCAGCCCCGGTCTCCACAATCTTACCGCTACGTTTCATCTCAGAGAGGAATGACTTGATCTCGCCAAAATTGTCTTGAGTCAGTAAAAATTCTTCCACTTCTCCCGGGTTTGTAGTAATAGATTTACTTGGTTTTATCTCTACAGCCTGTGGAGCCTGTGGAGCTTCCGGTGCCAACGGTGCTAGGGTCACCTCCTCTTTCACAACTTCTTCAACCACATGAGTCTCTTCTACAACGGGAAGGTCCTCTACTAATGGAGTTTCCTCTACTAATGGAGTTTCTTCAACTACAACGGGTTTTTCCTCTATTATAGGAGTCTCCTCTACTACAGGCGTTTCAGCTACTATCGGTTTTTCCTCAACAACAGGTGTCTCTTCAATCACCGGTGATTCTACCACCTCCGGAATTTCTTCCTCATTCTCTTCTATAATACCGGGCCTTGTAAGTGTAATGCCACTTCTTGCTGACGGATCTTTCCGTTGAGTATCTATCACCATCTGATAGGGGATATACACCAATACCTCATATCGTGACCCATTCTCATAAACTAAAGTCTCTACTTTGGTTACAAGGTCGCTCATCGTTAAGCTTTCCTGAGAATTTCTCTCTTTTATCTCATTGGCAAAAATCAGAAGATCATCAAGGGCAAGGCCATAAGCTATATCCTTGTCATCGCTGACACCTTCACCGAAGATGAAATCATCATTTAATTTTATCTCCATTATTTTCTCCTTTGCCCCATTATTATCCTGGCCACTCATAATAAGGAAGCCGGGAATCATGAAACAAAAGATCAGGAATCTTTTAATTATCCCAATATTTAATTTTCTCATCTTCAGTTTTAACCCGGTAGGGTTCATTTAAATTGCTAACATTGTTGGAAGGAACATACAAGTAGGCCTTGGCTTTCATTTTTCCGTTGCCTGCTATTATTTCTTCAGGCAAACATTCAATCTTAAGGATATGGTCATATCCTTGTCCGGGATTATAAAGAAAAACTGTTCCTGTAAGCTTGCCGTTCTCATAACTTTCCAATCCCCAATAAGGTATACACCCGTCTACCTCGGCTACTGCCAAAAGATTTTCGATACCGGTTTGGATCTGTTCCTTTTCACCGTATTCATGTTTCATCACGGTTAGATCCACCTCTGCATCACTATTGCCCGCACCGCCAATAAAAAGATTGCTCAATGATTCCAACGGATAACGTGAATCCCATATGAAAGATTCTCCGTCGGAATTTAGATAGAGATTTCTGGTTATCTTATCATTGATATAATAGCCTCCGGGCACAATATACTCAGTCTCCCCATAAGGTTGCAGACTGTTTCTGTCTATTTCTATGTCAACGTTTCTATGGAAATTTGATTTTTTCAGCTGTGATAGGAAATCCGTCTCGATTTCAGCTCTTGTGGCTCCACGGAGTATCTCGTAACTCACAGGCGCACTGATAAGAATAGGCTTGCCGTTATCTGTAGTCCAGTCAATAGACAATAGGCTGGCATCCATTGTTGTGATATTACATGGTTTATTACTGTCTATTCTCTTCAAGTCGGAGAGACTGCCCAATTTAAACTCAATCAGCGAATCTTCTCCATATTTTTCTGTTGCCACCTGCATCAGAAGGTCTCTTTCGATATAATTGAGCAAATCCTTATCTATCACATTTTTCCACTCCGGATTAAAAAGATTTAATCCGATGTGCTCTATATTACCTTGTTTGCTGATTATTCTTACAGGATACCCCTTATAATCGACAACAGTATCCATATTCTCCTGAATCTGTAAACCGTTGCGTTGCAGAATTTCCCCCAGGTTGTTATAATCAGCCTTCCTGTCGGCCGAAACCGACAGGCAGGCAAATAAGAGAATTGAAAAAATCAATGTCCTGCTCATTCTTTAATAGATGGTCTTTACCTTAGAACCGTCAGCCTTGTAAAGACTTCCGTTGTCAAGCTTTCCGTTGGTGAAGTTACCTTCGATATAATCACCGCTTTCAGCAGTATAGTTTCTTACATTATCCGTATGTGCGGCAGTGAATACCAGTTTGCCTCTTCCGTTGGGTTTACCGTTTTTCAACTGTCCGTTATACATTGCATAGCCGAAGTTATAATCACCTGTTACACCTTTGGATTCTGAAGCTGATGGTGCTGATTGGGCAGCTGAACTCTTCGTTTGGCTCTGTGGTTTAGCTTCTTTTACTGCCGGAGCCTCTGCAGGGGCTGCCTCAACTTCCTGTTGCTCTTCCTCCTGAACTAATTCAGTTTCGTTTCCAGCTTCATCAGATACGAATTCCTCTACATCCAGCGACATATCCAGTTGTGCCGTGAAACCACGATAAACCTGTAAAAGGTAGTTAGCTATCTCTACATTGAATCTGAAGAGGTCGCTGCCTGTCGGATTCAGAATTCCTTTTGAGAATTCGATTTTTGAATTCACATCGGCAAAATCCATAGGAGTGATAGGTTTACCCTGGTTATTTAGAAGCTCAAAACGTTTTCCGGTTGATGCAATAATCGGGAAAGACTTAGTGCCGGTTCTCATTTCCTTATAGTCAGTGAAATCCATGATCTTTTCTCCTTTATCATCAAGTTCTGAATAGCGGTTCTGTATTCTTGCTATATAATTTTTTGAACCCGGTATAAAGGCAAGACCGTCAAATCTTGGTTGAACCAATATTTCTCCCTGATAGTCCATAGCACCATATTTGCCGCCCTCTATCTGGAATATGAAACCGTAATCCGTTACATCTGAAATACCGGTTACTTTATAAGAACATTTTTCAAACACACCGTCTACAGTGAGGAAACCTAACTGATTATCAGCGTTAACCACAGGAATTCTGCCATTGTAGAAAGTCGTGGAAGAAGGAATCAGGAAAAGATAATTCTGCACCACTGCAGTCACGGTTCCCGTCTTGTCTATAATTGAAAGTTTTATGCGATCGTTCCTATATTCAGCCACAATTGCATGATTTTCTGAAAACGGAGTCACAGAAATATATCTGCAAGCAATCACCTCTTCACCTTTTTCATTTACAAAACCCCATTGTGCCTTATCGTTACAAACACCTAAGAGGCCATTTTTAAATGAAGCATGACAGGTAATGATATCAGGCGGAAGCGAGAAGAGGCGCTCTCCTGTGGTCTTGATGGCTTGAATCACTTCATCCTGGTTGATCAGCACAACCTTACCTTCGCTCGGCTCGCCAACATCCAGAAGATTGGTGTAATCTTCAAGCATCACCGGCACTCTGTCGGCTTTATAAAGACTCTTTTTATTATTCTCCGGAACGATAAAAAGACCTTCAACCGCATCTGAAATATTCTGCTTGAATTCGTTCTCAAAAAGCATCTTTCCGTCCGGAGCAATCATACTCCATAAGCCGGTGTTGTCTTCTTTCACTGCAAGATAGGTTTTGCTATCGCTTGCCGATTTTTCTCCGCAGGAAACAACAGTGAGGCCCATAAGCCCTATTGCTCCCAATAAAATAGATTTCTTGAATTTTGTGTTCATATTTTATCTTTTTATAATTTTTCGTGTCGATATATGGTTTCCTTGTCTTTCCCGGATTATATAGATGCCCGGGGCAAGAACATCAAGCTTTTGCCCGGCTGAGTGTCCATCCAGAGTATAAATATTGATTTCTCTTTCTCCTTCAAGAGATTCTATTCCCGTTGTTCTGGTTAAGTTATAATCGGATCTGTTAAAATTCTCGTCAACTTTGCCGTCAAGATATCTTAGTCCACTTGTTATAACCGCTCCGTCAGGATATACCCAGCTGGTATATACCCAGAACCTGTAGGTACTGTTGTTATAAATATCCTTGGTGGTGTGGCAATAACGCAACTCGCTGTTGGATAAAACATGATTCACACCTGCTCCATCAGTATAGCCGAATACAAAGGAATATCCCATATTAGTAAGTTCACTGTCTGTATACCTACTCATGGCTATGAACGAGCCGCTTTCTCCATCTCCTTTCCTAAGCAATTCTTCAGGTGTCTGAGGCCGCGCATACACACTCACCTGCGGCAAGTCGTGTGTTATCTCGTCGCCTATAGTATTGAATATTTCCACCTGATAGCTTTCCGGAGTGATCTCTTTCACCGTCCCTTGCCAATCCGAATCTTGACCTGCAGTAATCAGTACATATTTTCCTTCTGCCTCTAATTCTCCGTCAAGATACCAGTCGTAGGTCCAGTCATTGTTTTCATAGCCCACCGGCCGGTCGGCAAACAAACCTAAGAGATCTCCCTCACGTATCCTGATGGCTGAAATATATACACCATCTTCGCCATAACCCTGACCGGGATTATCTCCACCGGAATCAGGATCTGTAACCTTCACGACAGCCAGTCCTGTAACTCCGTTTTCACTTGTAGCATAGATAAAGGTGAAGCCCGGTTCCAATGCTTTAACCACTCCTTGATTGTCTACCGTGGCAACCGAAGTATCTGTGCTCGTCCATGTCAATACCGCTTCAACTCCTTCGGGTTCCACAAGGGCCGTGAGCTCTATGGTTTCATCCAACGAAAGTGTTACATCATCAGGTTCTATTACTATAGAAGAAACTTCATTGCTTAACACATTTACCGACGCAAAACCGGTCATACCGTTTTCTGTGGCTGCATAAATCACCGTGGCACCAGGACTTACTGCCCTTACTAATCCATCCTCATTCACTTCTGCTATGGAAGGATCGATACTTATCCAGTTTATTTCCGGATTTGCTGTGCTCGGCTGATATTCAACTTCCAATTGTGCTTCTCCTCCTGCCACCATTTCCACATTCTCCGGCACAACTTTGATCGATAATATTTCTTTACTGTTTATCACCTTAACTACGGCAACTCCTTTCACGCCGTTATCACTCGTGGCATAGATAAAGGTGGTGCCTTTGCCAACAGCAGTTACCCTTCCCTCTTCATTTACGGTAGCTATTGAAGTATCCATGCTGCTCCAGCTTATTTTCGATTCGGCATTCGCCGGTGTTAGTTGAGCCGTAAGCTGACCTGTCTGATCTAATTCAAGGATAAGATTATCAGGAGTAATAGTGACTGAAACCACACTGTTGTCAACTACATTAACCGTGGCCATACCGGTCACGCCGTTTTCTCCCTGTGCATAGATAACGGCTATCCCCTGACTGATGGCTTTCACCACTCCATCATCGCTGACTTCAGCTATAGATGAATCACTGCTGTACCAGCTCAGACTCACCGTTGCGTCAGCCGGGGTATAACTGGCTGTAAGTTGAGTAGTCTCCCCCACTATAAGTGTAAAGGATGAAGGATTCAATGTGATTCTTGTGGCATCAGCCGCATACAATGTCATTCCCGTTGAGGTGCTTCCTAAACTTGTAACGCCGATGCCGAAAATCAGACTGAGTAAAACCGGAATAATAATCCTTCTATGTTTCTTATATATCTTATACATTCCTATATCTTATCTCTTTATAATTTTCCTACTGATCACTACATTTCCTTTTCTCTCACGCACGATATATATGCCCGGAGCAAGCTTGCTCAGGTCACTACCTAACATATGACCTTCCATAGTGTAAATATTTATCTGCGATTCAGCCTCCAGTGTCGAGACATTTCCTCTGCCGTTGTAGTTGAAGTCCGACCGGTCGAAATTTTCATTCACACTTCCGTCAAGATATCTTAGCCCGCTCGTTATCACCGCTCCGTCAGGATATACCCAGCTGGTATATACCCAGAACCTGAATGTGCTGTTGTTATATATATCCTTGGTGGTGTGGCAATAGCGCAATTCGCTGTTGGAGAGCACATGGTTCACTCCTTCGCCATCAGTGTAACCGAATACGAAGGAATATCCCATCCTTGCAAGATCGCTGTCGGAGAACTGGCTTATGGCTATGAACGAATTGCTGTCGCCATCCCCTTTTCTTATTAATTCTATAGGAGTCAAAGGCCTTGCATATACACTCACTTCAGGTAGGTCGTGTGATATTTCGTCGCCTATTGTATTGTATATTTCCACCTGATAGTTTTCCGGTGTGATCTCCTTCACTGTACCCCACCACTCGGAATCTTTGCCGGCAGTAACCAGTACATATTTTCCTTCCGCCTCTAATTCTCCGTCAAGATACCATTCATAGGTCCAGTCATTGTTCTCATAACCCACCGGTCGGTCGGCAAACAAACCTAAAAGATCTCCTTCGCGTATCCTGAGGGTTGAAATATACACACCATCTTCACCATAACCCTGACCAGGATTATCTCCGCCGGAATCAGGATCTATAACTTTCACTACTGACAGACCTGTCACTCCGTTTTCTGCCGTGGCATAAATGAAGGTATAGCCGGGTTCCAATGCTTTCACCACTCCATGATTGTCTACCGTTGCAACCGAGGTGTCGGTGCTGCTCCACGTAAGAACCGCGGCAACTCCTATTGGTTCTACCAAGGCACTGAGTTCAACAGTTCCATCTAAAGCAAGGGTAACATCATCGGGATTAATTACTATAGAGGTCACCTCGTTGCTCACTACCTTTACAGCTGCAAAACCTGTCATACCGTTTTCTGCCACTGCATATATCACGGTTGCTCCCGGACTTATGGCTCTCACTAATCCGGTTTCACTCACCTCAGCCACATTGTTATCAGCACTTAGCCAGGTCACTTCTGATGATTCCACAGAAGAGTTTAAGACGACTTCTAACTGTGCCTCGCTGCCTATTACCATTTCGAGATTCTCCGGTGAAACTATCACAGAGTTGATATCACCTCCGGTTACTACAACTACGGTGGCCATGCCTTTAACTCCGTTATCACTTGTTGCATAAATGATGGTCGCGCCGGGACCTACTGCCGTTACGAATCCATTATCATCAACAGTAACCACAGATTCGTCACCACTGCTCCATTTAATAGCTGTCAGAGCACCTTCCGGAGTTATTTTAGCTTTGAGCTGAGTGTTCTGTCCTATCTCAAGAGTGAAATTGTAAGGTGAAATAGTGATTGAAGAAACATTATTGTCTACAACCTTCACCGTACCCATGCTGTAAACCTGGTTGTCACTTCTCACTGTGACAGTGGTCATACCCGGATTCTTTGCTATCACGGTTCCTTCCTGATTTACTTCCGCTATTGTATTGTCTCCCACACTCCAGGTCAAAGCGGCTAAAGCCGTAGTCGGATTAAGGGCTACTTTAAATTGGCCGCTTGTGCCCTGATCCAATGTCATTGTCAAAGGTGAGAGACTTATGCTTATAAGTTCAGGAGAAATTACGATTACAGTACATGTTGCTGAATACTCTCCGTTGGTAGCGGTAATAATAGCCGTGCCTACTGATACACCCGTCACTGTTCCGTCTGTGCCGACAGTAGCTATTGCTGTATTATCAGAACTCCATGTAACGGACTGGTCGGTGGTATTCTCCGGCTGGATGGTAGCTATCAGTTTATTGGTATGTCCTAAAAGCAGGGTCATTTCCTGAAGATTCAAAGCCAAGCCTGAAGAGGGTATCGGATTTACAGTCACATGACAGACAGCCGTGATCTCTCCGCAAGTAGCAATGATATTGGTTGTGCCTACCGAGACTGCTGTTACGTTACCCTCATCATCCACAGTGGCGATTACCGGATTATCAGAACTCCAGGTCACTGTCTTGTCGGTAGCATTTTCCGGCATAACGGTAGCAATGAGCTTGTCGGTATGGCCTAACAACAGACCCATATCCCGTATATTCAGATTAAGACCGGTCACCGGCACAGGATTAACCAGAACCCTGCAGGTAGCTGTGATATCTCCGCAAGTAGCGATGATATTTGCAGCACCGGTGGAAATGGCAGTCACGGTTCCGTTTGAACTTACCGTGGCCACTGCCGGATTATCAGAACTCCAGGTCACTGTCTTGTCGGTGGTATTTTCAGGAACAACGGTAGCCGTGAGTGTCTCAGTCTCCCCTATCCTGAGGGTCAAAGATCTTATATTCAATATTATTTCCGAACTTGATATCGGATTGACGGTCACTACACAAGATGCGGATAGTTCACCTACGGTGGCTGTGATTACAGTTGTTCCTACTGATACACCGGTTACGGTTCCGTCTGTTCCGACTGTGGCTATCATCGGATTCTCCGATCTCCAGGTCACTGTCTGGTCGGTTGTGTTTTCCGGTAAAATTCTAACTGTAAGGCGGGCGGTCTCACCCAATAAAAGAGTCATGTCACTCACATTCAACACCACTCCCTCTACAGGAACAGGATTTACTGTCACCCTACATGTTGCGGAAATTTCTCCACAAGATGCCGTAATGGTTGCCGTGCCTACTGAAACCGCTGTAACCGTTCCGTCTGCGTTCACTGTCGCAACCTCAGAATTATCGGAACTCCAGGTCACTGTCTTATCGGTGGTATTATCCGGAGAAACCGTTGCCCTCAGCTGGTTGGTCTGTCCTAATAAAAGGGTTATGTCTCTCACATTCAAAGTCACGCTTGAGGCCATTACAGGACTGACAGTAACCTCACAAGAGGCTGACACCTCACCGCAGGTCGCCGTGACTCTTGCTGCCCCCACAGCTACTGCCCTTACCATTCCGTCAGCACTTACAGTGGCTACGGCCGGATTACTCGAAATCCACGTAACTGTAGGATCAGTCACATCATCCGGATAAACTGTAGCTTTAAGTTGGTGAACCTCTCCTAACAAAATTTCAATAGCTGATGCACTTAACTCAATAGATTCTACTTTTACATTACCATATTGGTCTAAACCTCTTATTTTATTGAAATCTTTCCAATAATTCGCATCTTTATATCTATTTACAGAACCTTCCGGCACATATAATGGAGCATTTCTATATGTTTCATCACTAAAAATACTTCTTTCAAGAGTAGGTGGCATCAGTGGCAAGCAAATGACTTCCTTAAAATCAACCCCATCAAACACACCCCATTCCATTTCTGAAACTGAACTTCCAATAGTAAGAGATTCATTTAAACCATAACAATTTCTGAAGGCCTCATGATCAATTTTGCGGACCGAATTAGGAATAATCAACGATCCGGTGAGTTCATAGCAATTATTAAAAGCCCGGAATCCTATCTCTTCTAATGTTTCAGGTAGGATGAGAGAACCGGTTACTCTATGACACTCACTGAAAGCTGATTCATCCACCTTGATTAGGGAACTGCCCAATATCAGCGAACCTACCATATTATGACAGTCATTGAATGCATCTCTGTCGATTATGGTTACACTGTTTCCTATAATCAAATCTCCGGTAAATCCTCTGCAAGCGAAAAATGCATACGGCCCGATTCTTTCCACAGAATTCGGAATTCGTATATCGCCTGTCAATCCTTGACATTCTATAAACGCATGATCTCCGATATAAATCAAAGTTTCCGGCAATACTAATTCTCCGACTATATCCAAATTATTCGCAAATGACCTATTTCCTATCTCAATAACTGTAAATTCATAACCTGCATATTCCACAGAAGAGGGTATTATAAGAGAGCCGTTCAGTTCCTTAGTTCCAGCCCAGGCTCCATCTTCTTTGGTCCTTACAGTCTGGTCCTCTGCTGAGATTATCGTATACCAAATTCCGTCATACTCAAAATCCAATCCTTCAACAGGCGCACCCCCTATCGGATAAATCCTATTAAATTCCTTCCATCCTTCAGCTTCCTTATATGAATTGATAGATTCTGCTGGAACATATAACGGAGATGACATTATTGAACTAAAAGCGTATTCTCCAACTTCTGCCGGTTCAGGATTATAAGAATATACTTCAGTGAAATTAGTTGAAGAAAAAGCATAGACTCCAATTTCATTAACTGAATTTCCAATTATCAATGTATCGGTTAATCCGGAACAACCAAGGAAAGCCATGCTACCAATTTCAATTACCGAATCCGGAATGGTCAATGAGCCGGTGAAACCCGAACAATTATAGAATACATAAGTTTCTATTTTAGTTACTGAATTACCAATAGTAAGAGAACCAGTAAAACCAAAACATTCATAGAAAGCATCTTCTCCAATAGTAGTTACTGAATTACCAATTGTCAATGAGCCGGTGAAACCCGAACAACCCAAGAAAGCACGGCCACCTATTTCAGTTACCGATTCCGGGATAGTCAATGAGCCGGTAAAACCGGAACAATTTTGGAAAGACCTGTTGCCTATAGTTGTAACCGAATTGCCAATTACCAATGAGCCCGTGAAACCTGAACAACCTGAGAATGCATAATAACCTATTTCAGTTACCGATTCCGGAATGGTCAACGAGCCGGTTAATCCGGAACAACCGGAGAAAGCACTGTTTCCAATAGTCGTTACGGAATTGCCAATTGTCAATAATCCCGTAAATCCTGAACAATTTTGGAAAGCACTTGAGCCTATTTCAGTAACTGATTCCGGAATCGTCAATGAGCCGGTAAATCCGGAACAACCGGAGAAAACACTGGAATCTATTTTAGTTAAAGATTCCGGAATAAACAATGAACCGGTAAAACCTGAACAACCTAAGAAAGCATTGGAACCTATTGCAGTTACCGATCCCGGAATTGTCAATGAACCGGTAAAGCCTGGACAATCTAAGAAAGCATTATATCCTATTTCAGTAACTGAATCCGGAATTGTCAAAGAACCGGAAAAGCCGGAACAATTCCAGAAAGCACCAACCCCGATATTTTTTAAAGTTTCCGGTAATATTAATACTCCTGTTAAGTTAGTACATTCCCTGAAGGAATATTCTCCAATAGCAACCACAGTATAGTATTCGCCATAATAAGGCACGGTTGACGGAATTATAAGATCATCTGTCAGATCTTGATGACCATAGCGATATCCATTTTCACGAGTCTTTACGGTCTTTTCCTCAACAGAAATTATCGTATACCATATCCCATCATACAAGAAATCCAAACCCTCAACAGATTCTTCTGCTATTACATAAATATCCTTAAACTTCTTCCAACCTTCGGCAATTTTATATGCTCCAATAGATTCCTTCGGAACATATAAAGGAGATTTGGTAAGATTAGTAAATGAATCTTGGGAAGCTGTTGGCGGGTTAAGATTATAAGAAAATACTTCAGTGAAATTAAGTGAATAAAAAGCTAAGTCTCCAATTGTTGTTACAGAATTACCGATGGACAATGTACCATTAAATCCTGAACAATGTAGGAAAGCACTATAGCCTATTTCTGTCACTGAATTACCTATAGTCAAAGAACCGGTGAAACTGTTACATTCCGAGAAAGCATACTCTCCGATTTCTGTCACTGAATTACCTATAGTCAAAGAACCGGTAAAACCGGAACAACCATAGAAGGCCGTATATCCGATAGTAGTTACCGAATTACCAATTGTCAATGATCCGGTAAAACCGGAACAACCAGAGAAAGCACCGGGACCTATTGCAGTTACCGAATCCGGAATTGTCAATGATCCTGTAAAACCGGAACAACCAGAGAAAGCATCGGAACCTATTACAGTTACCGAATCCGGGATTGTCAAGGTACCGTTAAAACCGGAACAACCATAGAAGGCCATATATCCGATAGTAGTTACCGAATTACCAATTGTCAATGATCCGGTAAAACTGTTACATTCCGAGAAAGCATAGTCTCCAATTGTGGATACTGAACTTCCAATTGTTAGCGTGCCTGTAAAACCGGAACAACCAGAGAAAGCACACATTCCTATTTTTGTTACGGAATTTGGAATTGTCAATGAGCCAGTGAAACTATTACATCCCGAGAAAGCATAGTCTCCAATTGTGGATACTGAATTTCCAATTGTTAGCGTGCCGGTAAAACCGGAACAACCAGAGAAAGCATCGTCTCCAATTGTGGATACTGAATTTCCAATTGTTAGCGAGCCGGTAAAACCGGAACAACCAAAGAAAGCAAAGAATCTGATTTCAGTTACCGGATATTGAACCCCTTCATAGTCTATATAATCCGGTATAATTAAATCCCCTTCAGCAATGACACCGGAAGCGAGACCTGTACAGGTTGCGGTATTTGTTTCCGTATCAACAGTATAATTTAAGTTATTATAGCTTGTATTGTAAGTGCCAGCGTGCGTGATATTAACTATAAAACTCAGAAGAAAAAGGAATAACAGTTTTTTCGACACCCTAAATTTACCGGAATTCATATCTCTTTATATTTCTTATATAGCTTCCTTATCAAGCAGAAATCCTTTCCTTTCCCGCAGTAAATAAAAAAGCCCGTTTGATTAAAGTTTTTCGCAGATTAATTTGGCAATTTGCAAAATTAAAATTTTTTAACGTAAAATACAAGCGAAAAACCCGGGTATCTTAAGGCTCTAAACTTTCCGATTTTATTGTATCGCCTCAGGGTAACCCGACAACGGGAAACCAATATGGGAAAGCCTTTGAATGACTTTAATTAAACCTGTTTGGAATCCGTATTTTCAGAGTTTTTATTCCTGATAAGATTTTCCAGATACTGAGGTGTCAGAACAGTATGTTTAATATCCAGTTTTATATTGTTAAGTTCCAAAGCTGATAATTCCTTTGCCGAGCTTATATCATTTTCCATATTAATCCTCTTTATTTGTGAAATGAGGTAAAACTTTGTTTAAAGCTAACAGAACCATAACAAAAGTAGCACCCAAAGCAAAGAATCCTAAATCAAGAGGGAATACAGGTTTCATCCATCCCCCTAAAAGATAACATATAAATTGAAGCCATAAGGAAGCCTGGACACATACACATAACGTGCACCAATGCTTTGCCACAAATTTCTGATAACTGATACTCCAAATAGTGAATGGCAGACAACATATATTGATTAAAGAAAGCCAATGAATTGTGGCCGGAGATATCAGCATGGCCAACAGACTTACTCCAAAATAAGTAAATCCCACTTCACTCCAGCTGAATATTCCGAAGAAAGATGACGCACTTGTTTTCAGAATTGAATCACACCCACCTTCCTGCAATACCCCACATACTTTGTCGGCTACATGGTTCTTTATGCTCAATGACTTCTGAACAAGCATATATGTGAGCCATATTCCGAAACAATCTACGGCAAACAGACCCCAGAACGACCAATAATGCCATAAATCATGGATTACAATAAGATAGGCAGAAAGAAGCCCGGCCAATATCCATAATAAAATCTTTTTTGAAGTATTAATTATTACTTTATTCAGATGCTTGCTATAATCCGGCTCCTTAGCTCCTTTTTTTACTGCAGGCAACAAGACAATCCCTGTGGATATATCTTCAAATTCTCCTGCCGGAATCGTTTCTGAAATCCCTTGGGTTAAATAATTGACCTTATCATTGTTAATTTTGGTGACAATAACCAACCCTCCCTGTGTCTGTGCAATAAAGGGAACCGGAAGTTTTGTCAGCTCTGTTTTATCTTCCAACCGATAACCTTTACTCTCGACACCATATTCTTTTATAAGCTGGGAAACGCCAAACAACGTTTTGAAAGGCATTGTTTCAAAACGCTGTTTGGTATATTCGGTGGTGTACGGCACTTTCAGCACCGTCAACAGATCCGTTACGAGCGTATGGTCGGTGGTGTGCATCAACGGTTATCTAAGATAAGACTCAATTTTAGACAATAGAACCTGTCCTTCTATTTCGCCACTTTCACGCCATTGCTCCACTCCATCTTTATAAATTATAAAAGTCGGTACGGAATCGGCACCATTAGCTTGTGCCAGATCAGTGTATTCATCAATATCAAATTGATAAATATTCACCTGTCCCTGAAGTAATTCTTTGATTTGAGCTACGACCGGCATCATTCGCTGGCAATGAGGACACCAGGAGGCAAAGAATTCTACCAATACAACCTTTGAACTGTTTATAATTTCTTTATAATCCATAATTCTTAATTTTTAATGTTGACTTAATATTGTTTATACTCTTATAACAATCTTAATTTCAATTGGTTTGAAAATATTTTAACTGTATAAATATCCATCAAAACCAAAGTATTGAAAGGCACCTCCAATTACCTCATGGTCAGGATTTGAGATACTATATATCCAAAATAACACGCCAGAAGTACTCCTCCTTCCCATCTGTCTATAACCTTATTTCCAAACTGGCGTCCAAAGATCCAGAACAGAACAGATGCGCCTGTCATTATCAGTAAATCCACCAGTCCTATGCCCCCGAATGGAAGGGGATGAATGGTGGCCGTGATGCCCAGTACCATGAAAATATTGAAAATGTTGCTTCCGATTACATTTCCCACTGCAATTCCGGTCTTTCCCTTCCAGGCCGCAAGGATGGAGGTGGCCAATTCAGGCAGAGAACTTCCGGCAGCGACAATAGTAAGGCCAATAAGAGCCTCGCTCATGCCGAGCGAAGCCGCTATACCGGAAGCTCCGGCTACAAATCTGTCGCCTCCGAAGACTAAGGCTCCAAGTCCTAAAATCACCATGCCTATTGCCTTCCAAATATTCATCGGAGGTTTAGTCGATGCCTGTTGAGCCGATGGATCTTCAGGCGAAGCCGATTTGGCCTGCGAAAAGGTGTACCTCATGAATATAAGAAAAAACAAGAAGAGAAGTATTCCTTCGGGTCGGGTAATCTCTGAGGGGCCGGCAACTCCAAACCATGGTCCGCAACCAATGGCAAGAAGGGCAACAGAAGATAAAATCACCAAAGGTATCTGTGTGTTGAGAACTGATTTCTCAATCTTTATCGGATGGATCAGGGCTACGACTCCGATTATTACGAATATATTGAAAATATTGCTGCCTACCACATTTCCTATAGCAAGCGGAGCGCTACCTTTCAAGGCTGATATGATGCCGATGGATAGTTCGGGAGTAGAAGTGCCGAAAGCCACAACTGTAAGACCTATGATAAGGTCGCTTACACCCCATTTTTTTGCTATAGCGGAGGCACCGTCGGTAAGCCAGTCGGCTCCTCCTAATATCAACAACAGCCCTAAGATCAGCCAGACTACATCCATAAAAATTATTTAAAAGGAATTGCTTTCAGAAGGGTTGAAAGTATCAGATATTGCATCGGTTATTTCCCGAAGGAAAATAAGATCCGTTTCATCAAAAGCTGCAATTTTTTCGCTGTCAATGTCAATTACACCACATATTTCTTCACCTCTTTTTATGGGCACAACAATCTCACTTTTTGACTTACTGCTACAGGCAATGTGACCCGGAAATTTATCCACGTCATCTACTACAATATCTCTTCCCTCTTTCCAGGCTGTGCCGCAAACTCCCTTACCATACTTTATGCGGGTACACGCTAAAGGTCCTTGAAATGGGCCTAACACTAAGCAATCTCCTTTCACAAGATAAAATCCTGTCCAGAGATATCCGAAAGTTTCGTGTATCATGGATGCAACATTTGCCATTACCGCTATCGTATCCTTTTCATTTTCTATCTGAAGCCCGATCTGTTTCAACAACAGTTCGTATTTTTCTTTTTTGCTTCCCTGAGAGACTTCGAGGTGTTCGGCCATGAGTAGTTGTATTTAAAATTTTATGATTAAACCATCAAATATAATGATATCGCGTGCGATGTCTGTAAAAACCAAAGAATTTTGATAGAAGACAAGGCAGGCCATATCCCTACGGATGTGGGTTATAAGGTTTTGTAATCATTATATCTGATAATCTTCGGTGGAATTATACTCATTTATTTATTGCTTAGAGCTGCAAAAATAAAAAACAAAATTTTGAATTTCAAGACCGGAGAGCCGTTCGGATTTTTCGCTAATCGTAGCTTTTTGTAATAAATGTTAAGATATAAATTTACCCTTTTTCATCAGCGGTTTATATGTATTTTTTTAGAATCCTCATTGCACTTTAAATAAGTTATTGGTACAGAGAGGAATATCAATTTAATTGTTTCCATAAATGAAAATTTTTTCAAAAAAATCAAAATCTTTCAATTAAAACCGGGCCTATAAACTACTTTCTAAAATCTAAAAAAATTCTAAATAAGATATTAAACCCCCATAATCGGTTGTGTATTAGTATATAGTAGTTTAATTTTGCAGTCAATTGGTTTATAGAGGAGAAAATCCGGTCACATAATTAAGCAAAACTTTATAAAAGAATCATGAAGCGAAAAAATTTGTGGTTTTTTTTATTGGTCATACTGTCGCTTGTTTCATGTAATGATAACACATATGACGATTTTAATAAATCGTCTTTGAATGAATCCCTGTTCTTGAATCTGAATATAATATCGGATTCAGACCCAAGCACAAAAGCCGGGAGTGACGGGGATAACATATTCTACAGAGAAGATGGTTCTTTCCTTGAAAATTATATTGATATAGAAAACAATGATTTCCATATAGTAATATTTAATTCCTCAGGAGATTTTATTACTGAATTTAAAGGAGAGGAGGTAGCTTTTAAAAACGAAAACAACGAAGAAGCCACCCATTCTCTGGGAATTGAAATTAAAGATGATAAACTCCAAAAATTCCCATCCAATATCCTGACAGAAGAGTTTACCGTTATAGTCCTTGCAAATTGGAAATCTTTTACGGGAAAGGATTATACTACATTTGAAGGCAAGAACATTAAAAATGGGGTAACCGGGAATATTTACACGGAAAATAGTTTCTATGATTTCGATTATGCCGGGAAACAGGGTGAAACATGGTATCCCTCCATTGCAGAAAACTCTTTCAGTCTGATTCCCATGGTGGGAATAGCTAAGTTTTCCGGATTCACTTATTCACAGTCCACCGGAATACTTACAGCAAATTCATCTGTGCTGATGGTAAGGTCTTTGGCTAAGATAACTATTTCTTTAAAAGATGAATTATGGAGAAGCGGTTTTGAGATCAGTAGTTGTAAACTAAATAAATATGCCTTTAAGGGAAGAATTATCCCTGATCTCTCGAAAGAAGGAAATACCTTACAAAAAGAAAGGATTATAGATATAACCCTTCCTTGGGATACAAGGGGAGTAGAAAAAACCGATCCTATATTTTTTGTAAAAATCGGAGAGGATGGAAAGAATCCGATTCTGACATCATATGTCCCCGAAATGTTTACAGCACATTACAATATATTATCGGGAGACAGACCCCGCTTAACAGCAGCCCTGACGCTGAATAATGAGAATTTTAAAGATAATAAGGACTTTGAATTAAATGACAATCTAAGTTCTTCAACACAACTTTTCCATATTCTGAGAAACCATCATTATAATTTTATAATTGAAGACATCACCGAAAAAGGGGAAATTATATTATCCTACACTGTTTGTCCCTGGGATAAAGGAAGCGTAGATATTGGATTTCATTGATGAAAAGATATATAGATAAAGCCATACTGCTTCTTTTCGGTATCCTTATAATGCTACTTACAGCTTGTAGGGATGAATTGTTATATAATAATACAGGAGTGCCCGAAGAGGGTTTGCCTGCTACTGTTTCTCTTAAAGTGAACATAGGAAGAGAAATTATTGGCTCAAGGTATGCCGGATTTGTGCCGGGTGATGAAGCTACAAGCAGAATAGAACATCTTTGGATAGGAGTTTTTAATGTGGCCACCGGATCATTAATTACGCAAGTTGAGCTTAATGAAACCAAGATTAATCAGAATCATGAGCCTTACGGCACAATAACTCTTAAAGATTTGCCACTTAGTTCAGGAACCTGCTACATCGTGGGAGTAGCAAATTCAGATTCAAACCAAGGAGTGGTGATAGAAGAATCGGGCAATAAGGCAGACTCAAAGGGTAATCTTCTATCAATCTTAAGAGATATCGAAACATGGGAAGAATTCAAAAAGGTCTCTTTTCTATTATCCAACCCTGAATCTGTTTCCCGGGTCAGCGGAAATTTCGTAATGTGTGGTTCATATTACGAAGGAAACGTTTCACATTCAAGAGATGATCTGTGGGATGATGAAGGGAATCCTAATCCTGTTTATATTTATCCTGGCACCCAAACCTTATCCGGGGCGATACATCTCCAAAGACTTGATTCCTATGTGAAATTCATATTGAAGGCCGGGGAGAATGTAACCATAACCCCGGTAAGCTGGCAAGTGAAGAATATTCCGAGCGTGAGTTTCCTGCACGAAAGAAAGGGTAGTTGTGAAGCAGATGGCAGTAAAGTTATTAATGCAGCGGATACAAAGAAGACGGGTGTGCTTTGGATAGATTACGGCACCTTTGAAAACTTCTATAACAACTCGCAGGTATTTTTGACAAACACTTTTTCAAAAGAGAGAGACGATAATTATTCCTTGACAGGCAATTATTCGTTTGATTTCTATCAATTGGAGAACAAACATAAAGGTATTATCAACGCTTCCCCTTCGGATGCCAACGGCAATAATGTGTATAATGAAAGAGAGAGCGAATTCAAAGCTGAAAATTCCGGGGAGAATACCGGTTGGTATAAAAGTCTGGTGAGAAACCCGGGAAGCTCCACGCCATCGTCAGAACCCTCATTGCGGAACAACAATGCATCTTTTGTAGAGTTACGGGTGCAGGTGGAATATTATTATGAAGCCGGAGACGAGGATTATAAACCGGTCAATCCGGAGAATAATTCTGAGAAAACCTTGATTCATCGGGTGGCAAATGCTGTTTATACGGTTCACCTGGGATATGTTAAATATGGTGATAAAACACCCGATGTGAATGATTTTAACTGTTTACGAAACACGTCCACCACTTATACCATCACCATTTCCGGAGCGGATAATATTAGAGTGGAGGCCGTAGATGGTAATTTGGAAAAAGAATCGGGAGCAGAAGGCACGGTAACAGATATAAATGAAACAATGATTAACATGGATTGCCATTACGGAGTATTCAATATTAAACTTTCTGACAATGCAAGAAGAAATCTTATATGGAGAATAAGAGCTCCTTACGGTGAGCAATACATAGACATGGCAAGTGGAGAAGGATTAAAAGATTATTCTTCTCCATCAATCATCAATCTGAGCGACGGAAAACATGAATCGGAAAAGGAAGCTCTTCCTGATAATCAATTTTATAATTGGGTTCAAATCGTACCTACAGACGGTCCGAATGTCATTAAATCATACCCCGGCGACCGAAGACTTTTAAAACGAGTAAACCGAGAGGGCTTACCGGAAGGATATGAACTTTCAGCTATTAAGACTCCGGAATCCGGAGGAGTCTGGTATCTTGAAGAACTTCGTGATCCGGAAAATTTTCCTCACCATTTAAAACAGACAGGTGACGGGGATGATAAAGAATTTTATTATACGGTCTTTATAGACGAGTATATTTATGAACATGAATATGATCAGAATTCACCCTCTATGACCGTCGACCAAGTTGTCTATAACAACTGGAAAAACTATGCTAACAGGGATTACCGGAAATTATGGATAAGATTAGGAACCCCCGAAATATCCAACGATGGAGAAAGCATTTATTCCAATAGTCAATATATGTTGACTCAGGAATCGATACAAACTTTTTATAATAATCAGGCGGAATCCTGTTTCGGAATTGAACATATAAATGAAACTTATAACGGAGAGCCTTATTCCACAGATGCCAAAAATTATAAAAGCCAAAATGGCCGAAAAAATCTTCAAAGTTTCAGAAACAATTATTTTGACAGTTCTGATAAAAATATAAATACCCTTTTAGGAAATGAATTACAGAAAGGAAGAAGATCAGGAACTTTGACGGATTCTCCGGAAGTAATATTTTATATCAACAGCCATGAGCATGACTACATGACAGGTGCTTTGGCACGTAATCGAGATTTAAATAATAATGGAATAATAGATGATTTTGAAATCAGATGGTATTTGCCGGTAGTTCAAACCTATACCCGAATCCAATTAGGCACGGTCTCTCTTAAAACTCCTCTTTTCAATCTGCAGGATTATGCTCCTGATGAAATTGCACCGGGTACGGGAACTGTTTATTCTCATTATGCAGCCAGTGACGATGCTAAATTATGGGCAGAAGAATTGATTGCGACCGGGACAATTACAAATTATGGTGAAAAGGCCGGGACAATGAGATGTATAAGGAACCTGGGAGAAAATCCCGGAGATGATATAGGTAATGATAATAATGTGCAAACAGCCTATGAATATAACGAAGAGACAAGAGAGGTTTCCATGACCTATTACCGTACTGTAGGCTTACGACCGGAAACATCCAATCATATTCCAACTCATTACGCAGGTGAGATATTGAGTTACCCGGCCCGACGCTTTAAAGTGGCAAAATATAATGTAAAGCCTTCTAATACAACCGGTATTACGGATTTATTTACTACCGATGGAAACATTAACGAAAACGGTGAGATAAATAAAGATTTCCGATATGGTAAAACACCACTTCCGGAAAGGCTTCAAGAATGGGAAAATTTGTTCGATGACAATACAATAGGAAAGGCCTACTTCGAAGAACCCGACAGATCGGATCAAGGCACTTGGAGAGTACCTAATATCAATGAATTAGCCATTATGAATTTTTTAGGAATTCTGGAAGGAAAATCTCATATATCTTGCACTCGTGAGTATTTCAATGGAAGAGAACATTATTTCTTAGGAAGAAATTCCACCGGTGCAATAACCACTGAGTTCTCAGCTCCTTTTTATATTGTTTTGGTAAAGGATATTATTCAATAAAACAGGCTTAGTCTATGCTTAACTTATCCTTGAAAGCTCACTGATTTGAGAAGGCAGAACTAACCTCATTTATAATATTCACTGGAAAACTAAATACCTATACTATTTTTATTCCATTGACCGGAAACAGTTCCCAGGATTAAATCCTGTGAACTGTTTTTCTTTATAACCCTTCTAAAAAAGACTTTATAAGTCAAATCGAAATTTTATAAACTTCTGCCGTCATTTGGCAAAAACTACATTTAATTTTGTCATCAAAAGAAATGCCAAGTTGGTGCCCATAAGAAGAAAAATGCCTTTTTAATAATGAGAATTAAAAAATTTAATTATTTTTGTAACTGAACCGAGTCGGAAGAGAAATGCCGGCCGGTAAAGAAAAGCGTTTCGCTTTCTACTTGTATGATGAAATCGCCAATTTTTTGATATGAGAGAATGGAAGCCAAGACGCTCTTCCTGTTTGTATTATGTCGTTGCCGGAATTGCAAGACCAAATACAAATCAGTGGGGGCATTTTTCTTCTATTTTTCAGTCATATCGGGTGTTTGGCGATACCTATCATACCTGAAAAATCGAAAGAAGTTCCCACTTTTTGTTGCTTCCAACTCAAAAGATATGAAACATGGCTTGCTATGTTATCTATAGAAAAGATTTTTCTAAAGTTTAAGAAAAGAATAAAGATGATGTGGAAAAATCATATCGGAAAGACTAAAAGAAACAAACTTATCCTTAGCTCTCACCTTAAAATACAGTTATTAATTCTGTTTTGTTCATTATTTTTTCTTAACTCTTGTGGCAATTCAAAAGATAGCAGATGGATCAAGACAGAAGAAGGGATAGAATACTTTTTGCCGGAAGATAAAAAGCCATCTTTGCTGACCTTCGGTAAATATTATTGGAGTGGTGATAGTGTTGCCGGGCTTGCCTATGGAAATGGAACACTTAAATTTGAAGATACTTGGAATTCAAAAAACAATTACTCCATTAAAGGATTTGCACATTTTGGTGAAATACAACCGCGGAATGAAGACAACCTATATAAGGTGGGAGTAGAAAAAGATTATTTATTGACAGGTTATGGCGCCTGGACTAGAAACGACACTACCATCATTGGCAATTTCAAGAAGGGTGAAGCTCAAGGAGAAGCCAAAATATACCGGGTAAAAGAACCTATTTATTTAGGCAATCTAAAAAACAGTCAGCCGGATGGTAAGGGAATTCTGTATTCAGACGGGAAATTACTTTATGACGGAAAATTCAAAAAAGGATTATTCTCTAAGAAAGGCACTTTATACTATACCAATGGAAATATATTGTATGAAGGGGGCTTTAAAGAGGGTAAATACAATGGCAAAGGAACGTTGTTTTATCCTGATGGCACCACTATCTTTTATAAAGGACATTTTAAAAATGGAGAGTTTGATGGGAAAGGAGAAATTAATGTTGTTGGTGCCTATTTAGATTCAATTAAATTTAAACCAATGAATGAATTGTGGAAAATTGAAGCTTTAAGATCAGGTAACTTCACAATTGATTCAGTAACAAACAACAAGATATTTACAAGAGATTCCAATGCATGGATCAATGAGACACATGTATTTGAGAATGGGATGGTGAAGCCTCTTCATGCGGAATACTATCAGAAACTGAACAATCTTGCAATTGAAACCAATCCTGAATTATATGAATCAGTTTATGACAGGATAAACAGCTGGGAAACCTCTGCCTGGTGGAAATATTTGATAGTCATTATAGTTCTTTCATTTCTTTGGTTAATTTCGTTGGGCTTATTTTACGAAGAGGATAGGACGGACTATAAGGGTAATGTAAGAGAAAAGGCTGAACTATATGGCAGGATAAAGAAATGGTCGTATTGGAATGTATATCCCGTATGGTTGATCGGCGGATGGTTTGGTTATCATAGAGCAATTCTGAAATCCCGGGGTACATTCATATATGCCTTACTATTTACAATATTGGCTCTTGTGAATTTAAGAAACATAGTGCTTTTCTTATTTTGGCCCTCAAGTTGGAAATTTATGGATATTTCAACTTTTTCAGTGGTTTTGGCAGCCATGATAGTTTTGTTTCTTATAATAGATTTGGCCTGGATTCCCTGGCGATGCTACTGGCTCAATCATGTCTACTATCGTCATGATTTGAGAGAAAAAGAACTGATAGCTTCCAACAAAACGGATGTAGACTCATTGATAACTGACATACAGCCCAAAGTAAAAACTACCATCGGCAGCCTCAATTCTCTATTGGAAAAAACAAAACAAGTTCAGTCTAAAAATTACAGCGGTAATAAATCTTCGTTTAATCTTAAGAGGATAGCTTCGGTGACATTTGGTAAGGACGAGTGGGCTAATTTCGAATTACAAAGACTTAATTCGTTAGAAAAAGTTTTAAAGGATTACACAAGGACTCAGAATAATTTCGCCGACCTTGCAAAGAATCTTAATATTTATCTTGAAGAAGCACGCAACAATGCCTATAGAAATATAAACCTTACAAAAGAGCTTATTGGCTGGATGAGAAAAATAAATACAAAAGGAACGATGTTGGAAAAAGACCGTGAGCTTCATTCCGAGTATTCTTCCTTTGACTTTTCCACATTGCAAATGCCTGAAATAGAATTAGGAGTAGATTTTGATTCCACGTGCAGGCAATGTGTCAAGACCACAAATTTATTGATGAGTGCAGGATTGCGTTTAGGACCCTCGCTTGCAATCGGAGCAGCTATTTCTCTTATTGGTCATATAGCCGATGCACTTCAAAAGGCACAAAGATTATGCGAGGAAGCAAATGAAAAGTCGAGGCTGGCAGTAAAAGGTATTGGCGAGAGTTTAGACAATATAGTGAAATCAGAAGCAGATATATTAAGGGCCTATGAAATATTAGCTTCCTTAAATAAGGCAAACAAAGCTTTTATCAGGGTATATGCTCCCTTGCGTGATGCGTATACAGGTTCCTCTCCGTCCTTCTCTTATTTTATAAGAGGAGGTGTGAAAATTCCGGAAAGGAACTATAAGGAGGATCTGATTTTACTCCAGCAAGTCACTTCGGAATATAATAAAATTAATCAAGCAAAATTATAATATCATGGGATGGTTTTTTAAGAAAAAGAATAATCTTCCGGCTCCGATAGAAGATTGTGAAGTGCCGGCACAACAAGATTATACTCCGGTGAAAAGCCGTGAAGATATAGAGTTCGAGGATAGAATGGCACAGAATGCCTTTGAAAGAGATCTGGCTGTGGGTAAATTACAGGCGGGAGTAGCCGCTTTCCAACAAGGAATGCAAACAGTTGATAAGGTAACGGATGTTTGGAAATATAGTAAAATGGTGGAACAAAATATTGCCCAGATTCAGGGAGCCACGGCTGTAGAATTAGCTAGAATATCAGCTAAATTCCAGAACCAACAGTCCGCTTTGGAAGGGATTTTTGGTCAACGCCAGCAAGGATTGTCAGGTCAATTCGCAGTTCTTGAAAAAGCGATGAAAGAAAATGACAGGGAATTATTAATAGCATCTTTAAAGGGAATAAGCACGATTGTTACTTCAAGTCCCTTGGAAGATTTTGAAAAATTAGCAAAAGCTTGGGAAGATACTTCAAAACCACTTGAATTAGATTTTTAATATTATGGCAATGCATAAAGTATGGGAAATTGTTCCCAAAAAGGTAAGACAAATAAATGGTGAGTCACTTTCACCTGCTATGAGAGTAGTGGTGACTACAAGAAATTTTACCAATAATCCTTTTAACAGTGGTTCAATTGATGATATAATCGAAACCTATAAAAGGATGTATAATTTCGATTATCGGAAGTGCGGGTGTATGCCTATCGATTTTGAATACCGACCCCTGGATTAAATATGATTTGGTTTGCAAATAATACCGGAAAAAACCGGATTCTTGATTTGGAAAAGAAACTTTACAAACCGGGAAAAGTAGCTGATAAGTATGACCTTCTTGAAAAGATAAGGCTCGAACTTGACAGACTTTACCGGAAGGACAGATCAAAATATGATGAACTGGAGAAAGCTTTGAAGCCTAATACATGGGAGGCATTAGAGGATAATTGGACTCTTTGGAATCCGGTACCGAAAAGTCATGCCGAATGGATTGGACCGGGAGAAATGATTTGCCGGCTTAAACCCACTCATTCTAATTATAAGGAGTGTGTCCGACTTGGCTTTACCCAATGTGAATATGACGAGCATGGAAGTCCGGATTTTTCTAAAGTCACTTTTCCCGGATCAGTTGTGGATATCTCCGATCTTTATGATTCTTTATCTTCTCAAAATATTCAGAAAAGAGGAGGGAGTCCTAATAGTCTTCAGGAAATCGCTCAGATGAGGATGGTACCAAATTTAAAGAAGGTTATCCAAAAATGGGCCAAAGAATCAGGTAATACTGTAGATTTTTGGGAATGGAGAAATGCACTCAACCTTGTTCCCCATGAAGATACCAATTGTCGCACCATGCGATTAGTTTACCGACCTATACATGAAACTTTCAAGCATCGGGGAGGAGTGGCTAACTCTATCAATATTAAAAATCATTTTTCCTGATAGAGCTTCAAAATTTCTTCTGCCTGCCATTTGATTTCATCTCGAAGCCATTGGGGAGTTAAAATCTCTGCATTGAATCCCATTTTCAAGATTTCATGCTGAAATTCATATTCCGGACGCAGTTTAAAACTGTATTCGGAATATTCTTTTTCTCTTTTTAATAATTTCTGTGATTTATGGAGAGGAAGACTCTCTATATAATTTCTTTGATGACCATAAACTCTAATCTTTACAAATTCTAAATCGTAGTCATCTTCTAAATTAATTCCGACAATTTCATCAAAATATGAGCTAAGGTTCCAATTTTTATCATATTCAAAATTTTCTTCCGTGATTTCAAGCGATTTTATTCTGTCAAAGGCAAAAACAGTCAGGGTTTCATAAGTGGGTATGTGGGATATTAGATACCATCTTTTCGCTGCCTGTTTCAATCCGTATGGTTCAATGGTAAATTCCTTTAATTCAGGTTTATTAAAGCTTTTGTATTCAATTCTGACAAGAAGATTCTTTGAAATGGCTTCAATTATAGAAGGCAAAAACTCGGTTCCTGCAGGGATATCTTCAAACATTATTCTTTCGGAAACCTCTCTATTGTCTAATAATTGATTGTCTATGGAGAGTCCGTTAAATAGAGAGGAAGTGAATGTTGGTTTACTGAGCTCTTCCTCATTTTCTATATAATATACATTACCATTGCTACGATCACACTGAATGTTAATTCCGAAAATATCAGCTATAGCCTCACGATGACGATGAAAAGTTCTTTCCGGCAAACCTTCTTCATTACCAATATTTAATTCAGAATATAACCATTTTTTATTGATCCCTTCAAGAGTGATTCTCCTTGCTCGCCTGATAGTCTCAATCAGCCATACATATCTTCTTAACAATCTTACAGAGGTAGCCATTTATCAGAATCTTTTGTTTTTACAAAAATAAAAAATAATTCTGCCAAGAAATGGCAGAATTATTCCTTTATTACAAATAACTTTCCTAATTTATTTTTAAATTTAGATTTAATAGACTACAATAGTAATTTCTTCATAAATAGGATTAGAACTCCATCCAATCATCATATTATTAATATACAGTTTTAGGGGCAGGACTTTTAAATAGTAATCATGAAACAAACTGCCAATAATTATTTGGAGTTATAATTTGAAATGTGGAGTCAGGATAATTTTCTTTAAATAATTTTAGCGATTTAATTCTTAAAATTTAAAATAAAATAGTGATTATCAAATCAGGAAATAAAGAACTTTGACCATACTTGATCCTCCATGAAAAGTTTACTGATTTGAGATGGTTAAACTAACCTCATTTATAATATATTTCTTGGTGAACCAAAGCTAACTATCCTGTACCGATTGTGGAAATTAAGGAAATTCATCAAGAAAAAGAACGCCGTTATTAGCTAAAGTAATTTCTCCCGGCATAGGATTAGAGCCCCCTGCCATCGCCTCAGCATTAATAGACAGTTCAGTGGTGAGAAAATTCCAATTAATCAATAGATGAAACCAAACATCCAGAGGGGTATTTCTTTACCCAGGACATATTCAATATTATCTTTAACAACATAGCCATTGGAAACTCCCTTTAACTGATGCTTTCCTTTTGTCTTTCCTCCTATTTCGAAAGTATAATCTTCAATTTCAAAATCAGAAAATTCTGAACCAAGCACTTCAAACTTTTCTTTCATCCAACATAAGAAAATAGATTCTCTAAGATTTCCTTTATTTACATCAGCCTCTCCCAGCACATATGCAATATTGGGATTATGAAGATAGAGTTTATCAGCCTTACGTAAGAAAGCATCTCCATTAGCCTTTGTTCTCAAAAGCGTCACTAATTCAGCCTTCTCAAGATATTCAAGATATTTTGCCACGATATCCCTGTCAATCTCAAGATTTTTAGCCATTTCGGAATAATTGATTTTAACCGGTACACTCTTAGATATGTAATACATCAATTTCTTGAGCTTCTGAGTGGCCGCAACAGTCATACCGGCAAAAGTTGGAATATCATTTTCTACGGTATTATTTATAACCTGACGCAACAATGTATAAAATTCCAATTCTTTATAGAACGGGTAACAACCTTCCTTCATA
>JAFLTS010000012.1 GCA_022509185.1 Muribaculaceae bacterium | reverse complement strand
TTTCCCGTAAGAACTCCCCGACGCTTCCGTCATGTGCATCTTTCAACCTTATTAAGGTGATGACAGCGCAAGGGCTCCACCTCTTCCCATTCCGAACAGAGAAGTTAAACCTTGCAACGCCGATGGTACTGCGAAAGCGGGAGAGTAGGTAATCGCCCCCTTTAAGAAGCCGCCCTGATCAGGGTGGCTTTTTTGTTTATAGATATTATTTTGAAGACAATAGTTTTTAGTTTAGGGATTGTAGTTTTCAGTTTGTAGTTAGAGTTTAAAGGCGAGGCTATTGGCCCTGTGTTGTTCTCAATGGGAATGGAGCCCGGGGCTCTACCTCTTCGGTTCCCCATATTTTGGCCCAACAGAGAAGTCAGGCCTTGCAACGCCGATGGTACTGTGAAAGCGCTTACTTTATTTTTGTACAAGGGTTTGTTGGTTCTGAATTAGTGGCAAACGGCGATGATAGAAATGCCGACTGAATAAATAGAAAATCAAAGTTCCCATCAACTGCATAACTGCTGCACCCCAAAAAGCTGCTGAATAAGAAACAAATTCCAAGAGATAGCCTCCTCCCACTATTCCCAGACCCATTCCCACATCCCAGGCAGTGAGTATTGTAGAATTAGCCGTACCCCTCTGATCTTTTCTTGCTATATTGATAAACATATTAAGAAATGCAGGATACATGTTGCCATTACCAAGACCGATTAAAGCAGCTGCTGTGTAATAAGCCCAGGATTCCTTAACGGCAGCAAATAAAACATATCCTCCTAATGACAATATTACTCCAATTGCTGCTCTTACTGCCACATCTCTTTTCGCAAAAGCCTTAGCTCCAAATATACGGGCCGCAAACAGGCCTCCTGAAAGTATCATGAAAAATAAACCGGTGCCATCTGTTATATTTAACAGTTCCTTACCATAAATAGCCACATAATTAGACATAATACCCCAACACAATCCAAAAAATAAGATATTGACTGCCAATAACCACCCTTTGGTAAGAAAAAAGCGGTCGAGACTTATGGGACGTTTTTCTGTGACTGGTTCTCTTTTCTTCATTTTTACTGTAGCAACACATATAAATCCGGCTAAAGAAATAAAAAGAGATATCCAGAAAAGTAAAGAAAAATCATCCGTGGCATCATAAATCCATATAGCCACTGAAGGGGAAATAGCCATTGCCAGATTATTACTTAAGCCAAAGAATCCTATCCCTTCCTGACGACGTGAGGATGGAAGCACATCAATTGCGGCTGTGGAATTGGCTACTGTAACAGCTCCGAAAGGAAGACCATGGAGAGTTCTTATAATGGCAAAAAAAAGAAGTGTTCCGGCACCAATATATCCAGTGAATAAAATAAAGAAAAAGAAAAAACAGATCAGAAGCACTTTCTTTCTGTCGAATGTATCTACTAAAAAACCACTGAAGGGTCTTACCACCAATGATGCAATAACATAACCTGAAAGTACTAACCCAATCAGATCCTTGTCCGCTTTGAATTGTTGATCAAGATAGATAGGCAGAAGTGGAGTGAGGAGATAGAAAGAAAAGTAAAGAAGGAAATTCCCGATCATCACTTTCCAATAATTGAGGTTCCAAAGCCTTTCTTTGGCTTCAAATTCTCTGATACTTTCCACTACTTAAAGTTTTCCTCTTTTTAATGCACGGAAAATAAAAGTTAAATGCCTGATGGCAGTTAAAGGGAGTCCATAGTGACGCTTCATTATACTGAACCTTTCTCGTAAAGACCTCCACTTGTTTTTATCAGTAATACCTTCATTTAAATAATCTATGGTTACTTCGTGGAGGTTTTCACAATTGTCAGATTGAGAGTTCCCTATACATTTCACAGACCAATCATAATCAGCTGAAAACTTGTATCTTAAATCATAAAAGGGTGAAAGTTCTTTTTTTGCCATAAATGCCTGATGACATACTAGCATCCCTTCTGAAAAGGTCTTTTTATTTAAAACTTCAGGTGCGGACAGATGTCGGTCGGCTATTTTTTCTCCTTTTTCATTGACAATTATAGTGTCCCCATAGATTATATCTTTCCCTTTCAAAGCTTCTTTAGCATAATGCTCCAGAGTGTTAAAAGAATGAAATACATCACCAGAATTCAAAAATAACACATACTTTCCTGAAGCAAGTTTTAAGCCTTTGTTCATTGCATCATAAAGTCCCTTGTCAGGTTCACTCCTCAAAATAGTTTGAGGCAGGCCAAATTCATTTACAATTTTTAGGGTAGAATCGGAAGAATTCCCATCAATCACTATATGCTCAAAGTCTTGATAAGACTGTGCTTTTAAAGACGATAAAGTTTTACTAATGGTATTTTCCGCATTATAGGTAACAGTGATTATACTAATGAGCTTCTCTTTATTCATGGACTCTTAATTATCCTTGCAAATTTAATGATAAATTCGTTTTATCTCTCCCGGAAACCTGTAACAGTCTCCTAGAATTTAATCTATGAAATCTTACGTATTATCCCTGTATTATCATGGATAATCTAAATATTTAAACGCTAATTAGTAAATTTGCAAATCAATAGAAAAAACTATCAGAAAGATGGACAATAGCAAAACCATATCTGAATTCCAGAAGGCGATAAATAAATGTCGGGAGATATATTTCAAAAAACTTAAAGACTATGGCACCTCCTGGAGAGTGATGAGACCTTCGAGTCTGACAGATCAAATATATATAAAAGCCCGGAGGATCAGAAGCATAGAGGAAAAAGGAGATAAGAATATAAAAGTGGACGAAGGAATAGAACCTGAATTTATAGGGATAGTAAATTATTGTGTCATAGCCCTTATTCAGCTTGGTCTTGGTCCCGGAGAACAGATTACTACTGAAGAAGCCCTAAAACTATATGACAAGGAGATAGGTGAGTCTACGGCATTGATGCTTAATAAAAATCATGATTATGATGAAGCATGGCGTCATATGAGAGTTTCAAGCTTCACAGATATTATTCTTCAGAAACTTTTACGTACTAAAGAGATAGAAAGCCATAATGGGAAGACCCTTATAAGCGAGGGAGTAGAGGCCAACTACAGAGATATGATCAATTACGCACTCTTCGCTCTCATTAAATTAGACAATGCCTGTTAAGTATTCTTTAACCATAAGAATAATTACCTGGAGCCTGCGAATAATATGCGGAGGACTTTTTATCTTCTCCGGATTCGTAAAGGCAGTGGATCCATGGGGTACTATTTTTAAAGTAGAAGATTATTTGGCAGCTTTCGGAATGGCAATACCTTTTGCTTTACTAAGGTTATTTGTTTTTGGTCTATGTGCGGTAGAATTCATTGTAGGATGTTTTCTATTCATGGGTTGTTTCCGGAAGTCTTGTCCCGTTTTCGCAGCTTTAATAATGGTTTTCATGCTCCCTCTCACACTGTGGGTGGCTATTGAAAATCCTGTGGCAGAATGTGGATGCTTCGGTGATGCTCTACAAATATCCAACTGGCTTACTTTTTGGAAGAATATTTTACTTTCGGTAGGTATAGCCTGGTTAGTGAGATATAATCTTTCCGGTATATGTATGATAAGTCCTGCCTTTCAATGGCTTGCAGTTGTGGCTTCCGGACTCTTTATATTGATTGTGGAGTTAATAGGCTTTATTTACCAGCCTTTAATAGATTTTCGGGGTTATCCCATAGGAAGCCATTTATTTGCAGATTATGAGGATGAAAATGATGAAGGCCTGGATGTATTTGATATTGACACTGCTGATGATAAAAATGATGAGGCGCTTGATCCTGATGGCAAAGAACTGGTGGTGATGATTCCTAAAGTGTCAATGGTATCTCCGGCCACAACTTGGAAACTCAATTCTCTTTATGAATGGGCCCAAGATAATGATGTGAAGATGATCGGAGTAGTTTCCGGAAGTACTGAAGAGATTAAGGAATGGGAAGATTTAAGTATGGCTACCTATCCTTTGTATTTAGCAGACGATACGGCTATAAAAGAGGTAGTGAGAGGTAATCCGGGTATAGTTTACCTCGACCACGGTAAAATAGAATGGAAGGCTACTCTGGGTTCAATAAATATAGACGACTTCCTTTCTCCGGAAGTTTCAGGCGATGCCTCCACTTTTGGCAGAGACAACGCCCAAATACTTTTAAATTGTGTATTAAGTTATTTAATTGTAATCTTCTTCTTGATATTTATTTCATTTACTCCTCGGATGGCGCATCTTCTGGTTAAAGGAGGTCTTGCATCAAAAAGAGGAGTGAAACATCATTAGCCACAGTGCCAGTATTTTTTCACCACCTTCATCATCTGGTTGTGATCACTGATGACTTTCTTTCTAAGATCTGCATCATCATACTTACGTAGTTTGCCCAGGATACCATCAATTAGCCGGGGAGAGAAAACATCTTTCTCTTCAAAAACCTCTCTTACGTTTTCCAAGGCGTCAGCTGAAGCCATACAGCTGTCTGGTAATGATTTAAGTTGAGCCAGTTTCTCCTTATTTTCATCACTATGTATGTTTACACTCACATAGTAGTTTTCGGCTTTTTCTATGGCGTTCTCAATTTCAAATCCTTTGCGGGCAGCAACGATCATAGCGGCCAACAACTGATATATGTCTGCTGAACAGTCTCCGCTTCTCAATTCAACAGTCTGTCTCTGCGGGGGTGTTGAATCATGACCTTTTTCCAAAGGATTGGCCTGAGAGCACATATCATTTTTACCTGTCCATCCCAAGGGAACTCTTACAAGCACTGATCTGTTTCTGTCACCCCAACATATTGATGTGGGAGCTTCCTGATGAGGTACAAGACGGAAATAGCTTGTAGGCACTTTGTTTCCCATGGCTGTTATGGCATCAGCATAGTCCAGGATACCTACAATAGCTTTTTTAGCAACCTCGCTTAACGCTCCGTTTTCAGTCATCAAATTTCTGCCATCTTTCATGATCTTAAAATGGATATGGAGGCCGCTTCCTGCTTTTCCTGCGGTGATTTTTGGTGCAAAAGTTACGTCGTATCCTTTTCTTGAGCCCAAAGTGCGTATGATCCATTTTGCTATCATGAGATGATCAGCTGCTTGAACGGCGGGAACCGGGAGGAATTCTATTTCATTTTGCTCATAGATCATCCCATCTTGTGTGAAATTCCCCACTTCATTATGGCCATATTTTATTTGTCCTCCAGCCTGCGCTATAAGATTCATACATTCCAACCGGAAATTATTGAATTTGGCAAAAGGTGCTGACTCATGATAACCCTTCTGGTCTGATGCATGAAAGAGACCGGAGTCTTCTGAAATTACATAATATTCAAGTTCCCCCATAGCATAAAATTCCATACCTGTAGTATTTCGGAATTCTTCGCATGCTTTACGTAAAGTGTATTCCGGAGACTCTTTCAACGGATTTCCTTCTTTATCAAAAAAGGATGCCAGCATGGTAAGAGTGGGGATTTCTGCAAAGGGATCGTGAAATGCAGTTGAAAATCTAGGTATGACGTAAAGGTCACTGTTGCCGGCTTCAATAAAGGGGAAAAGGCTGCTTCCATCTACACGTTCACCATATGTTAATATAGAATCAAGATATTCCTCTGAATTAATTACGAAATTCAGGCTCTTGAGCCTATTATCATCCGCCGGATACATAAATTTTACCATCTTAATATTATTGGCCTTTATATAATTTATCAGATCGGCCTTGGTGAATTCTTCCGATGGCTTCTGAAGATATTCCACCACCTTATTAGGATTTAAACTAAGATTTGTGTTCATGGTGATTTAAGGGTTAATTACTAACAAATTTAAAAAATTGTTTTGAGAATTAAACTAAAAATAGTGGTATCTTAAAGCTATTTTAAAGTATTTATAAAATTTAAAAAGGAGTTAGTAAGTTATGAACCTATATAGTTTTAGATTGTTGATTAGATATAGAATAACTTAAAAACAAGAATTATGGAAAAGTTTGAAGACATTATCAAATCTGATAAACCCGTATTAGTTGATTTTTTTGCAACTTGGTGTGGACCTTGCCAGATGATGCATCCAATTTTGGATGAACTTCATGGAATGATAGGAGACAAGGCCCGCATACTTAAGGTAGATATAGACAAGAATCAGGAACTTGCCCAGCAATATCAGGTGAGGTCAGTACCTACTTTAATGGTTTTCAAAAATGGAAAGGTGGAATGGCGTCAGAGTGGCGTACAGCAAGCCGGAACCCTTGAGCAGATTATTAATGAATATGTTGATTAATTGAAAAATTTATTCTTATGAGAGGAAGCTGACGTAGTTTTAAGCGTCAGCTTTTCTTTTATACAGATAGAATTTATTGTTTTAAACCATAGGAAAATAAGATTGTCGGAATAATAAGGTAAAAAATCCGTTATTCTGATAATGAAACGTATAATATTCACAATTTTTTTCAGCCTAATCACTCTCTTAGCTTTCAGCGAAGGTCCGGAGACATTGAATTATGTAGTGACCTATAAATGGGGATTGATTCAAAAAGATGCGGGTGATGTTAAAATTACCCGTAATCCTACAAATGAAGGTTATGAATTAAGATTATTAGCCAAAACGAAACCATGGGCTGATAAAATATATAAAGTGAGAGACACTTTAATTTCCGTAACCAAAAGAGAGCAATATAGACCAATACAATATACATATATTGCTCATGAGAAAAACAAGTATAGAAAGGATGAAATAAAGTTTACCTATTCCGGTAATCATGTCACGGCTACATCAGAAAAATATAAGGAAGAAAAAAACGGGAAAATCAGCCAGGAATCCAGCATTCTGGAAGGAGATTTACCCGTTTATGACATGCTAAGTGTTTATTTTTTCTTACGTAACATTGATTATAATGTATTAAAACCGGATGAAAACATACATGCTACCATATTCTCAGGCTCTAAGACAGAAAATCTTGATGTGAGGTGCATGGGAAAAGAAACCATACAGCTCAGAGATAAAAGTGAGCATGAAGCCTGGCATATCGTCTTCAAATTCACACAGGGAGCGGGAAAGAAATCGAGTGATGACATTAATTGCTGGGTATCTACTGACTCTCCTCATATCCCTTTATTAATAGTAGGGAATTTACCTATCGGCCAGGTCAGGGTGCATTATACTCAGTAAACCATAGTTGATTTAATCCATTTTATCGAACCTGTAAACAAACCCTGATTGGTTTTGGATTTATTTCAGACCAAGAAAGGATTGGTTCTTTTTTCTTCGCCTATTGTAGATGAGGGACCGTGGCCCGGTAGAACTATAGTCTCGTCCGGTAAGGAAAGGAGGAATTTATTGATACTTTCGATTAATTCCCTGTAATTTCCCCCGGGGAGATCAGTGCGACCAATACTGCCTTTAAAAAGAGCGTCTCCTGAAATAAGAAATCCTCCCTGGGGATCATATAGGGCAATACTCCCTTTGGAATGTCCCGGTACGGCAATAACTTCAAGTTCTCCGTTTCCTATTTTAATTTTATCTCCGGCTTCAATATATTCAGAAATTTCAATATTTTGTACAGGAAATTCCAAACCAAACATCTTAGCCTGTTGGTCTATTCTATGGCCCATAATCTTATCACCTTCATGGCCTAAAACAGGCACATTAAAATTTTTCTGAAGATATGGTATGCCGGCCACATGATCAATATGAAGATGAGTATTAATAATCTGAGTTAAAGTAAGGCCTTTCTCGGCTATGAAATTTTCTATTGCTTTTTCCTCTTCAGGTGATGACATACCCGGATCTATTACAGCACATTCCTTGGTATCCGGGTCAAAAACAAGATATGTATTGATGCCGAAGAGGCTGAATTGAAAAATTGCTACTTGCATAAATTTATGATTTATTGTTTCTTTTCTGAAGAAGAGAGTGGAGTGAATACTATTTTTTTGGTTTCAAAAAATGGTTCATCAAAATAATTGGATAAGTCTACAATTTCGGAAATTTTAGAAAGATTTCCCAATTCATTTTCCAACTGTCCCCCTTTAAGCGTAATCAATCCGTTAGGTAGTGCATTTTTTGATAAGGAAGAAATGTTTTTACGAGAAATCTTCGCTAAGGTTGGTTGATCAGTTACGGCTCTGGAAACTATAAAATCAAATTTTTCTTTACATTCACCCATATCCCCGTGTTGGAACGTGACATTTTCAAGTCCAAGCTCTTGAGCGATTTCTCTGGCCACATTTACTTTCTTCCCGATCCGGTCAATGAGATGAAAGTTAACTTCCGGGAATAGAATGGCCAGAGGTAGACCGGGAAGACCTCCCCCTGTTCCCAAATCCAATATTTTGCTTCCTTTGGAGAACCGGATATATTTACCGATTGCCAGTGAATGAAGAATATGATTAATGGGAAGATTGTCAATATCTTTTCTGGAAACTACATTTACATTTTCATTTTTCTGACGCAAAAGGGCTATAAGTTGGTTATATTGATTTAACTGTCGGGGAGAGAGATCGGGGAAATATTTTTTCAAAATTTCTTCCATATCAAGTGATATTTGCAAGGCAAATTTACGTAAAGTTTGTGGGATTAAAAGTTATTTTATAAATTTGCATTCCGAATCATTGCAAATAAACAACCTAAAATATGAAAAGAACATTTCAGCCGTCAAACCGTAGAAGGGTTAACAAACACGGCTTCAGAGAAAGAATGGCCACAAAAGACGGACGCAAGGTATTATCACGTCGTCGTGCCAAAGGTCGTGTATCTCTCACGGTTTCCGATCACCTCGCAAGCAAGTGAGTTTATTCTTAATTGAATAAAAAGCAGCGGTGGAAGAGATTTCCGCCGCTGTTTTTGTCTTATCGGTAAATCCTTGCTACTAATCAGGCTTTCTTAAGCAGACGGGCATCAATGCCAATATCCCAGTGTCCTAATCCATTTAGTAGAGAAACACGAAACACTTTATTTCCCTCCTCATCATCAGTTCCTTGTTTTAGAATCCTGGCGTGTTGACGTGCATAATCTCCGGTTACAATTATAACTTCATCTCCCGGTTGAAGCTCTAAAAAGCCGGCAGGAGCCACTTCAAAAGCAGGAGATAATATACCTAATGCTTCTTTAAATTCATCCATTGCTTTAGCAGGAATGGTAGCATAATTTCCATAACCTCCACCAGGTGTACGGTAACACCAAGCCAAATCGTATATCTTAGAAAACAAGGGATAAATTTCGCTTTTACGGGTTCTGAAAAAGACTATGTCACGAATTACTGGTTTACCTTCCCAGATTACTTTTTTCCCCACTTTACGGGCTATTTCTTCGCAAGGATAAAAGAGCTCCGGCAATTTTATTATATTGTTCAACTGAACGAATTTTGCCATCAAAGATTCAAATTTTACCCGGGGTCTCAACCTCATGGCAAACCACTGTTTTTCTTCCCCATAGAGGAAATCAGTTACTGTTTTAATAGCTATTTCACGGCTCAGATCATCAATATCAGTATTTTCAGCCAAATTTAAAACTCCCAGACGAAGATGAACTACAGGCATCATACTTTTAATAATATCAGCAGTTATGCCGGCTTTTAAGGCGAGAATATTCCATAAATGGGAAAGAGTTTTATCTGTATGATCCGTTATTGAGAGACCTTGTAAAAGCAAGTATTCCTCAATTAGAGAACTTAAGATTTTATGGTTTTCAGAAGAAGAAACCAAGTCTTGCTTTCTTTTTAAGAATACTTTAACTTCCTCTTTTTTCTCTCTAATAATTTGCCTAACCGGAATACCACCCTTAGACAGGGAATAAAAAATCAGATCTTCAATAGTGTCGGGAATTTTAAGGTTGTGCTTCTTTGATTTCCATAAAGCCAGAATTCTACCTGCCGGGATGTTTACTTCCTTTGCATAATCAATCAAAGGGAGTTGTTTGAGTTTTACCTTTATCTCTTTAAAACTTAACACCTTTCCTCCAATAAGACCGGGAGCTATAGAGGTGTAAAGACTCGATAGTTTTTCCAAATAGAAAGAAACCGTTTTGCGACTTAGATCCTGGAGAATATTAAAGATGACCCAGTTTTCCACAATTCTGCTTTCAAGATATTCAGAAAGAGAATAATTGGTCATTACAAATACCTGAAAAGAGGAGAGTGCCTTCTGATAGCTTTTTTTACTTTCGCCTGAGAAATCTTCAAGACGTTTAGAAAAAAGTTGTAATATATTGTCGAGAGTGGGTTCCTGAAGTTGCTTCTTCATCTTTATAGGTAATATAGGTAGATTTTATTCAAGCCAGATACCCTGGATTGAAGTATTAATTTCTTGACCCTTCTGAGTCGGGAAAATCAATTGTACATATTCAATTCCATTCAAATCTAAGGGCATCTGTTCCATCGACACTTCTCTGGGAAGGAAAGAAGGATAAACTGCAGGAAGAATATTTGTGTAGGTTTGGGAGAGCCGGCTTATAGGTACCTTATATTCCACAATTGGATTATCATTATGAAGCTTAACAGGCACTTCATTTAAATAATCAGGATTCAAGACAGCTGAATAAGTTGCACCGTTGGATCCTGTTAAAGCAATTTCTACACCATCCATGGCCATTGATGGAGACATCTTAACAACGATATTATTTTTATTTTCCATAAATGGAGCTTGCATCAATTCATCTCCCACATATCTGCTCACAATAAGTTTACCATCATTCTGAGGTTGAGCTGTCAAACTATAGGAATTTTGGGATATGGGGGCTTTAATTTCAGGATAGAGCCGGAAATTCCATTCTTCAGGAATCATAGTTATTTCCATATTCTTATCCTGTTCCTGAGGAGAAAGTAAGACTATAGAGCTATTGGATGATATTTTTTTTGAATTATAATATTGGTAATCTGTAAAATCCCAATCCAAAGGATTGCCTTCAAGATTCTGAGGCCATGTATAATACTTATCTCCTTCTTTAGTCACAATATTATAGGAAAAAGAATCTGACCATCCTAAATTATCCTTTGAGACTATAGCTTTATATTTGTTACCTTCAGCTTTTTCCATTGGAATCAAATTATTATTTTCATTCCAAAAAGAAATATAAGATGGATAAATCCAAACTTCATCCGGATTTGCATGACCGATAATTTCTGTTTCTATAACTAAATTTTCTTCCGCATTTATATAATGGCTCGGATTATGGGTAACAATATTATTGGTTTTACTTGCTTCCGGAGCAAAAAACCTACTCAACGCGCTAAGATTGTCTTTGTTTGTAATCTCTTCGTCAATCAGCTTTTTATCAGAGGCTAAAAGATACACACCGGGATAAACTTTGAAAGAATCACCAATTGCTTTCCCTTCAAGTTCATTTCCTTGATTTATAGCTTGATAATAGAAATCTTTTCCAAGAGAGGGAAGGTAGAGAGTCATTTCATGTTCGGAATAGAAAATTTTTCCAATCTCTTTTTTGAATGACGGCTTTTCAAAGGGATCTTCGGTTATAGCCACATCAGGCATAACTTCAAGTCTCCACAGACCAGGTTTTATCTCATCTATAAAATATGCACCTGTTCCAAAATACTCTACCATAGGGGAAGATCCTCTTCCGGCTATCTTTTTTAATAGTTGGGAATCTTTCGGTGCTACTAAGGTTGAATTGGAATGATAAAATTTATCTGTAGAATTATAAAGACTCAGATCCTGGTCATAACTTACAGAAAAATCACCGAAAACAGTGTCAACCGGGAAAGGTCCGAAATCGGAGCCTCGGGGAATATTTCTTGCTGCCTCTGCTGCAATCATCATGCTAAGTGCTTTTGAAGGTGTGTAAGCGAGATTAAGGAAATGAGTCTGATATTCAGTGTTATATCTGGCAATATCAATAGGATCATAAGCAAATTGAGTGATCCATTGAAATCCTTCTTTACGAAATGTGCGTACCACTGCAGGATACAGATAAGAATATAATACATCCCCCGGATCGAATTCGTAAACCACGCGGGCCATTTTGTCATAATTCTTTATTGAATCCTTCCAGGGTATTGGATATTCCTGCACATAAGGTAGGAAATTGCCTTTACGTTGATGTCCTGCCACCAAACCTGTAGGATACCATTGATAAGTAGTACCTTGAATATCTGCATTATAATATGCCTCCGTTACATCGGGATTATGGCTTACGTTATATAAAATTGGTTTATCAAAACCTCCCTTTTTAAGAGCTTTGACCATTTTATTGATATAAGCTGTCACTTCTTTTTTAGAGCCCGTATGGCAAGGTTCATTGTTAATCTCAATGGCAATTATAGCATTGTCACCACTATAACTTTTCCCTGTATAAGGATTGATATGTTTTACAAGTTGATTGAGATAATTTGCTTGAATTTCCTGAGCCTTTTTGTCACTATGAATCTCACATTTACCATAATCATATGAAAAAGCTCCCGTATCTATATTTTTCTCCGGATAACCATTGCCAAAATTTGTCTGTGCAGTGAGGACAATATCTATACCTTCATTTTCCAACTGTGCAATGAGGTAATCTAGAAGGTCAAGATGTTCATTTTCCAATACGTTTCCTGCACTATCAGCAATTTCTACATCCCATAGATGAAGCCTGAAGCCATTGAAACCAAGTCGTGAAAGATGGTAAACATCTTTATCAATTGCATCTTTATGGTCGATACCAAGCTCTCCTATAGCTCTATATGCATGGGCAAATGGAAGGGTATAATTGGTACCATAGTAAGAAACCTCATCCTTGGTGTCACTTCTACGCATCACTCCCTCTTTGTCTACATAAATTTTATAAGATTGCCGATCAACAGATTCATTTTTTGCATGAAGGGGTCCCACAATGAGACACACTAATAGTAAATAAGATATTTTTAATATGGAGTAGTTTTTCATTTTAATTGTATTAGATGAATAGACACAAAGATAATAAAAGGAATTATATTTAAATCAAAGATTTTCCTACCGGAGAAAGAAGAAAACGATATCATAGGGTCATTTCTTCAGGAAGTTCAACTTTCGAAGCCTTAATCATGCAAACAGGGCAAGTGTGACCATAACCTTCCAATACATCCGATGAAAAATAGGTATGACCTTTATTACAAATTTTTTCACGTAGAAAAGTGCTATATTTTTTCCGAGGGGCAGAAGATAAATAAGAAGAATTACGGTTCAGGTCTTTTTCTTCCATTTCTTCCCATGTAGGAATATTATTATAATTCTCTCGGCTTCCCCAACAGTATTTTATTTTTTCTTCCTGATTATTTTGTAACCACCACAATGGCCCAAGTTGGGGAGTTAAAGCAACCTTTTTCATAAAAGCCTTAATTAAAAAGGCGGGTGCTAAAGGGGACAATTTATAATAAAAAGGCATTGACTTTTTTAATCTTTTAAGCACTTCTTCAAAAGACAGATTCTCTCTGAAATGGAGAATCTGATCAAGCAAATCAGAATCCTTAAACCAGAAACCATGAAAATTGTCTGTTGCAAACCACTTGGTTTCAAATATTTTTTCAGGAGGAGGACAACCGAGAGCCTTCAATATTCCACGTTCAAATTCCAGATTAGTTAGTCTGAGTTTTTTACCGGAGCCTGCATTATAAACACAGCACCAGAAATCTTCCGGAACTTCCGGTCGACATATTCTCTCCAAAAGCCGTCCGGATTCTTCAGCTGAGATCCATTCCAAAACTCCTTGTATTGGGAAATGGAAGGTTATAGGATCGTTAGCTTTTTTCAGTAATCCGGCATGAAGAATTCCGGTCTGACGTATACTCACCCATTTTTTTAATCCGGCTTCTAACAAAGCTCTTTCTGCAAGAATTTTGGAAACTGCATATGCATCGAACACTGCAGTTTTCATAATATCTCCTGCTTTACCCCAGTGGTCAGGGGGTAATTTACTGCCATATTGAGCAACAGATCCTATATAGACTACTTTAATTTCCCTTTGAGGATTATTAAGTTCTATATTTTTCACTATATCAGCAATAAGTTTCATAGAGCCAATGTTCACCCTTAAAGTTTCTAAGGGAAAATGGTCAGCCCGAGGCGAAACCATGCCTCCCACATGGAGTACAATATCAGATTTCTCGACACCTTGTTTAAGAGCTTCAGGATCTAATAAATCTCCACATACCACCTTTACTCCCTCACGGAGATTTTTTTTAATTTTTTTCTTATTTTTTTTAGATGGTCTGACCAAGACCGTTATGTCATAGTTTGAGGGATATTTAGAAAATTCCTTTAAAGCTGCTTCTCCCATAACTCCGGTAGCACCGGTTAAAAAAATTCTGGTTTTTAAATTCTCCATGAAGCAAAATTACTATAAAAACTTGGCATGGGTGTTCAGGCATTCCCTAAAAGCAAAAGAAGCTGAAGATAAATCTCCAGCTTTAGGTACATCTTAATATATCAAACTTTTCAAGAAATACTTATTGGTAATCCCTGAGGATCTCTCTAAGTTTTTTTCTTGTAAAGAAGATTCTGCTTTTGACAGTGCCCAAAGGCATAGAAAGACGTTCGGCGATCTCTTCATACTTATAGCCGGCTACATGCATGTTGAAAGGCTCGCTGAAATCGCGAGGGAATTTAGCCAGTATAGCAGAGATCTCATTTACTGCAAAGGCTCCGTCAGGCGTTTCAATGCCGGAGTCCTGCTTGAGGTTTAGGTGATAAAGATCGGCTGTGGAATCCACCATGGTATTTTCCCTAACGCTCTTGCGATAGTTGTTGATAAAGATATTGCGCATGATGGTGAGCATCCATCCCTTAAGGTTTGTATTATCAACGAATTTATCTTCGCTGTTGAGGGCCTTAAGAGTAGTGTCTTGTACCAAATCATGGGCCGCATCTTTGTCCATAGTGAGTTTCAAAGCAAACGACCTAAGATTAGCCTGCATCCCAAGAACTGATGTAATAAACGGGGATTGTTGGCTCATAATAATTGGGGTTAATTGTTTAGTCGCCACAAATGTAATGAATAAATTTCTATAATCAAATCATTGGATTAAAAATCTTCAGATTTTTTCTATCTTAACGGATTCTATTCTTGCAGCCGACATCTTGAGAACCGTGAGCCTATAGCCCTCAGATTCAAATGTATAGCCTTCTGCCGGTAGTTCTCCTGAGTTGTGCAACACCAAACCCCCTATGGTTTCATAATCATTATCATCATCAAGGTTAAGACCAAAAGTTTCATTTACATTCTCAATTTCAGCCCTTCCGCTCACAATAAAAGAATTTTCTCCTTCTTGTTTCATCATTATTTTTTTTCGGTCGTGTTCATCTTCTATTTCACCGAAAATCTCTTCAACAAGGTCTTCTAAAGTCACTAATCCTGCTGTGCCCCCATATTCATCTACAATTATAGCCATAGACCTTTTTTCATTCAGCATCCTACGCATCATTTTGTTGGCCAGCATTGTCTCCGGAGTGAAAATCACAGGCTTTATTTTCTTATTCAGATTTACGTCTATATTAAAAAGCTCAGAAATATGTATATATCCTAAGACATCGTCTATATCTTCATGATACACTACAATTTTAGACAATCCGGTAGCGATAAATTTTTTTATAAGTGATTCCCTTTCCATATCGTCTACCGAAACTGCCACTATCTCATTGCGTGGAATCATGCACTCTGAGATCTGTGTGTCTTTAAAATCAATTGCATTACTGAAAATCTTTACTTCATTCTCAATTTCAGCTTTGTCTGAAACACTTTCTATCTGATCCTGGAGGAAAGTGTCCAGTTCTTCAATGGTCAGTCCTTGCTTTCTGTCGTGTTCATTTCCTATGCCGAAAATTTTCATCAGTCCCTTAGATATTCCAGATACCAGGAGAGATACGGGATATAAGAGCCAATAAACTAAATAAAGAGGCACCGACAACAGCCTGATCATGAAATTTGGATTTATGCGGAAAATAGTTTTAGGTAAAAATTCTCCTGCTAACAAAACCACTCCAGTTGAAACCAGAGTGTTCACTACAAGCACTAATGCATCGTTGTGAAACCAGCGTTCGAAAATTGGCTGAAGAATAATGGCAAAAGTTATACCATATACAACCAGCACAATATTATTTCCCACTAACATAGTTGATATAAACATATCTTCGTTGTGTGAGAAACGCTTAAGTATCCTATCTATCACTCCTTTCCCGGCAGCATCAATCTCCATTCTCACCTTATCGCTTTGCACAAAAGCAATCTCTGAGCCCGAAAAAAGAGCGGAGAGAACCAGGGCGATAACAGTTAATACTATGGCTGTTGCGAGGGTCATAAATTGTCTTCTTTAATACAAATCTGCTGGAGAAAATCAGAGGGAATCTTTATTCACAGGGAAAATTCCGTTTGGATGTAGAATTCTGTACCGGCTCAAGGATTCGTCACTTTCAAAACCGGTGCCTTCAATCACATGCGTGGAATTTTCTATATGAATAAATGTATCAGAATATAACTGTTGCTGACGCTGATCCCAAAATACTCTTGGAGAAAGAAACAGTTCATCCGGAAATTTAGTCATCTCCACCTCCCCTTCAAGGCGCCAAAGCCTTTCATTTTTGAAAAACTTAGCAGAATCGGCGGCTACTGTTGCAATAACATTATAGTCTTTATCGTATTTCTGGAGGTAAAGTCCTTCCGGAAACGACCAATACGGATTCTCAGCCTCATCATAGATATTCCAAAGAGGAGAAATAATTTTATATTGAGTAACACCGGAATCAGAAATAAGAGTGGATATATTTCTTGTAGACATAGAAGCCATTTTGGAGGAATCGAGGTTTCGTGAGATATCTACTTTAGATTCTTCCCGACAACTCCAGAATAGCGAGAAAATTATAAAAACCAGAAAATAAACAGGGAGGAGTTTCATTACCTGATTCTACGTTGCCAGAACCAAAGTTCATTGAAATTAACGCCCAAAGTGATATTAAAGAAATTTTCCGTGATGAGCGGGTTGGGATGAGCCTGTCGGTGTTTCCACTCAAAGCCAAGATTTATCATAGTTTTACCTTCCGGGGTATGGAAACCGAAACCGGCAGTTATTCCGTATTCTTTTAACTGATTCCCCTGGATATTTAGATAATCATTGTTATAATAGGCTCCTATACGATAAGCCATCCTTTGGAAATAATTGCCTCGTAGTTTTGGTATGAATTCACCACCGGCAGCAATTCTCGTACGGTCGCGAAAGTCCATTCCTTGAAACACCAGATTATCAGGATCATCGAGTGAATAAAGAGGAGAATATTTAGCTTTCGACCATTGCTGATAAGTTAAATCCACTTCTACCATCCATCTTGAAGTACGTTCATGCACAAACCCGATTCCTCCTCCTATGCTCATTGGGGTATAGTATTTACCTTTCATCTTCATGTATGCGATAGTGTCAGCTTCGCTATCACGTGAGGTTTCCTGAAGGGTTGCCCAGGTTTGCCCATGAATTGATTTTTTAGGGGAGAAGGTCACCCCTAAATTCAAACGGTCGTTTTGGCTTAGTCTTGCAGTGTATTGTGCCCCTAAGACTATATTCCAGTCTCTTATCTGCATGACGTGTTCAAACAGTGTCTGGCCTGAATTATCAGGAGTAGAGAAGACATCATTGATTATGTTCCCGAAGTCATAAGAAACATTGAATCCTAGTGAGAAACCTGCATAAGTGCCTGCTAAACCTAGATAAGCCTGATTTATACCCCCTTCACCCTGGTTTGACATGGCACCATGTTCAATATCAGTTCCGAATGCATATCCCACATAAGAATAGGGAACCAGACCGATTGATGCACCGATATATTTCCAAATAGGGAATTGCATTGTGATATAATCCAATCCACCTCCAAAGGATCTTTCTTTAACATCTTCTTGTTTTTGCCACAAGATAGTCATATCTGCGCCGATATCGAAAAGAAATGTCAGGGAATCGATGGAGGCATAAGAAGCCGGATTCATCACATTAATCTGGCGTCCGGAATGCATTGCATAACCCACCGAACCCATTTGACGTTGCATAGAGGTGGCTCTGTCGCTCAACAATCCATACCCATACATGGAGTATTGTCGGTTGTTTTGCGCCAAAATTCCTAAGGAAAAAGCTGTCAGCAACAATATTAATAAATATAATTTTTTCATCATTCTCAAGTATAGTTTCTCGGTTTATCCTGCGTTTTGTAACTGAGAGCGCAGATAAAAATCGAGACCTTTCCCCACTAAATCGGGCTCCTTGTAATATTTTATTTCAAAACTTTTCACCATCTCTTCTAATACTTCAGCATCTCCTCCGGTTAGGATTATTATCTGGACCTTAAAGAGCTCTTTTGCCTTTAGATAGTCAAAAAGTAATTCACCTTTCATACCGTTTAAGGCTCCTGCCACTATCGCATCCTGGGTATTGGTTCCGAACACTGTGGTTTTTTTAATTTCAGATACCTGGGGTAGCAATGCAGTGGCTTTACTTAAGGCCTTCATGCGAGATTGTAAGCCCAAAGAAATATTTCCTCCACAGAAATATCCCTTTTCATCAACCACATCAATAGTCATTGCTGTACCGGCATCAACAATAAGTTTTGAAACTCCCGGAAATAAATATTCCGCTCCTAAAAATGCAGCTACGCGGTCAGCTCCTATAGGATAAGTATAATTGTTTCTATCACAAAAATTTTTTACACAATGCCGGTTAAAATCCATAACATCCCCGTCTATCTCATTTCTTACATTGTGCAATATCTCTTCGAGGTCCCCTCTCACAGAAGCTATTACTGCATTATCAATGCCATATAACTCCTTCATTTCTTTTATCCAGGAAAAATTCAAGTTCTCGGATTTAATAAGGGCCAAGACTCCGGATTCATCCCGGATTTCCATTTTAACTCTTGAATTTCCGATATCCACTGTTAGATTTGTCATTCGGCTCAGGGATTACCGGTTATTTCTTTCTTTAATCTCTTTTTTTGTTTGAGAATAAATCAGCCAAGAGGCCACAATCTGGATTAAGGCACCCACCAAGGTAAACATTATGGTGTTTTGAAGCACTGCCAAAGCACCAGCATAGGGGCCTAATCTATGTTGACCTATAAACCAGAAGGCAGTAGCCAAAGCGAAAGATATTCCTGCCCAGAATTCCATTCTGCGAAGGCGTTTCAGCCTGGGAGAATCTTTTGGATCTGTGATATCTACCAACCTGGCTATTAAATATATGACAGTTCCGGCTCCGTAAATCCATCTGAAAACATTGAGATATTCCATACTTGCCGGGCTTGTGAAAGGACCCACCAGTGCAACACAAATCAATATCAAACCGAATGTGGCTGTGCCTTCAACTTGTTTCCTCCTTTTTTCGAGTTCGGCGCCTGTTAATTTGGCTGTCATTTTTTCCTTACTTTGGTTTTATTTTAAAATATACACGTCTTCAGTAGGACGTTGCATATGAAATCTTTCGCGTGCCAGATGTTCAAGATCTTCGCTATCGTGGATAATTGCTTCACGTTGTTGCCGATAAAAATTAGCCGAATCTTTGCATTCCTTTATTTCCAATGAAAGTTTATTGATCTCTTTCTCATATTTCATATTTAAGGCCATGGAAGTTTCGTCGTTGAAAAACAACAACATCACAACCAACGATCCCAAGATTATTAATGGCAGATGGGATTTTCGGCGTATCCAGAAATTCAACTTCTTAAATCGGCCGCTCACTTTTAGCGCAGACTTTTATTCTAATCTCGCAAATTTAATCATAATCTATCAATCATAATTAAAAATGGCGACAATTTTTTGTCGCCGGTTTCTTTAACAATCCCTTTAATCAGGATTCTAAAAATCGTTTTATTACTGTCTGTGCAGATATTTCTCTATTTGCAGCTTCCGGAATTACAATACTTTTATCGCTTTCAATCACCTCATCAGTCACTATCATATTTCTTCTCACCGGAAGACAATGCATAAAGAATGCCCCATCAGTCAGGGACATTGCTTTAGAATCTACAGTCCATTTCGGATCTTTATTCAATACCTTGCCATAATTAGGATCGCTATACGCCGACCAATTCTTGGCATAGATAAAATCTGCGCCTTTGAAAGCCTTTTCACGATCGTATTCCACCCGTGCTTTACCCACAAATTCCGGAGCGAGTTCGTATCCTTCCGGGTGTGTAATTACAAATTCATAATCAGTAGCATTCATCCATTCTGCAAAAGAATTCGCCACTGCCTGAGGCAAAGCCTTGGGATGTGGTGCCCAGGTAAGCACAACTTTAGGTCTCTCTTTAGTCTTGAATTCGTCTATAGTGATAAGATCGGCAAAACTTTGAAGAGGGTGACGAGTGGCTGCTTCCATACTGAAGACAGGTTTCCCGGAATATTCAATGAATTGTGAAAGAACCTTTTCTTCATAATCAGATTTTTTATCTACAAGGTTTGCAAAAGATCTCACTCCAATAAGATCGCAATAGCTACCCATAACGGGAATGGCTTCGAGGAGATGTTCGGCTTTGTCTCCATCCATTATCACTCCGCGCTCGGTTTCCAATTTCCAAGCTCCTTGGTTAACATCAAGAACCATCACATTCATGCCAAGATTCATGGCGGCTTTCTGAGTGGAAAGTCTGGTTCTTAAAGATGAGTTGAAAAAAATCATGAGGAGTGTCTTGTTTTTACCAAGTTGTGAGAATGCAAACCTGTCTTTTTTTATTTCACGGGCTTCATTTAAAGCTCGGTTAATATCACCTATATCGGCAACACACGTAAATTTTTTCATTTTGAACTGATAATTGATTTCAATGCCTCAATGAATTCTAATGCTTGAGATTTTGAAATAGAAAGTGCGGGAAGCAGTCTTATGGTTTTTTCACCTGCCCCTCCTGTAAATATATGTTTTTCAAATAATAATCTTTTTCTTATCTCTGATCCTGAGAATCCTTTTACTTCAAATCCTATCATTAGACCACGCCCTCTCACGTCTTCTATTTCAGGGATCTTTTTAAGCTCGGATTTAAGGAACTCTCCGATTTCCGCAGCATTTTGAATAAGATTTTCCTCTTCAATCACATCAATCACCGCCAAGGCTGCTGCACAACCTAAATGATTTCCACCGAATGTCGTGCCCAGCATTCCTTTTTTAGCTTCAATTTCCGGTGAAATCAATACAGCTGCAAAAGGAAATCCATTGGCTATTCCTTTAGCCACGGTAATAATATCCGGTTTAATTCCTGAATATTGATGAGCAAAGAATTTTCCTGTGCGCCCGTAGCCTGATTGAATTTCATCTAAAATTAAAAGGGTGCCTGTTTCCTTACATAATTTTTCCAAAGATACGAGAAAATCTTCTTCAGGCATATTAATGCCGGCCACTCCCTGAATTCCTTCAATTATGACGGCAGCAAAATCTCCGGATTCCAATTCTCTCTTTACCGCATCTAAATCATTTAGAGGAACGAAAGATACATTTTCTGTTTTATTAAAAGGAGCTTGTATCTTTTCATTATCTGTGGCGCCGACAGCTCCCGAGGTTCTCCCATGGAAAGCTTTCCGGAATGCCAGAATTTTTTTTCTACCGGTAGTGAAAGAAGCCAGTTTTATAGCATTTTCGTTAGCTTCGGCCCCTGAATTACATAAGAAAAGATTATATGAATCATAACCTGAAATGTCCCCTAATTTCTTGGCTAATTTCTTTTGCAGACTGTTTTCTACTGAATTTGAGTAAAATCCTAATTTTGACAGCTGATCTGTCACTGCTTTCACATATTTAGGGTGAGAATGTCCAATAGAAATAACCGCATGTCCTCCATAAAGATCAAGATAAGGGGTCGAATCTTCTGTGTAAACATAAGATCCCATGCCTCTCACCGGTTCAACATGGAAAAGACTATATACATCAAATAATTCCATTTCTTTAGGCTAAATTTTAATTTTGAATCAAAAAGCCGACGGTTTAAGTTTCAATCCTGTTGTCTGGTCTATGCCAAACATAAGATTCATATTTTCTACTGCTTGACCTGAAGCTCCTTTCAGTAAATTATCAATAACACAGGTCACCAGTAATTTCCCTTCATTCACCAATACATTTATAATAGCTTTATTGGTATTAACCACTTGTTTCAGATCAGGTGATATATCTGAGATTACTACAAAAGGAACATCATCATAATAATCTTTATAAAGCTTATAAACCTCATCTTGAGAAAGAGTACAATCTAATATTATAGTTGAAAATATACCCCTGGCGAAATCACCTCTCATTGGAATGAAATTAAGACGTGAAGAAAAGCCGGGCTGTAATTTTTCAAGTGTCATCTTTATCTCCTTAAGATGCTGATGGGTGAAAGGTTTGTAGACCGAAATATTATTGTTTCTCCAACTGAAATGTGTAGTTGCTCCTGGTTTTACTCCTGCTCCTGTAGAACCGGTTAAAGCCGTGATATTAATATCTCCCTTGTGCGGAAGCAAGCCGGCTGAAGCTAATGGAAGCAAAGACAATTGTATAGCTGTAGCAAAACATCCTGGATTGGCTATTGAAACTGCTGTTTTAATTCTTTTACTGTTAACTTCCGGTAGCCCGTAGATATATCCAAAGCTTTCATCTCTGAAATCCTGAGCAAGATCAATCACCTTTAAATGAGAAGGCCGAGAATTGTTTTCCCAGAATATCTTACTTGCACCGTGAGAAGAACAAAGAAAGAGGCAGTCTATATCTTCTAATGAAAATGTGTCAGAGAAAGAAAGATCTGTTTCTCCCAATAAACCTTCGTGCACCTCCCAGATCTTTTTACCGGCATTGCTTGAAGAGTGAACAAAGACAACTTCAGTTTCAGGGTGATTGATCAATAATCTCAAGAGCTCACCGGCTGTATAACCGGCACCACCGATAATGCCTGCTTTAATCATTCTTCAAGGTCGTTTTTACCGTTTTTTTTCTGATTATTATGATAAATCTGCATCGGGATAGACATGATTCGTGTAAATCCTTTGACATCATCAGCAGACCAAGCTTTGTTTATTTCTCCGTATTCTCCAAAATCGGTCTTCATGAGGTCAAAATCGGATTCTACACCTACAAGTGTGTAAGACAAAGGTCTTAGTGTCAATTCCACTGTTCCGTTTACGTTGCGTTGAGAGCTTTCCAGCATTTTCTCCATATCCCTCATAACCGGTTCAAGATACTGGGATTCATGCAGGAACATGCCATACCAATTGCCTATCTGATCCTTCCAATATTGTTGCCATTTTGTCAAAGTATGTTTTTCCAACATTTTATGAGCAGCAATAATCAGAATAGGTGCGGCAGCTTCGAATCCTACTCTACCTTTTATGCCGATTATAGTATCACCTATATGCATATCCCGGCCAATACCAAATTTAGAACCGATTTTTTCAATCTCCCTGATAGCCTCAACTTTATCGTCGAAATGTTTTCCGTTTACAGCCACTACCTCTCCTTTATCGAAAGTTATTTTCAAGGTCTCCGGCTCTGTTCGTGTCACTTGAGAAGGATATGCTTCTTCAGGAAGAGTCTTATCCGATTTAAGTGTTTCTTTTCCTCCGATGGATGTTCCCCACAAACCCTTATTTATGGAATACTCCATTTTTTTGAAATCGGCTTCATAACCATGTTTCTTTAGGTACTCTATCTCATATTCCCGGGTAAGAGTCAAATCACGCGTTGGTGTTATTATTTCAATTTCTGGAGCAAGAATTTTAAATGTCATGTCGAACCTTACCTGATCGTTTCCGGCACCGGTAGATCCATGTGCAATAGCATCAGCTCCAATTTTTTTAGCATATTCTATCGTTGCTAAAGCCTGGAAAATTCTTTCCGAGCTTACAGAAATAGGATATGTGCCGTTACGTAATACATTACCGGCAATCATATATTTAATGCTACGATTATAATAATCCTGAGTTACATCAAGGGTGACATGAGAAGCTGCTCCAAGTTTTTTTGATTTTTCAGCAATTACTTCCAATTCTTCTAGAGAAAATCCTCCTGTATTTGCAATCGCAGTATGTACCTCATATCCGAGGTCTTGCGACAGATACTTCACAGCGAATGAAGTGTCGAGGCCTCCGGAGAAAGCCAACACTACTTTTTTCTTTTTATCCATTTCAAATAAATTTAATTTCCCTTGTTGTTTTTACGCGAAAGTTTATTAATCAGCTTAGACCAAGCTGATTTTGTTTTCTCATCATCCACCAGAGGTTGCTTGGGGTCAAAAAGCATTCCTGTGCAAAGACACATTCTACGATTGTTTCTTTGAAGGATATCATAATTACGACACCCTTGACATCCTTCCCAGAATTCATTGTCGTCAGTGAGTTCAGAGAAAGTCACAGGTTTATATCCCATACGAGAATTAAGCTTCATAACCGGGAGAGAAGTGGTGATAGAGAACAGCTTCGCAAAAGGGAATCGAAGTCGAGCCAGCTGGAAGGTTTTCGTCTTGATGGCGCCGGCAAGGCCAAGATGACGATATTCCGGATCGACAATCAGTCCCGAAGTGGCCACATAATCTCCATGCCCCCAGCTCTCGATATAGCTGAACCCCACAAGCCTGTCGCCATGAAGCGCGACGACACTTTTTCCGCTTGTTATTTTTTGAGCGATATATTCCGGTGTACGCTTGGCGATACCGGTGCCCCGTTGCAATGCAGATTCATAAATCATATTCACGATCTGCTCGGCATATTTCGCTTCTTCTGGTTCGGCAAACTTTACATTTATCTCCTTGAGAGTCATTGGTAAGCCTCCGAAATTTTAGTTTGTAGTCGGAATGATTGTATAGCGTTTTTCCCCTACGTGAAAAAACGGTGCAAAATTACAAAAAAAATGTTTAATAATTGTGCTTTTTAACCGATTCTTTTGCCGAAAGGGAACAAAGCAAGAAGCATAAGCTTGAAATTTTCCATTCCGAAAGGAATACCAATCACAGTGATACAATAAAACAGACCCCAGCATAGATGATTCAATGCTATGGCCATGCCTCCGAAAATCCACCATATGATGTTCATTATAGAGGCCAGACAGCCTGACGGCCATCCGTCTGAATGAATATCAGTGCCAAAAGGCCATAAAGCAACTAATGCCAGTTTCATAGTCTGAAGACCAAAAGGAATACCGATTATTGTTACCATCATTAACAGACTTGAAACAAAATAGCCGATGGCCGATATAAGGCCTCCGAAAATCAACCAAATGATATTTAAGAGAAATTTCATAATCAGATTTTTAGATATAACATTCCCGGAATGAGGAAAGTTTTTATTCGAAGATTTTGTGTAATTTCGCCAACCGGAATCTATAAAAGATGTTTTATGATCAAAATATATAAAATTGGGGGTAATATTATCAATTCAGAGGAAGATTTAAGGAGTTTCCTTTATGATTTTTCTCTTATTCCGGGGAAAAAAATATTAGTGCATGGAGGTGGAAAGGAAGCAACCGAATTGAGTAGGAAAACAGGTCTTGAAGCTACAATGATTCAGGGACGCCGTGTTACAGATATAGAAACCTTAAAGATGGTGACTATGGTATATGCCGGTTTGATTAATAAAAGAATTGTTTCCATACTTCAAGAATACCAATGTAATGCCGTGGGATTATCAGGAGCTGACGGAAATGTGATTCCCGCTGTGAAAAGATCACCGTATCCAATCGACTATGGATTCGTAGGGGATATTAATCCGAAAGATATCAATACTTCTTTTATATCTTTACTTTTGGGAAATGAATTCACTCCCGTTTTCTGTGCTATATGCAGGAATCATCAAGGGGGGCTTCTGAATTGTAATGCCGATACCATTGCTGCTTCATTGGCTCAAGCTTGCTCGAATATTGAGCAAACTGACCTAATATATTGTTTTGAAAAGAAAGGAGTGCTGGAAGATTTGAATGATGATGATTCCTTATTAAAAATTATCACACCACAGAAATTTGAATATCTTTTGAAAACCGGAAAGATATCCGAAGGAATGATACCCAAGATTACCAATGCATTGAAAGCAATCAATGAGGGAGTACACACAGTTAGAATCAGAGGATCACATAATATAAATAAAGAAGAATCGGGGACCTTGATTTGTCTCGAAGAATAAATAAGAAAGAGAAGGAGATTTAATATAGTCGTGATGTTTACAGACTTGGAAAAAGCGTTGGAATTTTTACAGACTTTGGTTTCCATCCCATCTTATTCTGACCAGGAAGATCTTGTGGCTTCCGAATGGGAAAAATGGTTAAAGCAACAGGGTGTGAAAAAAGTAGAACGGTATCTGAATAATATCTTTGTTATTTCAGAAAATTATGATTCCGAGAAACCAATATTAATGCTAAATTCACATATGGATACCGTTCGGCCTGTTAAATCTTATACCCGAGATCCATTTAAAGCAGAAATAAAGGAAGGAAAATTATACGGGTTGGGAAGCAATGATGCGGGAGGATCGGGAGTTTCTTTAGCTCTGACATTTCTCAGTTATTATAAACGAACCAACCTACCGTTCAATATTATGCTCGCCATTACGGCCAGTGAAGAAAGAATGGGAGAGGGGGGGATGAGAGCCTTTCTGCCCTTTTTAAAAGAAAGGAATTTGTACCCGGATTATGCTTTAGTAGGAGAACCTACCGATTGTAAGGCTGCCATAGCAGAGAGAGGTCTGGTTGTAGTTGATGCCACAGTAAAGGGAGAATCTGCCCATGCTGCCAGAGCCGGAGGCGTGAATGCTATTTATGGGGCCTGTGAAGATATAAATCTTATCAGACAAATAAAATGGGATAAAGAAAGTGAAATCCTCGGGCCTGTTAAAGCAACGGTTACTATGATAAATTCGGGAACCCAACATAATATAATTCCCGATATATGTAATTATGTGATTGATGTGAGAACCACGGATGCTTTCACTAATGAAGAAACTGTAGAGATTTTGAGAGACACAGTTAACAATAGTGAACTGACACCTCGATCTTTCCGTATCCGTCCTTCGGTGTTGAAGTCCGAAAGTGTCCTCTGCAGAGCGGCCGAATTAAGTGGATTAGAAAAAATAATTTCTCCCACAACTTCTGACATGGCTTTAATGTATGACATACCTTCCATAAAAATTGGACCCGGAAAATCGGAAAGAAGCCATACAGCCGATGAATTTATCAAATTAGAAGAGATACAACAAGGTCTTGAAACATATGCCCGTTTCTTGGATCATCTTGTAACCTTAATATAGTAGCTTTAGGCTGGCAAATTATTAATATAAAATAACACACTCAATATGCAACTCTGGAATAAAGGATTTGAACCTGATCAATTAATAGAGAAATTTACCGTGGGTAATGACCGAAATCTTGACCTTCGTTTGGCTAAATATGACGTAGAGGGTTCTCTGGCCCACATCAAAATGTTGGAGAGAATTGGTTTACTGTCTAAGAAGGAACTCGATATTTTAGAGCCTGCATTGAATGAAATCAAAGAAGAAATAGAAAAAGGTGATTTTAGAATAGAAGAAGGAGTAGAAGATATACATTCCCAGATAGAGTTTCTCCTCACCGGAAGGTTAGGAGATATTGGTAAAAAAATACATTCCGGACGTTCTCGAAACGACCAGGTGTTGGTTGACCTTAAGTTGTTTTTTAGGGATGAATTAAAAAGGATAGCCCAAGCATGTGGTGATTTGTTTTCAAGACTACAACTTCTTTCAGAAGAGCATAAGGATAAGCTGATGCCGGGCTACACTCATCTTCAGATAGCAATGCCATCATCATTCGGACTTTGGTTCGGTGCATATGCTGAATCCTTAACAGATGACATGTACATGCTTTTGGCAGCTTATCGAATAACCAACCAAAATCCTTTAGGTTCTGCAGCAGGATATGGTTCTTCTTTTCCGCTTGACCGGGAAATGACTACAAAGCTTCTCAAATTTGATGCTCCTCATTATAATGTGGTAGCGGCTCAAATGAGCAGAGGAAAAACAGAGAAGGCCGTGGCGGCCGCAGTTGCTGCCATTGCTTCTACTTTAGGGCATTTAGCAATGGATATTTGCTTATGGATGAGCGGTAACTTCGGATTCATTTCTTTCCCGGATGAATTCACCACGGGTTCAAGTATAATGCCCCATAAGAAAAATCCAGATGTATTTGAAATTATGAGGGGGAAATGTAATCGTCTACAATCTATACCCAATGAAGTGGCTCTTCTCACTGCGAATCTTCCTTTGGGATATAATAGAGATCTTCAACTTTTAAAAGATATTTTGTTTCCGGCCACCGACGAAATTGTTGAATGTCTTAATATGGCCGATTTTATGTTACAACATATCAGAGTGAAATCTGATATATTAGAGGATAAGCTATACGATTACGTATTCACGGTTGAAGATGTGAATAAACTTGCCCTTAATGGAGTTCCTTTCCGGGATGCATACAAGAAAATAGGCATGGAAGTGCAGAGGGGAGAATATAAGCCAACCCGCAATATCCATCATACTCATCTTGGAAGCATAGGAAATCTTGCTACTGAAAAAATTGCGAAGAAAATGGAAAGTCTTCTTTCGGAATTTCGATAATTATTTAAAACGTGCGTAAATTTCCAGGCCTTTTTGTTTTGCCCTTGCAATATCTTCGGCATCTTCTGGATTCACACCATATTTTGATAAAGGAGGAACTATAACCTTGGTTCCCGGAGTGATTCTGTCAGGATGTCCTAATATACTTTCATTTTCCAGGTAGATATAAGGCCAAAAATTGAAATTACCATAGTGCTCTCTTGCGATGGTAGTTAAATATCTTGTGGTAGATACAGTATCATACACAGGTTCTTCAACCATCAAAGCAGGTTCTTCATCGGGTGCAACCGGTAGGGGTTCTTCATTAACCAATTCCACTTCCTGAGCTAATTTTCCCGACTTCCCAAAATTCACGGGCCACCAGTCGAAGAAACATCCTAACATGAAAATTACCACGCACACAAGAAGAGAGCAAATTGCTCCATATAAAAAACCAGATTTAAACCTGCTCTCCCTGGGAATTTCAGGATACTGGGGTTTAATCTCTATAGGAAGTGAACTGACTATTTCTTCTTTTTTAAAGTGATTATCTTGAGGTGTTTCATTCTCTTTCTCTTCACTTTCTTTTTCTTTTTTGTTTTCGGATTGATCCTTAACTTCTATATCGGCATAAGCCTCATAAGTAATTAGGTCATCCTTACCTTCTTCTTCAGATCCTTCTTCAAGGCGATATTCACTAACACTATTTTCATTGGAAATATTGTCATCTTCAGAAGCTTCAGGGATAAATTCGGCTTTTAAAATATCTTCCGGCATTTCTTCTTCAATTTCCATGGTTTCAAAATCTTCGAAAGGAGCGTTTATTATGGAAGCTAATTCTTTAGAAGGAGTGAAAGAAACCCTTTTATATCCCTTAAGCTCGTGTCTTTCTCCTGTAGAAATACTCACACTTTCACGACTCTCAATTTCCGATATCTTAAATGTGCCGAAACCTTTAATTTTCAAGATTTCTCCTTCCTCCAACACTTCGGCAGCTAATTTGAAAAACTCCCTGAGAAATTCTTCACAAGCTTTTTTTGATTTATCAGAGTTTTTCGATAGTGAGGACGATAAAAGACTTAAGGTGACTTTATTTTCCATTATTAATTTTTTGCTTTAAGACAGGGCTTTGCTTAAAATAGAGATTTATTCTTGGAGGAACAAGTAGTTTTTTACCGGAAGCAGGATGAACTGCCAGACGTTCCTGTCGTAAACGGGGTTCAAAAGTGCCGAAACCCGGAATCACCACGCTGTCCATATTTGCTGCAACAGAGCCAATTTCATTCACCATAAGATCTATCATGGAAGTCACGGAAGCCTGGGAGATATCTAGTCGAGATGAGAGTTCCTCTATAAATTTCTTACTATCCATGGTATAATACATTTATCTACAAATGTAAGAAAAAAATACTATTCTTCTTCAATCCAAATAATAACAGGGTGAAAAGCCACTTTAAAAGGAGTCGCAACTTTCCTGGGTTCATTGCCAAGGTAATAATAATAAGTATGTTGTGTATCCCAGCTTGTAATGTCTATTTTCCTTGTTTCTCCTTTAGGCACATAGCAAGATTCCCGAATATTCCGTGAATGTAGCATCCTGTTGTTCATATCCAGATAATCAATTTTAATCTCGAATCCCGTGATAAGTCTTTCTGAAGGATTAACTATTAAAAAAGACTCCCATTTTGAATTAGGTTCTTTCTCATATCCTGTGAAAACCACTTTCCTCAGTTCGCTTAACAACTCTTTATCATAAAGAGTCCCCAAAACCGAGTCGTTAAGATTTATCTTGTGCCCTTTATATTCAGAGCTTTTGATTACATATTTTTCTTCTTTCTCAACTCTTAAAGTATTTTTTATTTTTTTAGCTTCCAAAGGAAACTCAAAAAGAAGAATCCCCAGGAACAGAAATGTAATTAAAAACCGTACAAATTTCATAATCTTCTAATTAAAGATATCTTATCTTTCTTCTGGAAGATCCGTTGCCATCATAAGAAGGGAAAACCTTGATCATACCTACCGGTGGCTCTATGGCCATATTGTTGCCTGAAGTAGATAGGCCGGTGCTTATTATTTTCCAAAATCCCGGGAGAAGGCGGTTAAAATTTAAGTTTAATCTGCCTTTGAAAGGAGACTTCTGTTTTTTAATAAGAAATGTTTCACCATCTTTTGATAAAGTGGCAAGGCATGATTTTGGTTTTAATAGGTAATCATTTTTTTTCTCTGTAAACAATTCAAATCGATATACATTCATGTCGGCAGTGGCCTGTAGATTCCCTATTAGATCTCCGGGATTTAGATTTGCATCGGAAGTTGACACTACCGAGATATCATAATATGGAGAACCATTTACATCGCTGCCCGGATTCTGAAGGATTAGTACGGTAACTTTATCCTCCGGATAAAGCCATATGCCTTCGATACTTTCAAGCGGAAGTTCAGAGCAAATCTCCTTGGCCATGTCTATATCATATGCGCGAATGGGGATGGTTTCCGCCATCCCTGTTATTGTTGAAAATAATAATAAAGACGTTATTTGCGCTCCTCGCTTTATGCCTTTCATTAAATCATCAAGGCTTAGTGGAGAAAGTATAAGAGAGACCAAAGCTCAAAATCTCCCTCATCATGAATTTTTTCCATTTCCCATAACTTTCGGTAGAACCATCATATCTAAGATGTACAAATATCTGGGTAGAGAGAAATTTATTGATCTCGAAATTAATAGTGTTTTGCCAGTCACCCAGATAATATTTATAATCCGTAAACATGAAAATCCTGGTTTTATAAGAAATATAGGCTGTTAAATTCCAGGCCATGTCGAACTCTATGTTGCTACCGATTTCACTTTTTGATTTTTTATTAGGAGCAATGTTATAGGTGGCATGGTCTACTTTACTGTCGATACAAGTCTTCAGGTTATAAGATAGAGGAGATATAGTAAGAGTGTATTGGAAAGTATTGACTTTATTATGCCTGCTATATGACATACCGAGACCCAGGTTCATGTCACCGGGAGAAAGGAAAGAAGCGGTTCTTACATAAGAATCCTGTTCATAATTATTCATCAATTGAGTCTTAAAAAGAAGATTGAAAGAATAATACCAGTCTTTCACAGCTTTCACACCGGCATTAAGATTATACTGGAAATTGTCTTCTGCAATTGTATAACGATGCATATATCCTTTCGGATTTGAACTTAAAGCCATCTTATAGGTGAGATCACTTTGAAACAAAAGATTAGGATGGTATACTTGATTTAGCTGTACATTCCAGTTGAAGTTAAATAGAAGAGACAGATAGTTATTGCCTCCCTGATACCAGTTAGGGGACACATAAGCCTGAGAGAACTGAAGTTGTGCACCTACAGTATGTAGCCAATGTTTTTTCTTGATCTCCACAGCAGGTAAAATGGCATCGGAAGGATCAACTTCCGGTACTTCCTGTTTTTTTAGAAAAGCGAGGAATGATCTATCTTCCATAAGCAATACCGGGGGTTCCGGAAGATCCCAATATGCATACTCTATGGCCATGGGATTAGCTATCATGTAGGCATACATAATATCATTTTGAGCACTTGCCAGCCTTAGGGCATCTTCAAACCATTTAGGCCTTTCGTAGGTTTGGATATTAGGTAAAGATGGAGTCACACTTTCTGATTCTACCATCGAAATACTGTCTGGAGTAAGAGTTTCCGTTATTTCAGCAATTGCAATTGAATCTCCTATCTGTTCTTCCACCAAGGTTGTGACAGAAAGGCGATATTTTGGTTGACGTTTACTAAATTCAGGCACACCATGGATTTTCCTGTATCCTGCGAAAACTTTAGGACTGAAACTAAGATTTAAAATATTATAGTTCACCTCCGGTTGTGGCATGGAATCGAATAAAGCCACAGGATCAGACAGTATAAGAGAATCAACTACAACGGGGTCGGGAGCACAAATCTCACATTGCATATTCTCTGTTAACTCAATTGGGTTCTGTGCTATGGCTGCAGGTGCTAAAAATAAAAGCAGGCAATATGGCAAGATATGTTTCATAATAAAGATGGTTTTGTGCTGATGTCAAAAAAACTTAAGGAGCTATTGAGGCAACAGCAATTCATATTCTTCAGAATTAATTAACCGGTAGGCTTCCCCAAAAATTGGGTCATGTGTATTAAATACCTTATAATAAGTAGAATTGTCGAAGACATCTCTTCCTATTAATCCTTTTATTATCATGTTGAAAAGCGGTGTACTTGTTACAGCTTCCTCTTCATTGAATTCAATACCTTCTTTAGAGGCCATGTCGAAAAGTGAATTCAGCATTTCGGGTGTAACTTTGAATTCACGAGTAAAATTATCGCCATTCTTATATTGTTTTTGTATCTCCTTACGGTTATCGTCTACATACTTTATCACAAGAGTATTGATTAATCCTTTGGCGGTTACATCACGATAATATTTTGTGAATTCAGTAGTGTCTAAGGCTACAAATTTATCGGGGTAAATACCTCCTCCTCCATAAATTGGACGGTGAAGCCTTAATGTCTCCACTTTGAGTGAGTCAACGTATCGAATAGAATCCGCATGCATTAATTCTCCGCTGTTGAATCTTTCTACTATATCGCTTCTATAAGCCTGTGAATTTCCTTTTTCATAAGGCTTTTGAATATCTCTTCCGGTGGGAGTGTAATAATGAGCAACAGTAAGACGAATCATGGAACCGTCAGGCAAGGGAATTGGCCGTTGCACAAGGCCTTTCCCAAAAGTTCTACGTCCCACCACCAATCCTCTGTCCCAATCCTGAATGGCTCCTGAAGTGATTTCTGAAGCTGATGCTGAGTATTGATTTGCCATTACCACCAGGCGTCCATTTTCAAATAATGGTTCCCGTCCGGAAGGCCGAGCATAATTATCGGTTCTTGGAGAATTAAGTCCTTCAGTATAAACGGTCATCTGTCCCGGCTGAAGGAACTCACCTAAAATTTCCACGGCTGCGTTAAGATATCCTCCTCCATTATCAGTGAGATCAAGAATAAGTCTGTCCATTCCCTTTTTTTTGAGATCCTTGAGGGCATCTCTCATCTCATCGGCCGTTTCGGCTGCAAAACGGTTGAGGCGAATATAACCGGTTTTATCATCCACCATATAGGCTGCATCTACACTATAAATGGGAATATCGGCTCGTGTAATTCGAAAATCGATAGTATCTGATACAGCTTGTGCTCTTCTCAACACTTTTACATCTACCTTTGTTCCTTTTGGCCCACGAAGCCTTTTCATTATGTCGGTGTTTTTCATTTTTACACCGGCTATGGAAGTGTCGTTGACAGAAATGATCCTGTCACCGGCAAGAATTCCAACCCGTTCTGATGGACCCCCGGCTACTGTCTGTATCACATAAAGAGTATCGTTATTCATATTAAATGTGATGCCTATTCCGCTGAAATTTCCGGCAAGAGGTTCGTTTAATTCCTTTGTTTCCTCTGCATTGCTGTATTGGGAATGTGGGTCAAGACTTGACAACATTGCTACTATAGCCTCTTCCACCAGCTTAGTTTCGTCCACACTGTCTACATATAATTGTGATATGGCGGCTTCAGCAAGACGAAGTTTATTGTTTTCAGACAAAGACAAATCAGGTTTTCCCCACATTATGGTAGTGAGGCAAGTTATTGATAATGTTATCAGGAATAATAGTTTTCTCATTATTAATTTCTTTGTTTAGGATTTAATTGAAAATCTCCGGCAATATAAGGTTTCACATCCTGGCCGAAATGCATTAATTCTCTAACCATAGAACTGCTTATAAAGGCAAATTCGGGTAAAGAAGGTATCATAACAGTAGACAGGCTGAAAACCCGATGGTTTATCTCGGCCAGTTCTTTCTCTTTTTCAAAGTCAAGTGTATTTCTTACACCTCTAACCAATATATGAGCTCCCAATTCTTTTGCTTTCAAAGCCGTTAGACCAATGTAGGAGATAACTTTCACTCTTGAATCAGTTTCATAAATGGCGGTAATTGCCTTAAGTCTTTGGTCAACACTCCATTCACCCTTTTTATGCTCATTATATCCTATGCCTATAATGAGATGGTCAAACATTTCCAATGCTCTGTCGGCTATGGATTTATGTCCGATAGTGAATGGATCGAAACTTCCGGCGTAGAATGCTGTCATATTTCTGAATCGTCTTCTATTACTAAGTTGTCAATTATGAAATTCTGACGTTCCATTGTATTCTTCCCCATATAGAATTCCAGGAGCTTATCTACGGTATCATCTTTTTTGAGTTTAACAGGGTCAAGCCTCATCTCAGGTCCGATGAATTCCGCAAACTCCACATCGTTTATTTCTCCCAGTCCCTTAAATCGGGTAATCTCTGCATTGTTACCGAACTTAGCTATAGCGGCTTCCCTTTCTTCATCAGTGTAACAATAATAGGTGTCTTTTTCCCCTTCTGAAGTTTTTTTCTTTCCTTTGCCTGATTTGCCTCTTCTGACCGCATTTTTATCTCTTACCCGGAAAAGTGGTGTCTGCAGGATATATACATGTCCTTTCTTTATGAGATCAGGGAAAAACATCAGGAAGAAAGTAATCACCAGAAGGCGGATATGCATACCATCCACATCGGCATCAGTAGCGATTATAATTTTATTATATCTTAAACCATCGATTCCTTCTTCTATGTTAAGGGCTGCCTGCAAAAGATTGAACTCGTCATTTTTATATACAACTTCCTGAGTCATTCCATAAGAATTCAAAGGCTTTCCGCGCAAGGAGAAAACTGCTTGTGTTTCTGCATTCCTCACTTTTGTGATAGTGCCTGATGCCGAATCTCCCTCGGTTATAAAAATTGAAGATTCCTCTCTTCTGTCTTCATTTTTTGAACCTGCTTTAAGGGTATCGTTGTAATGTATCCGGCAATCTCTTAACTTACGGTTATGAAGACTTACTTTCTTGGCCTTTTCCCGGGCCAGTTTTGCCACTCCGGCTAAAGATTTTCTTTCTTTCTCTGTAGCAGTAATCTTCTTGAGCATTGCATCAGCCACTTCGGGATGCTTGTGCAGATAATCGTCGAGTTCCTTTTTTATAAAATCACCTATAAATTTATTTATCGTAAGTGTGCTTCCCGGAGCTACTTCCTTTCCGTTGAAACGTGTCTTTGCCTGACTATCGAACATAGGCTCTTGCACCTTAACGCTCACAGCTGCCACCATGCCGGCCCTAATATCAGAAAATTCAAATCCTTTGTTTGAAAAATCTTTAATGGTCCTGCTCACATGTTCTCGGAAGGCAGTGAGATGAGTCCCTCCCTGAGTTGTGTGCTGGCCGTTTACAAAAGAGTAATATTCTTCTCCATATTGTTCGGTATGAGTCATTACAATTTCAATATCCTCTCCTTTAAGGCATATAAAAGGATAGAGAGGTTCGGCTGTCATATTCTCTTTAAGAAGATCCAACAAACCGTGTTTGGATGCATATTTTCTTCCGTTAAGAAAAATTTTAAGTCCTGTGTTGAGATAAGTGTAGTTGTTGACCATCATCTCTACAAATTCAGGCCTAAAAGAGAAATCTTTAAAAAGAGTTGCATCAGGTTTGAATCTAACCAAAGTACCGTTGTGTTCATTGCTATCCTGAGGCTGACTTTGTTTTATCAGGTTTCCCTTTTCAAAATCTACGCTCACCTGTTTACCGTCACGAGTACTTTCAATATGGAAATAATCCGACATCGCGTTAACGGCTTTTAATCCGACGCCGTTAAGTCCGACGGATTTTTTGAAATTTTTATCGTCAAATTTTCCTCCGGTATTTATTTCGGAAGCCACTTCTTTCACTTTACCCAAAGGAATGCCGCGCCCGAAATCGCGCACAGAAATCACGCCTTCATCATCCATGGAGATATCAATACGTGTACCGGCTCCCATATTGAATTCGTCAATACTATTGTCGATAACTTCCTTGAGAAGAACGTATATTCCATCTTCTGCATGGCTTCCGTCGCCAAGGCGTCCGATATACATTCCGGATCTGCGACGAATATGTTCGTTCCATTCCAAATGTTGAATGGAATCCTCATTATATGATGAAAGGGATGCAGCTTTTTGGTTTGCAACAGCCTCCTCTGATATATTTTGGGAATTATTAATTTGAAAGAGATCCTTATTTTCTTGCATAAAATACCGATAGGTTTCCTCTAAATTCTACAAAGTTAACTAAAAACTTAGAGATAATAGATGATGATTATGAATAAGATGATAAAATTCATTAACTTTGCAATAAGTTACCGGGGGTGACTGGCTTTGACAGCATGTAGAAACGGTAAGTAAGCATGCAGAGCTTTGGTATGTAAGCTCTATAATAACGACATATCGAACTATAATTGGCGAAAATAACAATTACGCTCTCGCTGCCTGACCGAAGTATAGTAAGTTAGCTTTATCGGCATCAAAGTGGTGCTGACGAGACACCACCCCATTGCCCCGTTCCGAGACGTTTGGATATGGTGGTGCTAAGAAAATCGGAAATAGGTGATTGCAAGCCTTGGGCATGATCCGAGATTTAAAGGATAAGAGGCTGATTGGTAGCCGCGAGCCTGTCAGCCTTCGAAAATCAAGTCGATGGCTAAGCATGTAGAAAGCTTATTGGGTCCATGTTTGGACGAGGGTTCAAACCCCTCCACCTCCACAAATTACAACTGAAAGAGAAAGAAAAATCCTGCAATTCACTGAATTGCAGGATTTTTGTATGATAGTTATCCTACCTCCTTATCCTTAATTATATTATGGAGGAGTGTTTTCTGAAAAAGAACGCATCAGGATTAGTTGTCGGGCTATAAAACGAAAAGATTAGGTGTCATCCCGACAACTAATCCTCTAACCTTAAATCTAATACCATGAAAAACACGTTGCAAAGATATATATTATTTTGGAATAAAAAAATAAAAAATGCCAAAATTGTGTGTTTTTTAAAGAAAAATTAAAAAAATACTCATTTTTGGAAATAAATACTTTAAAAATCTTATCAAAATGTTTAATGGAGGCCTGAAATAAGGGTTTTTCAAGATTTGCAATAATTAGATATTTATGCCTTGGAACTAAAAAAAGAAGCCGTCTGAATTTAACAGGCGGCTTGAAACTGTATATTAATAAAATAGTGGAATTAATTCTGTTTTTTAGCCACCATGACATTGGCAATAACAATCCATAAAGCAAGGAAAAGAGCGAACCAGATGCCATACCACCCATTTTTCTCCCCGAAAGCAATTCCGATGGCGAATGCAAGTGAGAAAGCGTATGGGAAAAAGAGTCCGTGAACAATATGGTCTAAAGTTGGATTTCTTTTAGGCTCCTTCTTGAATAATATTGCAATACGGATAAAGAAAGCAATCAAAGCAACGCCGCCTGTGCACCCGGCAGCTATTGTGAGGGCCGGATGGCCGATGAATCCTATTGTGACTAAAGGAAAACAGGCCGCCACTACTTTCATGAAGGCCTCGGTCAATGAATCTGAAAAAAAGCTGTTTATCATAGCTTGAAGGTTCTTTTGGGGCTAAAGTTACTAAAAATTTCCGAACTTGAATTGTTTTATTCAAAAATTTATGTAAGTTTGAAATAAATTCTACGTTATAGGATAGAAAGTCGCACTGAATCAAGCAGTAAGAAATTAAGAATCCTAACAGAATATAATCAATTTTATAAAAGTAAGCATGAAAAAAATTTTAATGTCGTTAGCAGTGTTATCCGTATGGGGTGGTATGCTGGCACAAAGTGATGTTTATTTCACCAAAGAGATTACTCCTGAATCTCTCATAAAAATTTATGAGGCATTAGGTGTTCCACCCACAGGTAAAGTGGCTGTAAAAATCTCAACCGGAGAATCAAGCAAGAGCAATCACCTGAGTCCAGAATTGATTGCGGGTCTGGTACAAAAAGTAGATGGCACTATAGTAGAGTGCAATACGCTATATGATGGTAATAGAAGTGATGGCAAAAAACATAGGGAAGCTGTAGCTGAGAGAGGATACGATAAAATCGCACCTGTGGATATAATGGATGAGGAAGCAGAGATTGCGATAGCAGTAAATGACTCAACCTGGATACATTATGATCTTGTAGGCGCTAATTTGCCTAATTATGATTATATGATCAATCTTGCTCATTTCAAAGGACATACGATGGGTGGTCTTGGTGGAGTATTAAAAAATGCCTCAATCGGAGTTGCTTCATCTGCAGGAAAAGCTTATATTCATACGGCCGGTACATCCACCTCAGGATGGAACAATCCTCATGGCCAAGATGCATTTTTGGAGTCAATGGCGTCGGCAGCTCAGGCAGTTCATAACTATTTTAAACAGCCCGGCAAGGATATAGTTTATATAAATGTTATGAATAATATGTCGGTGGATTGCGATTGCAACGGTAATCCTGAGACACCCCAAATTGCTGATATAGGAATTTTGGCCTCAACGGATCCGGTAGCCCTGGATCAGGCATCGGTAGATTTAGTATTTAATCATCAGGGAGGAGAGGGAGATGATCCCGCACCACTTATTGAAAGGATAAAATCACGCCATGGCACTCATACAATAGATCATGCTGAGAAGATCGGATTAGGCAGCAAACAATATAATTTAATAAATATAGATTAATAAATTAGAATAATTAGGATAAAGCAAGAAGGCACAATTAATTTTGATTGTGCCTTCTTAATATTTAATATTATAAATTAACCTAGTTGGTTTTGAAGATTTTCAATCTGACGATCAAGATCGTTGCCTTGACGAGCAAGACGTTCTTTTTCTGAAATGAGCACTTTAAGGAGCTGTTCCTTTTTGATACGGTCGAAATTATCAATAGAGCCTTTCACTGCATCCAGAACATCTTGAATTTTCTGAGCCTCTTTGGGGGTGAGGGTTTCAAGTTTAGTTAGTTTCTTATGAGCATCTTTCAGATATGCTATAACGTTTGAAGCAGTAACTTTAGCAAGATCTTTAGAGGCATCTGCAAAATTCTTGGCGTTGCGTTTCCAGTTTGCTATGGCAGCATATTGTTGATCTTCGCTTTTCTCATTGAATTTGTTTTTGTAGTCTTCAGATTTGCCTGAAAGAAATTCATCGCGGAATTCTGCGATTGTTTCACTTTTTGTTCTTCTCATTGTAGATTTTATTAATTAGTTTAATATGATTTTCTGATTAATTGTTTATAAAATTTTTGTAAAGTTATAAAAAAGAATAATAAATTAAAACAATAATCATTAGAAATGAGATTTTAGTTTTATTTTATGCTTATCCATAATAATACCAAACATTATTTTTTATCATGATTATTCCATTCAGATATAGGAATACAGGGCTCTTATGACCAAAAATAATGAATAAAATACTTTACATTCAACAGGACATATGAGTTGCAGGTCATTACTTTCAATCCTGTGGATATTTTTACGGATAATCATTATTTGTTTTAGTGATTTTTTAAGTTTAATATTAGAAAGAAATATAAAAGAATATAATTATCCGGGATATAATTTCAATTAAGCTTATAAGAAGCTAGATCTTTTAGCTTATTAATTATAAAATAATTATCTCCTGTAAAACTGACATACACCCCGAGCCCATATTGGTATATAATTTATTATTTATAGAGTTTATCAGAATAACCAACAATAGAAAATTATTTTTAGAAATTTATAGATAAATAAAAAGATATTTCACTAATGTCTTTGGAGCATGAATTTAGTTTATCGTTTTTTTTAATTAATTTTGTAATCTAAGGTGTGCTTTTACTTTTATAAAAGTAACTATTATGAGAAATGAGAAAGAACTTGATGGAATCACGCATTTAGGGAATACAAAAACTCAATACCCTGAGAATTATAATCCTGACTTACTTGAAACATTTGAGAATAAACATCCGGAAAATGAATACGTAGTTACATTGGATTGTCCTGAGTTTACAACTCTATGTCCGAAAACCGGTCAGCCGGATTTCGGCCACATAGTGATTTCTTATATACCAGGGGAAAGAATGGTAGAAAGCAAAAGCCTCAAGCTCTATCTTTTCAGTTTCAGAAATCATGGAGATTTTCATGAAGATGTAGTGAATATTATAATGAAAGATCTTCAAAAATTAATGTCGCCGAAATATATAGAAGTAAAAGGATATTTCATGCCTCGAGGAGGTATTTCCATACATCCGTTTGCAAATTATGGTGATGAAAATCATCAGGAACTTTGTAACAAAAGAAGATTAACTGCATTCGATACCATATCCAAAAAAAATGGTTAAAGATTCAGCAATAATAATAAGCGGAGGTCTTGACAGCACAACTCTTTTGCATTACCATAAAGAGAGAATAGGGCTGGCCATAAGTTTCGATTATGGATCTCGACATAATGAAAGAGAGCTTGAATGTGCACGTTGGCAATGTGAAATTTTAGGTATTCCCCATATAATAATCCCATTAGAATTTATGGGAAAATATTTCACAAGTTCACTACTAAAAGGTGGTGCTAAAATACCAAAGGGATCTGATTATTCGGAAGACAACATGCACTCCACAGTTGTTCCATTCAGAAATGGTATCATGCTTTCTATAGCATGTGGTTTGGCTGAATCGAAGTGCCTGAAACATGTCATGATGGCAAATCATGGAGGTGATCATGCTATCTATCCTGATTGCAGACCGGAATTCACAGCTGCAATGAATGAAGCTATGACTAAAGGTACCTATGCCGGAGTTTCATTAATCGACCCATTCACTTTTCTAACCAAAGGTGAGATTATTTCCATAGGGAAAAAATTAGGGGTGGATTATTCCCATACTTATTCTTGCTACTGTGGTGGCAAGAATCATTGTGGAAACTGTGGCACATGTAGGGAAAGAAAACAGGCTTTCATCGATGCCGGTATTCCGGATCCCACAATTTATGAATGACTATGTATTACGTTAAAAAAAGATTTGAAATAAGCGCAGCCCACCGGTTGGATTTAAGTTATGAGAGCAAATGCACCAACGTGCATGGTCATAACTGGATAATTACTGTAGAATGTCGGGCTAAGGAACTTAATAAAGAGGGAATGGTGACTGATTTCACCCATATAAAACATTTAGTGATGGAACGTCTTGACCACTCCATGATAAATGATGTTATAGAAGCCAATCCTACTGCTGAAAATATAGCAAAATGGATAGTGGACAATGTTCCAAACTGCTGGCGTTGTGAAGTTCAGGAAAGTGAAGGGAATTCGGCGGCCTATGAAAAAGATTAACGAAATATTTCAGTCAATCCAGGGAGAGGGATGCAATACAGGCATCCCTTCGATTTTTGTAAGATTTTCCGGGTGTAACCTTTCTTGTGGGTTTTGCGATACTCGACATCAAGAGGGAGTGCTGATGACAGACCAGGAGATAATATCAGAAATAAAAAAATATACTGGTGCTATGATTATTCTCACCGGGGGCGAACCATCGCTGCAATTAGATGAGAATTTTATAAGTGAATTAAAGAAACAGACAGGTCTTCCAATAGCTATTGAAACAAACGGCACCCGAGTCTTACCTTCAGGAATAGATTGGATTACACTTTCGCCAAAAATAGGGATGAGCCTTATAGGAGACAGTTCTATAAAGATTTCCAGGGCAGATGAAGTGAAAGTGGTAGATATAGGTCAAGACTTGGAAATGTATTTTAAACTGCCTTGTATAGGAAAGCATACCAGGATGGTTTTACAACCTTGTTTTGTTGAAGATCCTGAGTTAAGAGAACAAAATACCCGGCGAACTATTCGCCGGGTACTAAAAGATCCACGATGGCGCTTGTCACTGCAGACACATCGTCTTATGGGTATTCGTTAAGCTTCAGGAGCCTGTTCCTCTGCCGGAGCAGCAGCTTTTGTGGATTTCCTCCTTGATACCTTTGGAGCCGCTTCTTTTATAGGTTCAGGTGCAAGGCCCACTAAAGTGCCATCAACCATGATCCGACCACAGTATTCACATACTATAACCTTACGATGCATTTTTATCTCAAGTTGACGCTGGGGAGGAATACGATTAAAACATCCGCCACATGCATCTCTTTGCACCGTTACAATAGCTAATCCGTTTCTCGCATTTTTCCTTATACGTTTGAAGGCAGCCAAAGTATAGTCGTCGATTTTCTGTTCCAATTCTTTCACTTTGCCCCTAATGTTTTCTTCTTCCACACGAGTTTCAGAAACGATAGCATCAAGTTCTTTTTTCTTATCTTCAAGAATATGCTTATTATCTGAAAGGCCTTCTTTGGCTTTCTCCACTTCATTGGTCTTTACCTCTACCTTTTCAGTGGCTTCACGTATATTTTTTTCCGCCAGTTCGATTTCCAATCCTTCAAATTCTTTTTCTTTTTCAAGGAATGCAAACTCACGGTTGTTTCTTACATTGTTTATCTGCTCGTCATATTTTTCTATCTTAGCCTTACGCTCTGCAATTTCACCGTTTTTACGAGCTATAAATTCCTTAAGATCTTTTATTTCCTCCTGATATTTGTCAAGACGGGTCTGATAACGTATTATTTCATCCTCAAGGTCTTTCACCTCATTGGGAAGCTCTCCTCGAAGTGTTTTGATTCTGTCGATTTCTGAAAGATAGGTCTGGAGTTGAAATAGATTCTGCAACCTTTCTTCCACGGTGCGTTCTATATCATTCTTTTTTTCAGTTGCCATAGGCTTGAACGTATATTATAATATTTTTATAGGATTTGATTCTGAATCTGAGAAATAAATAGTGAGATCGGGGAATTTATCCCTTATCACACGGGAGAGAATTTCGCGTGCACACAGTTCACTTTCGAAGTGTCCGATATCTGCAATTAAAATTTCTGAGCCAAATGATGTGAAATCATGATATTTCACATCACCGGTGACCAATATGTCTGCTTCTTGTTTTATTGCAGCTTTAATCAAAGATGCCCCGGATCCTCCACACACAGCCACACGTCTTACAACCAGACCTGCACTTTGAGCAGAATATCTTAATGCCGCAACATTAAAAGTTTCTTTTATCTTTCTGAGAAACTCAATTTTGGGCACGGGCTTGATATTCCCCACAACCCCAAGTCCAGCTTTGGGATTTAGAGGTTGGGGCTCCAAAACCTCGATATCCCTTATAGATAATTTCCGCGCTATTTCATGGCTTACTCCATCCCAAACGCTGTCAAGATTCGTGTGAGCAGAGTATACTGCAATATTGTTTTTCAAAGCTTCTATCACCAGCCGTTGAGTAGAGTCTTCTCCTGTGAGAGATTTTAATCCCCTAAAAATGAGGGGATGGTGGGAAACAATCAGATTACATTCCCTTCTTTGGGCCTCCGCAATTATATCTTCGGTGACATCCAGACATAACAAGACAGCAGACACCACTGCTTCAGGATCTCCAACCTGAAGCCCTGCATTATCATAGCTTTCCTGCAGGCTCTTAGGTGCGAACTCCTCAATTGCAGCTGCGATATCTTTTACTTTAACCATTCTTGGTTTCAGTTTTTACTTCCAGATTTAATTCCTCAAGTTGAGCCGGATCAAGAGGAGAGGGAGATTCATTCATTACATCACGGCCGGAATTATTTTTAGGGAATGCAATGACATCACGGATCGAATCCAGACCGGCCAGAATGGATACGAAGCGGTCGAAACCTAAAGCCAGGCCTCCATGAGGAGGAGCACCATAACGGAATGCATCCATGAGAAAGCCGAATTGTTCTTTAGCCTTTTCCGGGGTGAATCCTAAGAGAGAGAACATTTCATTCTGAAGTTCCGGATCATGAATTCTGATAGATCCTCCTCCGAGTTCATTTCCATTTACCACGATATCATAAGCAGTGGCACGTACATTTCCTGTGTCAGTGCGTAATTTCGGTATATCCTCCGGGTTTGGAGAAGTGAAAGGATGATGCATTGCATAATATCTCTGAGTCTCTTCATCCCATTCAAAGAGCGGGAAGTCGATCACCCATAGAGGAGCGAAAACATTTTTATCTCTCAATCCGAGACGTGATCCCATTTCCAGACGAAGTTCCGAGAGTTGTTTACGGGTCTTCATAGCTTCTCCCGAAAGGATAAGCATGAGATCACCGGGATTAGCTTCCATTCTCTTGGTCCATTCCTTGAGTTGATCTTCTGTATAGAATTTACCAACAGAGCTTTTTATTGAACCATCCGGGTCAACTTTCACCCATATCATTCCTTTAGCTCCTACTTGAGGACGTTTCACAAATTCTGTGAGTTCATCCAATTGTTTTCTTGAATAAGAAGCTCCTTGGGGAACTGTTATTCCTACCACAAGGTCTGCATCATCAGCTACCTGGAATCCTTTACCTTTTGCCAGATCGGTGATATCATGGAATTCCATTCCAAAGCGAATATCGGGCTTATCGCTTCCATATTTTTCCATGGCTTCTTTCCATGTAATCCTTGGGAAAGGCTCAGTGAAATCAATATTTTTTACATATTTGAAAATATGTTTAACGAGGCCCTCAAACATATCGATCACATCTTCCTGGCGTACAAAGCTCATTTCGCAGTCTATCTGAGTGAATTCCGGCTGCCTGTCGGCTCTAAGATCCTCATCACGGAAGCATTTTGCAATCTGGAAATACCTGTCAAACCCACTCACCATAAGAAGTTGTTTGAATAACTGAGGGCTTTGTGGAAGTGCATAAAATTCTCCCGGATTCATACGTGAAGGCACCACAAAATCACGTGCTCCTTCAGGAGTAGATTTCACTAATATTGGCGTTTCAATTTCCAGGAACCCTTTAGAGTCAAGGTAACGACGAATCTCAAAAGCCATTTTATGACGCAATTCAAGATTCTTCCTCACTGAAGGCCTTCTGAGATCGAGATAACGGTATTTCATTCTTAAATCGTCACCTCCGTCGGAATTGTCTTCAATTGTGAAAGGAGGGACTTCACTTTTATTAAGAACTTTAAGAGAATCAGCGATAATTTCAATGTCGCCTGTAGGAATATTCTTGTTTTTATTCTCCCTTTCGGCCACTTTCCCTGTAATCTGTACTACGAATTCACGCCCTAAAGAATTGGCCTCGTGAAAAAGATCAGGATTTTCAGAAGAATTAAAAACAACTTGAGTCACGCCGTATCTGTCGCGAACGTCGAGGAAGGACATGCCTCCCATTTTACGGTTTTTTTGCACCCAACCGGCAATTGTAACGTCCTTCCCTTTGTCGTCGATGCGAAGCTCACCGCATGTCTTGTCTCTATACATATTTCTGTGATCGTTATTCGTTAATCATGGATACTTGGATCCGAGATTGTCAAGCAGAATTATGCCATTGGCTTTAGCATACACCAATGCACACTTCTCATTAATGTGCAAAATTAATGATAAATTGGCTATTACCTCTAATTTTATTCAAAAAAGGGCAGTCTTTTTAATCCATTTTCTTTTTAAATTGTTTTAATTACAGAAGATGATAATATAATTCTAAGATTAACCCATTAAAAAACAAAATTATGAACGACGTATTAGATACTGAAGAAAGAAGAGATCTTCCTGATAGCGTTTTCGGTCTCCCCGAAAGAAGAGAATACCCGATGCCTGACGCTGCTCACGTAAGAGCTGCCGAAGCATATTTCAGATATTGTCCTGAAGATCTTAAGCCGAAACTGGCACGTGCAATACTTAGATTCGCAAGAGAATATGGAGTGGATATCCAAAGTCCCACAATTCTCTCTTATGCTGAGGAATAATTTATAGATATCGTTAGAGAATTTAATTGTTTGCTTCCCTTGCAATTTCTGATTGCAAGGGAAGTCTTATTATTCATCCTCCGGTCTATCTTCCGGAAAAGGTAAGGGATTGTCTTTAAGAAGATCAATGGCAAAATCGAGAATTGCATCTTTTCCTTTAGCAAGTTCCTCTTCAGTGGAATGGACTTCACATCCGGGACTGGGGTCTATTCCGTTCTCTATAATATGTCCTTCAGAATCAAGAATAGGACAAGCAGAAAACCTTACACTCCATCCTACAGGTATTTCTGAAGTGAATGGCAAACCTCCGCCGCCCCCCGTCTTTGCACCTACTATCCTTACTTTAGGAAGGCTTTTCATAACTGCTACAAAATTATTAGCAGCGGAAAAACAAGAACGATTTGTGAGGACCACAACATCACCATTCCATTTTACACGGCCTTCAGCGGCAGGTTTATATTCCATAGGATAAGGTTCCGAGAAATCGTCGTGGGCAGGGCCCGTTTTATGCATTATATATCCTCCGATGATTTTTTCTTCTATAAATCTGCCCACCAAGGTGTTGATATTTGTGAGTTCACCTCCTCCGTTATCCCTGATATCTATTATTAGTCCTCTGCTATTAGCCATAATAGCCAAAATATAATCTAAAGAACTATCGGAAATTGTATAGGAAAAAGATGGATAATACATATAGGCGATTTCACCCGGCAATTGCTTATACATAATACCATTAGTGGAAAGCCAATTAAAGTCAAGATAATATTCTTCTAAAGTGCGCTGATTGAAATCCTGAGGATAGTCTGACCACCAGTTACGGTAATAACTTGTTGAAAACCGGGATGACAGATTTACATGTCCGTCTTTGAGCTCATCCAAAAGCTGGGAACATATGAAGAATAAATCCAAAACAGAGGTTTCCTCAGTTATTTCCTGGCGGTATTTCTCTACTTTCTCCTTCCAGTTGATATCTTTATCAGCAAAAAAACAATAATGTGTGTCTATAATATCAGCTAAAGCATCATAATTACCCATCAAAGTGTTTTTATACTCCGGATCTTCATGACATCCTGAGAAAAAAAGGCTCAAAACTGATAAAAGAATTATATAAAATTTTTTTAGCATCTGGAGTTTTAATAAAGGGAATAAATAACTTGCTCCTGAGTTTTCCTTATAGGTTTTTTCAACCCGATACCACCGGGCACCACACCGATTACAAATGAATTTGTGAAAATCTTTGTATTAAGATTGTTAGCCCATTGAGTATAAGCCTCGAAACGGTAACCAAGAGATAAGGCTGTGCGTCCGAAATCTAAAGTAACACTCAATAGATTATCTATACAGAAATTATTTCCCCACCAGCCGGTGTGAGCCAATCCCTTGTGATTACCCAGATAAATTTCGTAATAAGTTTCTCCATATTGAGGGCAAAAAAACACACCCAAAGAAGGAATTTTTACTCTGTCGGTAATTAAAACAGGCAATTTACCGAGAATGAAATGTTTACTTGCCGATCCCACTACAGTTAAAGAAATATTTGCCAATGCCTGTACCGGATTATTACTGTTTCTTAGAAGATAATAAGCACCCCCCTTTATATCGGCTCCTCCACCTGCAGTTATTTGGAAATCAAATGGAAGTCTTTTTCTCCATGCCATATCCCAGGAAAATCCGGCATAAAGTCCCACCATTCGGGCAGTTTGGGCAGGATTTAACAGATTACAGAAACTTGCATTTGCATCAAATTCCATCACTGCATTTTCAGGATTAAAGGGCATTGCTTTACTCCAGCTTCCTGTTAAGGAAATTTCCGGACCTGTATAGGTCAACGGCGAGAGGTAGGTGGCTTTAACGGAAGTTCTACCTATTCCCAAATTATAATATCCTGTCACAGGGCGTGAAGAGGGCTCAAGAATTTCCTGAGAAAATCCTGCGAGACTAGTCATTAAAAAAAAGACCTGCAGAAAACCTTTAAACGGTATTGCTGTCGCTTTCTTCTTGGTTTTCTTCTTCATCATTAAAATCAAACAAGTCACCTTGCACTATTTTTCTTTGTGGCATAGTTTCCTCAGTTTCTAAAGTTTCTATATCTGAGGAAATTTCCATAGGTTCTTCAGGAAATCTTAAAGGTTCCAACTCTCGGATATAATCTATGGAATAGTTGGAAATGCGTTTACCTTTGGCTTTGAATCCCTTTACTCCGATAAATTCTTCTGCATCTATTTCCACCGGAGGTCTGACAGCATCAGCACCTCCGAATTTAACTTCTAAGCGAGGATAAGTAGTTGATGTGAGCAGTAAAATCTTAGACTCCGGCTCATTCCCCACAAATCGTTGTGGCTTAATGGAAGGCTCAAAAGTAAATCTTTTCAGATAGGGATAACGCAAAGATGCATCATAAAGAGCCAAGGTCCATACCTTATGTGGATCAAATTTTTCAATTATCAGAATATTGTCGTCATAATGGTTGGAATCAGAGAAGGAAGTTGTGTAGTATTCTCCGGTTTTAGTTATTACCAGAACCAAGTCATCACCTTGGAAAACTCCAAGTTTATCGCCACGTCCGTCATAGTTAATTCTTAAGACATCTCTGTCAAACCAGACTTCCCTTCCTCCCAAAGTGCTGGTGCCTTTTTCAACCAGGCGCACATTAGACACAGGATATTTGGTGACTAAGTTGCCCAAAGAATCCTTCCCCTTAATATCCAGCTCAGAGAAATCCACAATAACTTCCTTAGCCCTTGGTCTTCGGCCTGACTCGTTTGGTTCGTCTCTGAGATCTACCTTTACTATCTCTGCTTCTCCATTGGGATTGCATGTTAGCCATTCAACCCGGGAATCCGGGGCGCCTTTAGTCAGATTATATTCCTTATCACGTGTAAGGCCTGTAATGAAAAATCTTTTCTTATAAGAATATCCCAGTGGTTTTCCCTCCTCATCTTTGGTCCCCGGCTTTCCATGCCTATAGATTACATTGAAAATTGTGCGTTTATCTCCCTTCTTGAAGAGTGAAATATGAATTATTTTTTTCCCTACATAAAGTTTATCCTGCACCTTTACGATTTTATAAGTGCCGTCTTTATAAATGATAAGGATATCGTCTATGTCGGAGCAAGAGAAAAGAAACTCACTATCCTTGAGTCCAGTCCCGATGAATCCTCCTGATTTGTCATAATAAAGTCTTTTATTGGCTTCAGCCACTTTTGCCGCCTGAATTGAATCGAATCCGCGTATAACAGTATGTCTCGGGAAATTTTCTCCGTATTTATTTTTTAGATAGTCAAACCAATTGATTGTGTAGTCTATAATATGTGATATATTAAATTCAATCTCTTCAATTTCTTTTTGTAGTTCTGCAATTTTTTTATCAGCTTTATCAGCATTAAACTTGAGAATACGACCCATCTTTATTTCCCATAGTTTGAGAAGATCATCGCGAGTAATTTCTCTGTAAAAAGAGGATTTGTAAGGTTGAAACCTAAGATCAAGATGATCTAAAGCCATATCCATGGATTCAGCCTCCTCTACCTCGGTATCTTTATACATGCGTTCTGTGATGAAGATCTTTTCTAAGGAAAGATTTAACTGAGATTCTTTAGTTTCCTCAAGTTTAATTTCAAGTTCTTTATTTAAAAGATCTTTGGTACGATCAACAGAATATTTCAGTAATTGACTCACCGTAAGGAACTGTGGCTTTCTATCTACGATGACACAACAGATAGGGGAGATGCTAACCTCGCAATCCGTAAAAGCATAAAGGGCATCGATAGCTTTATCCGATGAGGTGCCCGGGAGAAGGTGTACAAGAATCTGGGCAGAAGCAGAAGTATTGTCATCGACTTTTCTGATTTTTATTTTCCCTTTTTCCATTGCTCCCAGAATAGAGGTAATCAGAGTGGTTGTGGTCTTCCCATAAGGTATTTCAGTAATAGCCAATGTTTTGCTGTCTAATTTTTCAATCTTGGCTCTCACTTTGATATTGCCACCTCTTGCCCCATCGTTATATCGGGAAGCATCCATTAGTCCACCCGTCTGAAAATCCGGTAGCAATGTGAAATCTTCGCCATTAAGATATGAAATTGCCGCATCTGCTATTTCATTGAAATTATGTGGAAGAATTTTAGATGAAAGTCCCACAGCAATACCTTCCACCCCTTGGGAAAGTAAGAGTGGAAATTTAACTGGTAAAGTAACGGGCTCTCTTTTTCTACCATCGTAAGACAGAGTCCAATCAGTAATTTTAGGATTGAAGACAGATTCTAAAGCAAATTCAGATAATCGTGCTTCAATGTAACGAGGAGCAGCTGCAGAATCTCCGGTAAGAATATTACCCCAATTCCCCTGGGTATCTATTAAGAGGTCTTTTTGCCCCAATTGCACAAGAGCATCTCCTATGGAAGCATCTCCATGGGGATGATACTGCATAGTGTTGCCTACTATATTGGCTACCTTATTAAACCTGCCATCGTCAAGAGTTTGCATAGAATGAAGGATACGGCGTTGCACCGGTTTAAGACCATCCTCAATATGAGGCACAGCTCTTTCCAATATCACATAACTGGCATATTCAAGATACCAGTCTCGAAACATTCCTGTTAAAGCTGTCTTCTTTCCTTTTTGATCAGGATCATATCCGATGGGCTTATTGTCGATATCCTCTGTCATGCGTGTTTCACTTTATTAGATTTGTAAAGTTAAGAAAATTAAGATGATATTAAGTTAATTAGACCTCATTTACTACTTGGTTCAAATGGAGGGTTCAAACATCCTTTTATATCTTTATATGGAATCAATACCATTGGACATCCATCAGAACCCGGAGTAAGTTCATACATCTGATAAACGAATGCAAGACCTTCTTGGGTCAAAGCCGGATTCGGAAGAGGATAATCTTTTATAGTAATGTCACCGGCCTCTCCTTCGGGTTGCGTATGATCTAACCAAATATTCAAAGAATCAAGATATTGATCCACAGTAGAAATGTTTTCAAAAATAGGATAAGAATATGCCATATGAGCAACCACCTCATCTCTAACAGACTGTAATCCCGAAGGTGTAATAATATCATTTATAGTCAATAGGTTCCCCGTTTTGAGAGAATAAGACCGGAGGTAAGATATGGATATTCCATGAGCTCCTCCTGTATAACTGTAAGCAGATTCCCGATAGGTGACGTAATCTTCTGTGATATTAATGGGGTAGATTTGAAAATAAATATTAAAGGGGCTTTTGTATGAATAGATCGTATCTAATTCATGTTGAAATTCTTCTCTAAAAAAATCAAGAAGATGTCTTGCAGATTCATCATAACCAGAGGAATCGGAAGAAATGTTTTGAAAACTATTTGAAGGAAGAATAAGTGAATCATTGACAAATCCGAATTCTTTCAATTGCTGAAGAGCAAATTCAAAAATGTCCCGGTTTATTTTTGGATTGATATCAAGAATGGTGAATTTCTCAAAAAAGACATACACATCAGTGCTGTCTGTGTTAATTTCATAATCGAAAATGGTTCCAGGTATATTACCCTTTCCGAAAGTCAATCCATTGGGAGAATCCTCTTCGTTAGGGGCCAAAGCTTTATACACTTCGTCGGTGTCTAATTCATAAGGCGTCACCTGCCTTGTATTGTTGCAGGCTGTGAAGTTGAAAATAAGACTAATTAGTAAAAAACTCTTTAAAAATAGGACTTTGCTTGTCATAAGGTTAATAAAAAATAAAACATCTTTCAGGATGCAAATTTAATCTTTATTCCGTGATACTTGAAAATGAAAAGAGTTTCTGCTGACGTTTTTTTTGTAAATTTGCTTTATGGAGGCAAAAACGGCACTTTATATGATCCCTGTGCCTGTAAGTGAAGGCAGTCTGGATTATGTTATCCCAAAAGAAAATTTTGCAATAGTAAGCGAACTGAAGTATTTTATAGTGGAAAATATCCGAACAGCCAGAAGGATATTAAAACGTATGGATTCATCCATAAATATTTCAGATATTACCTTTTATGAACTCAATAATCATACTCCTGAAATTGAAATAAATTTGTTTTTAGAACCGTTAAGAAAAGGGGAGTCTATGGGGGTGATGAGTGAAGCCGGATGTCCGGGTATTGCAGATCCGGGAGCACAGGTAGTGGCTTTGGCACAAAGAGCAGGTCTGAGAGTAGTGCCACTTGTGGGTCCTTCAAGTATTCTTTTATCTTTGATGGCTTCAGGATTAAATGGCCAGTGCTTCTGTTTCCATGGCTATTTACCGGTGGAAAATAAGGAGAGGGAAAAAACTATAAAGGATCTGGAGATTCAAAGCCGAAGACACAACATGACTCAAATATTTATTGAAACCCCTTATCGTAATGCCAAGATGATGGAAAGTCTGTTGGGAGTTTTAAGCGATTCAACAAAACTATGTGTGGCTTCTGAAGTAACATCACCTGAGAGGGAGAATATTGTGACCCGCACAGTGAAAGATTGGAAAAGAACAGGTTTCTTACCGGGGAAATATCCGACTATTTTTTTATTTCATAGCAAAGATTTAAAATAACAGGAAACTTTAAATGGGCAGAAAGAGAATATCATTTGAAGGATTAGGCAGGTTGCCTTTTGAGGAATGGGAGGATAGCTTCCCGGAGCCCGGACGGCGAAGTGTCTATGATAATCTTATGACTATACCTCAACCTGCCAAACCCACGGGGATATCTGATAATTTATTGTATTACATTTCATTTGGGTCCGGTTCAAGCGGTAACAGCTGTTATATAGGTTCCAGCAACGGTGGAGTGATAATCGATGCCGGAATCAGGTCGGATGATATAGAGGCAAAAATTCGGGCTAACGGTATCGATATAAAAAAAATCTACGGCGTGCTACTCACTCATGATCACTCGGATCATGTAAGGTATGCTTATAATCTCGTGAGAAACCATCGACATATGCGGGTTTATTGCACCAATAGAGTGCTAAATGCCATTTTGAGAAGACATGATATTTCTAAACGCATAAAGGATTACCATATAGCCATATTCAAGGAAATACCTTTCAAAGCAGGAGATCTGGAAATTACTGCATTTGAGGTGCCCCATGACGGCACAGACAACATGGGATTTTCAGTGGCATTTGGAAACAGAAATTTCGTTTTAGCCACAGATATGGGTGAGGTTATGCCTCGTGCTCGGCATTATATGAGTCTTGCAGATTATCTGGTTATAGAATCCAACTATGATTTGAAAATGTTATTGCAGGGACGCTATCCTGAATTTCTTAAAGCAAGGATCCAGACATCGGTAGGACATATGGACAATGAATCTACCGCCAGGTTCCTTAAAGAAATATATACTCCCAGGCTCAGACATATTTTTCTTTGCCATCTTTCCAAAGACAATAATACCCCTGAGAAGGCTTTGGAAAAAACTCGCGCCGCACTTGAAGAAGTGGGCGCGATAGTAGGTAATGGAATGGAAACTCTTGAAGACCGGAAAGCTGATGTACAACTCACTGCTCTACCTCGATATGAGGCTACACGGCTTTTTGTGTTCCGACCTTAACGAGTGTATAGATATCGTTTTATACTCTTTTTCGGTGTCTTCTCAAATTCGTGTTGCATAAGTATAATCTTGGTGACCTGTTCGTAAGGGGCCACAATCTTGTTGAGCTCTTTCCTTACGTTTTCCATAATATCATCAAGGTCTGCAATGCCATATCCTAATTTATCAACAGCCTCATAGTCGGGATAAACAAGAGCAACAAGTTTACCATCCCTATCTACTACCAGACTTTCTGCCACATAAGGCATATTATTCAGTTTGGCTTCTATTTCTTCGGGGTAAATATTTTGGCCAGAAGCTGAAAGAATCATTGTCTTATTTCTCCCGCGCAGAAACAAAACACCATCTTTGGAACGAGTGCCAACATCACCTGTATGAAGCCAGCCATCTTTATCAATCACAGCATCTGTTGCTTCTTTATTCTTATAATAACCTTTCATTCGGTTTACACCCCTGACACACACCTCACCCGGTATATTTTCAGGATCGTCTGAAAGCACTTTAGATTCCATATCCGGAATAGTCTTCCCACATGAACCTACAATAAACTCTTTCCAAGGAGAATAGGATATGAGAGGACCACATTCTGTCATACCATAACCTACAGTAAAGGGGAATTTGATCTTATGCAGAAATTCCTCCACTTCATGGTTGAGAGCCGCACCACCTACGATCACCTGTTCAAATTCTCCTCCGAAAGCTTCTATGAGTTTTTTACGAATCTTAGAATAGATGAATGTATCAAGGAAAGGAACGGCCAGAGTCCATCGCATTGTTCCTTTAGAAATCAAGGGTAGTATTTGGTTCTTATAAATTTTTTCAAGAATCAAAGGAACACATATCACCAAGTGAGGCTTTACATCTGCAAGTGCCTTGAGCAATACTCGTGGTGAAGGTGTTTTCCCTAAAATATATACGTGCACTCCCTGAGCAAGAGGCGTGAGCATATCGAAAGCGCATCCATAGGCATGGGCCAATGGAAGGAAAGAAAGGGTATGGTTGCCTCTCTCAAACAGTTTTGCATAAATACCGAAACATACATTTCCTGAAAGATTTTCTCCTGTGAGCATCACTCCTTTGGAGAATCCCGTAGTGCCTGATGTATAATTTATCTCAATAACTTCGGAATTGTCTCTATCGGCATATTTAATATCTTCCTTTCTGAATCCTTCAGGATACTTTCTATTAAACCTGCGTTTCAATAGCCTTAGACTCCTTGAGAGTTCAATCTCCGGAAGCTCATGCAATGGCTTTTTACGATCGATGCTGATCACTCCCTTAATATTCAGAAGCTTCTCGGGTTCCATATGTTCCCAGATATGATCTGAAACAAAAAGCAGATAGGCACCTGAATGATTCACAATGTGAATAATGTCTACGGGATTGAAATCTGCCAGGATTGGAACAATAATAGCTCCATAAGTGACCGTAGCCATAAATATTTTAACCCAGGTGGCAGAATCTTTACCACATAGAGCTATCTTATCGCCGGGTTTAATCCCGATAGACTTGAAGAGCATATGAATTTTAGCGATCTCTTCAGCCATACTTCCATATGTCTGGGGTTCTCCTCCATAATTGGAAAGTGCGGGTAAGTCCCAGTTGTCGGCGAAACTTTTTTCGTAGATTTTAATGAAATTCTGAATAGGGAACGGGAAATCCATAATGCTAAGTTTTATCAGTTGACTGCAGGTTGCTTTTTAGAATGGTTTTTAGGTGCCGGTTCAGGAAGAGGTTGCTTTTCATTAGTAACTCTTTCAAGCCATTTGAGCATTGCAAACATAGCACCCATTGATATGAGACAAACCACCATGAATACAAGCCATGCCACCCAAATTGGGCTGTTGTTATAGATAAGAGGACCTACCCAAAGCAGAAGGTTACCTACTGCAGTAGCTCCAAGCCATAATCCCTGGCATAAACCTTGCATATGTGTCGGTGCAACTTTTGAAACGAAAGAAAGACCCAATGGTGATATGAAAAGTTCTGCCACCGTCATAAAGAAATAATAGAGAATTAAAACCCATGGATCTGATAACATTGGAGCCTTAACAGCCTCGGCAAGAGCTCGGAAATCTGATCCGGAAGGATAACCTTTTACAAACGACCAAATCATCATAAATAAATAGGCTATAGCAGCCAATCCCATACCGATTGCGATTTTTTTAGGAGTGGAAATTTCTTTCCCCGCTTTCGACATAGTAGAGAATAAAATTATGATCAAAGGTGTAAGGAGTATAACGAAGAATGGGTTCATAGCCTGCCAGATTTCCGGAGCTATTGAAGAAGTGTCCATGAAATCTCTGGCGAACAATGACATGGATGTGCCGTTCTGATGGAATGAAAACCAGAAGAAAACTGCGATACCAAGCACTGCAAAGAGCGCACCCATACGTTGACGTATTTCTGTAGCCATCTCCTTCTTTTGTTCAGGTGTGAATTTCTTTTCTTCTTTAGCTTCTTTTTTCGAAGGGTTTGGAAGCCTGTTCATTGTAAAGAAGAAAATGGCAAGCGAAACAAGCATTGCACCTATTGATGCCAGGAATGAATAGTGAATACCTGTATTAAATACATCAAGATACTTGGTACAGAATTCAGAAATATCCACTTGAGCCGTATGACCCACCTGAGTGGCCAGTGCATAGAAGTTTTCCAGAGTTTCCTCAGTCATTGTATCTGCTTTGCCCAGATATTGATGACAGAGCGCGGGAAAACTTGCATTATAATTCATATTGTTTACATCGAGCCACCAGCTTCTAAGCATCGGTGCGATAAAAGGAGCTGCCACGCCACCGATATTAATGAACACATAGAAAATCTGGAAACCTGAATCACGTTGGGCGGCATATTTGGGATTATCATAAAGCTGTCCTACAATAGCTTGAAGATTCCCTTTGAAAAGACCGTTGCCAAATGCTATAAGGAAAAGAGCAAAACATGTGAGAGTAAGGAGCCAGGCGGTGTTACCTTCAGTTGCAAGAATAGGAATTGCAAGTATCACATATCCCATCGTCATCACTAAAAGGCCACTGATAATAGTGCCTTTATAATTCATTGTTCGGTCAGCTATAGTACCACCCACTAATGAGAGGATATAGATGCCTGCATAAAATACTGAGTATACGATAGTACTGGTTTCTTCCGCGAGTCCGAATTTAGAACACAGGAAAAGCACCAGAACAGCGTTCATAATGTAATACCCAAAACGTTCCCCCATATTACTGAGGGCGGCCGGAATAAGTCCTTTTGGTTGGTTTTTAAACATGGTATTTTATATGATTTTAGATTAATCAGTAATAGAAAAATAAGGTGCTATTGAGAAATCATGAATCAAGAACTTTATAAGCCTTGGCATAATTTTGGATTTGTCTCACCATAGCTACCAGCCCATTGCTTCTTGTAGGTGAAAGGTGTTCTTTCAGACCTATCTTATCCAAGAAATATAAGTCAGAGCTTAGTATTTCATCCGGTGTCCGATTATTAAGAACTTTAAGAAGCAAGGCAATAATTCCCTTCACGATAAGTGCATCAGAGTCAGCATTAAAATGAATGGTTTTATCATCTTGTCTTATAGCGGAAATCCAAACCCGGCTTTGACAACCTTCAATAAGATTTGAAGGAATTTTCTCATTTTCGGGGAACGGAGCCAATGTATTACCTAAATCAATGATATAGGCATATCGGTCCATCCAGTCGGTAAGTTCCGAAAATTCAGATATTATTTCATCTTGTGTCTCGTTGATAGTCATAAGTGGAATAGTTTGTAGACCCTCATCACGGTGCAACTGAATTAGACACAAAATTAAGAAAAATCCCTAAAACGGCAAGATTTATTGCATTGGATAGATCTTTACTTCAATACCCGAATCATCCTTATCGAGACGTTGTTTTAATTGGTCGATAGGGGTGTCGCTGTAGTGATAGGGGATAAGAATTTTTGGGTGTATAGTAAGTGCAGCCTTTTCAGCTTGATCTATTGTCATTGTATAAGGTTGGTTAACAGGCAGGAAAGCTAAATCTATATCTTTAATCTGTGCCATTTCAGGGATGTCCTCAGTATCACCAGCGATATAAATTCTTGTGCCGTCAAAATCCAGAATATATCCGTTGCCGTTACCTTTAGGATGGAATTTTTCTCTACCCGGAGTAGTGTTGTAAGCAGGCACGGCTTCAAGAGTAATGCCATCTGCTAACTTTTTTGTCTGATAGTTGGATATTGTTTCCCCATAGCCTAATTGCTTCTGAGCCGTTGAATTAAGAATCACAATTGTATCCGGTTTTGAGAGTTCCTTAATCGCAACAGGGTCCAAATGATCCCAATGTTCGTGAGTTACTAATATATAGTCAGCTTTTGGCATTTTTGTATAATTGATATCTGTATCGGCCACTTTGCTGACAGGATCGATATAAATTTCCAACCCTTTGTATTCGATTGACAAAGAAGCATGTTTAAACATTGTGATTTTAATAGGAGTACCATCTTTTGTCACTAAGGTTTCCACGGGATAGGAAGTCTGGCCGTTTAAATTAGAAGTCATAAAATAAATTAGAGATAAAAGAATTATAAATTTCAAATTTTTCATATATAGAAAAATGTTTTGTTTCTGAGTATTTCCTGATTTATTGATAACAGATACAATAATTCGCTGGTAAGAAGTCTAATTATGTGAAATACAAATTTATATATTTTTTAGTTAGATAAAAAATACCTTTTCGATAATTCGTCAGTGTCTTTTCTATTTAACTGATTAAGGAAACCAAAAATGTACGAATTCGGACAAAAAGTACGCTTTTGGACACCCCTGTTTTCTATTAATATATTGAAAATCAAAATATTGTATTTTTGGCATACCTCTTGTTAATTTTTTAGAAGGATGGTATATCATTAATGACAATGGATAGAGAATTATCAAAAAAAGAGAAAAGGAAGTCAATAAGAATATTATACTATAAGATTTTAATAACTCTATTTCTTATAGGAGGAATCATTACAGGATTAGTGTTTTTTTTAGAAACTGATATAGAAGGGAAAAATCTTCGTATTGCCGTAGTGGAAAAAGGCAGGTTGGAAAGCAGTGTGTCGGCTTCAGGGAAAATAGTGCCCCTTTATGAACAGGCTATAATTTCTCCCGTGGCTACTAAAATTTTAGAAGTTTATTGTGATGAAGGAGATTCTGTTGTAGCCGGAGAATCGTTATTAAAGCTGGATCTTCAATCCGCCGAAACTGAAGTGAGGAAACTTTCTGATGAAGTAGACCTGAAGAATATAGCAATAGAACAGACTTTTCTTACAAATGAGACAGAGCTTACAGATCTTGAAATGAAAATAAAGACAAAAGAAATGTCATTGGATCATTTAAAAGCAGAAGTTGCCAATGAAAAAAGACTTGACAGCATAGGAACAGGAACGGGAGATAGAATCCGGGAGGCAGAACTAGCTTTCTACACCGGCCAGCTTGAATTGGAACAAATGAAAATACAGTTGCAAAATGAAAAAAAAGTTAGGGAAGCCCTCTATCGTAGTAAACAACTCGAAGGAGTGATATCTCAAAGAAATCTTCAGGAAATGGAGAGAACATTGGAAGATGCGGGAATTAGGGCTCCCCGCAATGGTGTTGTAACCTTTTTAAATAAGAGTCTGGGTACAAGTATTGCCGCAGGAGAGAAACTTGCTGTGGTCTCTGATTTGAGTCATTTTAAAATATCCGGAGAAATTTCTGAAGGGAATAGTGGAAAGTTATCAGTAGGTTCTGAGGTTAAGGTTAGGTTTAATAAAAATACAGTTACAGGTCACATAAGTTCAATATCTCCCCAAAGTCAAAACGGAACTGTGGATTTCAACGTGATTCTGGATGATGATAGCGATAAACGACTTCGTTCGGGATTAAGAACGGAACTGAATGTGATATACGATATACAAGATGAGGTGGTGAGAATTCCAAATGGACAATATTTCACTGGGCCCGGAGAATATTATTTATTTGTGAAGACAACGGCTCAAAAACTTGAAAGAAGGCTTGTGAACTTAGGAGACAGCAATTTTGATTATGTTGAGGTAAAGTCGGGGCTTTCTCCGGGTGAAGAAGTGGTGGTGACAGATATGACTGATTATAAAAATAGAAAATCAATTTCGCTCAAATAATATGGAAATAATACAACTAAAGGATGTTAACAAAGTTTACAGGACTAAAGAAATAGAAACTTTAGCATTAGAAAATGTAAATATCTCAATAAGGGAAGGAGAGTTTGTAAGCATCATGGGACCTTCAGGATGTGGGAAATCAACACTGTTAAATATTATCGGCTTACTTGATAATCCCACCAGTGGTTCAGTCTCTATAATGAATGAGGAAACAGAGAAAATGAAAGATTCAGAATTATCAAAATTCAGAAATCATAATATAGGTTTTGTTTTTCAAAGTTTTCATTTAATACCCTCCCTAAATATTGCTGAAAATGTCGCTTTGCCTTTGATATATCGTTCCGGAGTTTCTTCACCGGAAAGAAAAAGAAAGGTGGAAGAAGTGCTTGTGAAATTAGGGTTAAGCCACAGAATGAGACATTTTCCCGGTCAACTTTCAGGAGGCCAGTGTCAGAGAGTGGCAATAGCAAGGGCCATTGTCGGTGATCCCAAGATAATTTTAGCAGACGAACCCACAGGTAATCTCGATTCAAAAATGGGACACGAAGTAATGGAAATTCTTCAACAACTAAATAAAGAAGACGGGCGCACTATTGTAATGGTGACTCATAATGACCAACAAGCCCGTGAGACCGATAGAATCATCCGCTTTTTTGATGGCAGACAGGTAGAATAAAATATTAACGGCAAAAACTTTCCTATAATGAATTATATAAAACAAATAATATATGAACTGAGAAATCAGAAAATGATGACTTGGGTATCGATTTCAGGAACGGCCCTAGCGATCTTTCTGATAATGGCCATTTTTATGGCCGACAGACTTCTCGGTATTTCTATTCCTCCGGACAGTAACCGTCAAAAAATCATGAAGGGTCAAGCTATTGATTTTCAGAGTGAAAAAAGCAGCGGAAGTGGAATGGGGATAGATTACAACCTTGCAAAACAATTATATTCCGGACTTGACGGTGTAAAACTTATTTCTTATGTGGCGAGAAAATGGGGGAATTCGGATGCCGGTTCGTCTGATGGAAATATTACTTCAGTCCAAGCTATGGAAGTTGATGATTCTTATTGGAAAATGTATGATTATCAATTTTTATCAGGGAAACCTTTTGATAAGGCAGAATCAGAGTCTGCACAAAATTTTGTTGTTATCACAGAATCAGTGGCAAGGAAAGTGTTTGGAGAAGTGAATGTGTCGGGTCGTCAATTAGACGTCGACAATATACCTTATTTTATAAAAGGAGTAGTAAAAGATTCTTTTCCATTATTGCCGGATGGAACAATAGAAGTTTTCTTGAATTTTAAGTCGTTTGATACCGATGGATTCGGAGAGGGGATTTTTGGAGCCACTAATGTGAGACTTCTCCTTCAGGATGGTATTGATCCCTCCTATATAAAACAGCAAGTGGAAAAAAGATATGATGATTTTAATCGAAGTCAGGAGGAAAATAACAATAGGCTCATATATCATTACCAGCCCTACACATCTGAAGAACTGGCTGCCGGCTCTTTTGGAAGTAACAATGATCCTTCGTTGGAAATTAAAACAAGATTAAAAGCATTAGTTTTTGCATTACTTCTTATTTTACCGGCAATTAACTTGAGCAGTATGACCCGAAGCCGGTTAAGAACCCGTATCTCAGAAATAGGAGTAAGAAGGGCATTCGGAGCAAAGAAAAATAATATAATATTCCAGATTTTTACAGAGAATCTCCTTATCTCTTTTATAGGAGGGATTATAGGATTAGGTTTAAGTCTTATTTTCTTAGCTTTTCTCAGCGGTTATTTCATTGCAGTGAATGATCCAACCACTTTTGCAGCAATAGCACCTGTGAGCGTTCGACCGGTGATATGGCATGTATTTGATTTTTCAGTTTTTTTCATTGCCTTGGGAGCTTGTTTCATACTTAATATTTTAAGTGCCACAATACCGGCATGGAAGGCTTCATTAGTTAGGCCGGCTATAGCAATTTCTAAAACAAGATAAACTATGCGATTATGAAAAGAGCATTATTACAAGAGATGACCCATGAATGGAGAATAAATATCTGGCTTGTTGTGGAACTTGCGGTAGTATCACTCGCCATATGGGCTATACTTACTCTCCTGTGGGTTCAATGTCAGGGTTTGTTTTATCCTTTAGGTTTTAATCCTGAAAGGGTTTATACGATAGATGTTAAAAATATTCCTGAATCAAGTCCGTATTTTCTGTCTGAATACAAAGACAGCTATTATCAAGACCGTAAAGAATTGATAAGAAGACTAAGAAACAATCCAAATATTGAAGCTGTGAGCCTTCATAGCAATTTTGCTCCCTATGAATACAATTATATGGGGAACGGATTATTTATTGATGGCAAGGATTCTATATTTTATACAGGCAATTTTCGTTATGCCGAACCGGATATTATCGATATTATGGAAATAAGAAGTCTTACGGGAAAAAACCACCGGCAATTGAGGAAGATGCTTTCCGAGGGGAAAATCCTTATATCTCAACATGAGAATTTTGAGAATAGAATGGGTGATATAGAAAAATTTATAGGTAAAGAAGCATCTAATGAAGGAATAAGAGAAAACGGTTGGGTAATAGGAGATGTAGTAGAAAGAGTGAGAAGAAGCAACTATGAATATAATCCTGAGGGTGTTGTGATTTTTCCTATTGATGTTGATAAAGATTGGGGTAACATAATATTAAAAGTAAAACCCGGTAAGGAAAAAAATTTTATAGAAGATTTTAATTCAGACAGAAGTCTTTCTCATCTTCGCAATATTTACCTTTCAAATTTGAAAAGTTTAGTAAAAAAAGGGGAGAGCATACATCGTGAAATAGAAATTAATATACGACTTATGGTTTCTATATCCTTCTTCTTGTTAATCACTATTTTCTTAGGCTTGTTAGGATCTTTTTGGTTCAGGGTGCAACAAAGGATAAGCGAAATCGCAATTAGAAAAACTTATGGAGCCTCCAATAAGGATCTTTTTAGAAGAATAATTGGTGAGGGACTGATTTTATTACTGGCGGGGTTAGTTTTGGTTTCAGTATGTATCTGGCCTTTCATAAGGGAAATAACCGATACGATAAATGAAGCATGGTGGACTTTACTTATTTTAGAAGGAATAGCAGCAGGAATGATAGCTTTATGTATTGTCTTGAGTCTATGGTATCCTTCATGGCGTGCTATGAAGATTGAGCCTGCCATTGCGGTCAAAGAGGAATGAATAAATTGCTAGATATCAGGAAATAAGAGATGAACAGGATATTATTTCTCTTGCTTATTTGTTTTTCATGCAACGCAGGAGTGAGGGGTGAAAATCAGGTTATACCCCTCACTCTTAAGGATGCGATAATTAGGGCGCGCACAAACAGCGTGGATGCGGAAATGGCCTTAAATCAGCTTAAAATTGCATATTGGGCCTATCGGACATATAAGGCGGATTTATTACCCGAACTTTCATTTTCGGCTACCCTTCCTTCTTATGTGAAACAATATTCACCTTATATGAACGAAGATGGAAGCTATAGTTTTGTTTCTAACAATTATATGCAAATGAAAGGAGAATTATCTCTTACCCAAAATATCTGGTTGACGGGAGGAAAATTATCTGTAAATTCTTCTCTTGATTTCTATCGTCAATTAGGCAATGGGAGCTATAATCAGTTTATGTCTATTCCTTTTGCCTTGACTCTTACTCAACCAATTTTTGGAGTCAATAACATAAAGTGGGACAGAAAAATAGAACCGCTCAGATATGAAGAAGCAAAATCAGCTTTTCTTAGTGCTACTGAAACAGTGGCCTTGAATACCATAGAATATTTTTTTTCATTCATCTTAGCCAAAGAGAATCTGTATATAGCTAAGCAAAACCTTGAAAGTGCTGAAAAACTCTATGAAGTAGCCTTAGAAAAAAGAAAAATGGGGAAGATAAGTAAAAATGATTTACTTCAGATGGAACTCAACTTATTGGAGGCAAGGACTGATTTAACAGATTGTAGTAGCGGATATAATAATGCTATGTTCCAATTAACTACTTTTTTGGATTTTGAGGAAAATACTTTATTAGATACAGAAATCCCTGAAGAGATCCCCTTAGTGGAAATAAGTTATGAAGATGCTTTGGAAAGAGCGGAGACCAATAATAGTTTTTCCAAGAATATGATGCGTTTGCATCTGGAGGCAGAATACGGAGTGGCTAAAGCTAAGGGTGCTCAAAGGGAAATTAATCTTTTTGCCCAGGTTGGTTTTACGGGAACTGATCATTATTTTTCCGGAAGCTATGATTATCTTAATAGTAATCAGGTGGTGCAGGTAGGCTTTGAGATACCTTTAGTGGACTGGGGAAAACGGAAAGGACAGATTAAGGTTGCAGAAAGCCATAGAAAACTCGTGGAAAGTCAAATAAGACAGGAAACCATGAATTTCAGGCAGAATCTTTTCATCCTTGTGGAACGTTATGGTAATCAGTTGCGACAGGTACAGATAGCCAGCCGGGCAAATGAAATAGCTCAAAGACGATATGAGACTAATGAACAAACCTTTCTCATAGGGAAAATATCCACACTCGACCTTAATGATTCACGAGTAAAGAAAGATGAGGCCAGGCGTAATTATGTAAATGAGCTTTATTTATTCTGGTATTATTATTATCAGATCAGAAGTCTCACTCTTTGGGATTATCAGAACAATTTATCTATAGATTCTGATTTTGATTTCCTGCTTAGATAATTTCATTAATTTTACTATATGGTTCTGATAATTGATGATGATGAGTCGATAAGGCTTTCCTTAGGATTATTACTGAAAAAAGCCGGTTATTTGGTAGAGGACGCCTCTTCTCCTGAAGAAGCTCTTGTTAAAGTAAGAAATAAGGAATATGATCTTATCTTGATGGATATGAATTACAGCAGGAACACTTCCGGAAGAGAAGGGATTGAACTGCTGATGAAGACTAAAATTTTCCAACCTCAAACACCTGTGATTCTTATAACCGCCTGGGGAAGCATAGATCTGGCCGTGGAAGGTATGAGAGCAGGTGCTTATGATTTTATTACAAAACCATGGCATAATTTATTGCTATTACAAAGAGTTGAAACGGCAATCAGACTCAATTCAACAGAAAGGGAAATACAGAAATTCAGTTTTGACAGGGGTGGCATCATAGGTAATAATAAGGAATTAAATGAGCTACTTTCTACGGTAGAAAAAATTGCGCCTACAGATGCTCCTGTGCTTATTTTAGGAGAAAATGGTACCGGTAAGGAGCTTATAGCAAAGGCAATTCATAATAATAGCAAGCGAAGAGACAATCAGTTGGTGATGGTAAATTTGGGAGGAATCTCCCAATCTCTTTTTGAAAGTGAGATGTTTGGTCATGTAAAAGGAGCCTTCACAGGTGCAATAACTTCTCGCAAGGGAAGATTTGAGATGGCCGATAAAGGAAGTATTTTTCTCGATGAAATAGGTGAACTTGATTTAGGGTCGCAGGTGAAATTATTGAGAGTATTACAGGAGCATAAATTTGAACCTCTCGGAGCCAGTATTCCCCAAAAGGTGGATATTCGTGTAATATCTGCAACTAATGCAGATATTCCTAAAATGGTGAAGGACAAAACTTTCCGGGAAGATCTTTTTTACAGAATAAATCTCATAACATTAAGATTACCTGCTCTACGTGAACGTAGGGATGATATCCCTATTCTTGTTAGACATTTTATAAAAACGTCGGCTATAAATAATGGGATTGAAATTCCGGAAATAAATTCTGAAGCTATAGATTTTTTATGTCGTCTTCCTTATCCCGGAAATATCCGGGAATTGAAAAACCTTATTGAAAGGGCTGTAATAATTGGCAATGGAAAATTAACAAAAAGAGATTTTGAGACTTTTTATCATCCTGACAACTATCGGACTTCTTTAAGTAAACCGGTCAACCTTGAAGAAATAGAAAGAAAAGCCCTTAAAGAGGCAATGGATACTGCTAATGGAAATTATACGCAAGCCGCAAGGATTCTGGGTGTGACAAGGCAGACACTATATAGAAAACTGGAAAAACATGGTATGAAATGAGATCATCTTTCAGTTTTCTTGTTTTATCCTTAAGCTTTTTGACTTTAGTGGTTTTCGCTATTATAGGTGATATTTCCTATTGGGTATGGTTTATACCTGTGGGAGTTGGGATAATGGCGACACTCACATTGTTCAGAGGGATATTTATTCCTCAAAAAGCCGTAGAGCATGGTTTGGAACTGATACAATCTCAAGACTATAACAACAGGCTTGTGAAAGTGGGTGAACCCCATGCCGATAAAATAGTTTCACTTTTTAATTCTTTAATAGATAAACTAAGATCAGAAAGACTCCAGAACCGTGAACAGGAATCTCTCCTTAAATTATTAATTGAGGCTTCTCCTATGGGTGTTGTTATGCTAGATTTTGATAATCGAATATCCATGATCAATCCGTCTTTTCTCAGATTTTTTGGAATTAAAGAGGAAGAGGAGATTTTAGGCAGAACGATTAGTGAAATTGAAAATGATCTGATTCCTGAGATTCTTAATGTTCCTTTAGGAAAATCAGAAATTAATAGGAAAAGCAATTACAGGATTTATAGGGTTTATCATCTTAATTTCGTTCAGGAGGGTTTCAAACGTGAATTTTTTCTCTTAGAAAGCCTTACGGATGAGATTATGAAGGCTGAAAAAGTAGCTTATGAAAAAGTGATACGCACTATTTCTCATGAGGTGAACAATACAATAGGAGGTGTAAAATCAGTTTTGGAAACAGTGAGTGAAAGCACTTTGGACCATGATATCAAAAAAGTTGTGGAAAGTTGTAGCCGGAGATGTGAGGTAATGAGCAACTTTATAAGAGAGTATGCTGAAGTTGTGAAGCTTCCGGAGCTAATGTTGAAGAAGATTGACCTTTGTAAAGAGATAGAACTTATGATTCCATTTTTCCAAAGTATTTTGCCTGGTAATGTGGATTTAATTTACCAACCCCCGAAAAACTCGGCTTTTATTAATGCCGATTCAGGTCTTCTTCAACAGGTCTTAATTAATATAGTGAAAAACGCTTTTGAAAGTATCAAAATTAAAGGCTATATTGAAATCAGAGTATCAGCTCCTGACCATAGAAAAGTATTATTGATAGTATCAAATAATGGTAGTCCGATTGAAAAGAAAGTTGAAACTCAATTATTTACTCCTTTTTTTACCACCAAAACTAATGGCAAAGGTATAGGGCTAACGTTGATTAGAGATATTTTGACACGTCATTCCGCTGAATATTCCTTATCGACAGGAGAAGATGGAATAACTAATTTTGTTATTATTTTTGATCAGGTTTAATCCGGCTTTAAATTTATTTTTATTACATTGTTTTAATTAAGAAAAGACCTAAACACTTGTCATCTTTTGATAAAAAGATAGTGATAAAAGGGGTTATAAGAATTAAGGAATTATTTTTATTTTAGGATTGATCTTTAAGAGTTCCTGAATGAAGCTATCTCTGTCTTTTGGAGATATTTCAAGTGGAACCGCTGTTTTGGTAGTTCCTCTTTCAAATTTAATTTGAACTCTTGTGAACGACATTGCAGGTGCAGCCAAAATACTTTTAACCTTCCTTACCTCCTTAATATTTTCAATGGGATACCACATCCATTTTACCTGAGTGTGTACTCCCAATTCATCATCTTTTATTGCGTAAGAAATCTGAAAACAGGAAACTCCTGCATAACCAATCAAAACTATTCCAAGAATCAAGACAATATACCATTCCATCCCTATCCATAAAAGCATAGCCATGCTCATAAGTAAGAGGAATCCAATAACCGCCGGCAACCACCAGTCTATTTTTGTGGAATATTGTTGTGTGGCCATTTATTTTATAGGGCCATATTTCTTATCTTCCTTCACTGCCTGACTGAAATTTCTATAGGCCCCTAAAAGTAAAGCAAAAATTATAGCTGCAATAGAAAATATCCACCATTTTATTTCTACTTCATAGTGCGATTTAAATATAGCTAAAATGAAATATAGTATCCCTTCAGCTATTAAAAGAAAGAGGAAAAGATTTCGTTTTGTTTTATTTGACATTCTGTTTGGAGTAGTCTTTACAAAGTTAATCATTTAAATCCAGAGCCTATTATGAACTTTTGAAATATTATTATGGATTCAAAACAAAAGTCTGGGAATGAAGATAAATGTGGTTTGAATGGAGAATTTTTAATTGTTAAATTTAACGAGAATTTTTACAATTAGGAATAAAACCTTAAATTTATCCACCATTAAGATTGATAAATTGTTTAATTAATGTTAAATAAATTAACTAAAAAGATGAAGAAAATAATTATTTCTCTTTTGTGTTTGGTTTGTGTAGTATTATCTAAACAGTATTCAGACGCTTGTACCAGAGTGGTTTATGAAGGTCCGGAAGGGATGATTTCAACCGGAAGGACTATGGACTGGAAGGAAGATCCTCAAACAAATCTTTATATTTTCCCAAGGGGTTTGGAAAGAAAAGGGGCCGAGTCAGCCAATACTGTTAAATGGGTTTCTAAATATGGATCTGTTGTAGCTGCCGGGTATGATATAGGAATTTGTGACGGAATGAATGAAATGGGGTTGGTAGCCAATCTTCTTTTTCTACCTGAGTCTATCTATGAGACAGAAAATGATGAGCGCAGAGTTATGGGCCTAAGTATTTGGACACAATATGTACTGGATAATTTCGCAAATGTTAAGGAGGCTGTAGAGGATTTGTCTAAAGATTCATTTAAGATTGATGCTCCAGATCTTCCCAATGGTGTAAAGTCGAGATTACATTTGGCCATTTCTGATTCAACAGGAAATAACGCTATTATAGAATATCTTGATGGAAAGGTATCAATTTATGAAGGAAAAGAATATCAGGTTCTGACTAATTCTCCTGCCTACAATCTACAACTAGCTATTAATAATTACTGGAAACAGGTTGGAGGGTTAAATATGTTACCGGGTACCAACCGTTCATCCGATCGGTTTGCAAGAGCTTCTTTTTATATTAATGCAGTTGCTCAGACTTCTGATCCTAAAATTGCAATTCCTACTGTATTTTCCGTTATCAGAAATGTTTCAGTGCCATATGGGATATCCACTCCTGATAGCCCTCATATCTCTTCAACAAGATGGAGGAGTGTATGTGATCAGAAAGATCTGGTATATTATTTCGAAAAGACAGTTCCAATGGCAGTAATGCACGTGGATCTAAAGAATATAGATTTTTCAAAGGGTTCCCATGAACGAGTTTTAAGGTTGACTGACGGAAAAAATTATGAAGGTAATGTAACTTCAGAATTCGTTGAATCTTCCCATCCTTTTAGTTTCCTCTTTGCTAAATAAGCAAACTAATTATAGTAGAATATAATAAAAATATTCTCCTTTTATAAAATATTAAGATAGAAGTGGTCTTACAGTTGTTCTTTGAATTTTGAATACAATTTTGAGAAATGATATATTGTGAAACATTGCTTTTAAAAAAAATAATGTCAGTTAATCCCTCATTTACTTAAGTTAGAATTTACCAATTAGATGTATTGTTATAAATATCCTCATCCGGCGGTTACTGTTGATTGTATTGTCTTCAATAAGGAAGATGGCAATATTACCGTGCTTTTGATAAAAAGGAAGAATGAACCCTATAAAGATTGTTGGGCACTACCTGGTGGATTTATCAATATAGATGAATCTGCTGAAACTGCAGTAATAAGAGAATTAAAGGAGGAAACAGGTTTGGAAGTTTCTACAATAGATCAATTAAAAACATATTCAAATCCACAAAGAGATCCAAGAGAAAGAGTAATTACAATTGTTTTTATAGCTGAGAGTAAGGTAAAAGAGGTAATGGGAAGTGACGATGCTAAAGAAGCAAAATGGTTTGATATTTCTCATCTTCCTTCATTGGCCTTTGATCATGAACTAATCATAAAGGATGCTTTAAATAGAATATTATTATGAAATTTTTTACATAAATATAACTTTTGAAAAGCTTTTTATTGAAACCGTATTGATAATAAAGCTTATTCTTTGGAAATTTATAATAGATTAAGGATATTTAGCCTTAAGAGTGTAAGTTCTCCAAAGGCAAAAGTTAGATTCATTTAATTCAACATTTTTGTTAATATTCCATTTGACTCTTTTTTCTTTTATAGTATGAATAGGCTAAATGATAAAAAATTATTCAGGGGAGAGATTGGTTATTTCAAGTTTAGGCAATTTAGGTTCTTTTTTATATAAAAATTTATTTTTAAGCCATTCTCTTATTTTAATATCATATAACCTTTCTGAGGCATAAGCTACACCCATCGATATTAGAAATACTGCAATCCCGTTAAAAATTTGAACAGAAATCGGCATATCGGGATGTTTATAAGTCCATTCGAATAAGAAGTAAATGAAAGAATAATGGGTTATATAAAGAGGGTAAGATATTCTTCCAAGCCAGTTGCATATTTTTGTTTTACGTGCGTCAAGTTCTAAAATACCGCTTCCTATTATTAATATCAATGGAAAAACTATAAGAACACAAAATGCTTCATAAAGGCCGTTTGTCCATTCATAAGCTCCAATTCCTACCCGAGGCATCATTAAGGCTAAGCATAAGATAGAAGCACAAACCAAGAAAGCTCCTTTTATCTTGATACGTAGACCAAGACGGTAAATTAAAAGACCTGTAAAAAATGGATAAAGCAATCTTGTAAATCCCACATAAAGTTGGGAGGGATCTAAAGACCATCCTCCTATCATTGTATATCTTTCATCGATTCGGTTGCTCAGAAATCCGAACATATCTAAATGTAAAGATAAATCTATAGAAAGTAAGGCACTAAGAATAACGAAAAGGAATAACATCTTTTTAGAAAAGTGTCTTATAAATACTGCATAAAGAATATTTGCAATGTATTCAAAAGCCAGGGTCCATTGTGGACCATCAAGAGCATATCCTTCTCCCCATCCTCTGATATCCATTTGGCGTGTTACCGGAATTAACAGACATGAGAGAAGCCATATTAATAATAAAGTTTTTACAGTGGTTGATTCTATCTGTGCCAGTCCAAAATAATAAGTCAGAGCTCCTAAAGTAACTCCAAGAATCATCATAGGTTGTAGTCGGATAACCCTTGTTTTAAAGAATGTACTTAAAGTCATTCCTTTCTTCCATCTATCATCATAGGCATATCCTATTACAAACCCCGAAAGGGCGAAGAAGAAATCAACAGCCAGATAACCATGGTTTATGATTTGTAAGGCAGGCCCTTTTGAATGGATCTCAAAAATATGAAATATAACAACTATAATGGCAGCGACTCCACGCATACCATCCAAAATTTCAAATCTGGGCCGAGTGGAAGAAAGAACAGAAGAACCTTTCATGTAAATTTATTATTTATTTACTACTCGCTTGAAAAAATAATTCACCAATCAATTTATAGATAGAAATATTGCTTTGTCATTCATTTTAAAGGACCATATTTTTCATCTTCCTTCACTGCCTGGCTGAAATTGCGATAAACTACAAAAAAGAATCCTATTATTATAGGGACTATGACATATTGAAGAGTACCTAAACTAATGCCGTATAATATTCTACATAGTGCTAAAGCAATTAGAATAACTGTCCCTAAAATCATCATAGACAGTGCAAAATATTTTCTTTTCTGATTTTTAGTCATTTCATTCGATAATTAGAGATACAAAATTAGATAATAGTTTTCACCAGTATCCTATGCCATTTAATTCCTTTTTTCTAGGAATATTTTCAAAGTCTTGGGATAGCGATGGGATAGCATAGTCTTATTATATTTAAGGGGTTACAAAGTTTGGGATAGCGATTATACTCCTAAGACTATTGCTGGATCAATGTTTAACTTCTGACTTAATTTTTTCCCTTGCAAAAGAGTGGGCTGTTTCTTGCCTGAAAGATATTCACTGATTCGTGAGGGAGAGACTCCAATCAATTTGGCCAGAGCGGTCTGGTTAAGTCCCATCTCATACATTCTTAATTTGATTATATCCACAAGGGAGGGTTCTCCCAACGAGAAATGTTCATCGGAATAATCGGCAACAAGATTAGATAAAAGGACTAATTCGATGTAGTTTGAATCCGTTTCGGGGGTTTCATCATTTACCAAGGGCAAAAGTTGCTCTACTCTGTTTACCGCCCATTCATATTGTATTTCATTTTCTATTTTTGTCATAATTGATTAAATTTTTGAACAGTCAATTCGATCATATTCTGAATGTGTGCCGATAAACCTGACATATACAAATTGAGGTGTAAACTGAATAACAACAATCAACCGATAATCATTTCCTTTAATATTAAAGACATATCTTTGATTACCAATATAGTCTACAGAATTAAAGGTTTGCCTTATATCATTTAGATTATACCATTGCTCTTGTTTCACTTTCTTTATCCAATCCTGAAGGGCAGTTTTTGCTTCCGGATGTAAATCAGCGTATGTTTTCAGAG
>JAFLTS010000011.1 GCA_022509185.1 Muribaculaceae bacterium | reverse complement strand
TGCTTCAGTAGCTCAGTTGGTTAGAGCACCTGACTGTTAATCAGGGGGTCGTTGGTTCAAGCCCATCCTGAAGCGCCAAGCCGAGAGGCAAAAATGGGATTCGCTAGCTCAGCAGGTAGAGCACAACACTTTTAATGTTGGGGTCCTGGGTTCGAGCCCCAGGCGGATCACAAAGAAAATCAAGCAGTTACACATCAAAAACTGCCTGATTTTTCTTTTATAAAGTTCTCAGTTTACGGCATAGTTTACAGGAAATGTAAACTAATCTGTAAACCGTAAACCAAATAAAAAAAACATCAAAGTCGTCTGTTACAAGTCAAAGATTTTAACTAATCGAGAACACCCTCTATTGATCTGTGTCTGCAAGGAGAATAGACGGAAATATCAAAGTCTAAGATTATCATTACATACAAAATATTGGGATTTCAATAAAAATCTTCCTAAAAAAAATGTCCTGATAGAGACAAAATCCTTATCATTTTAAATGAAAGGCTTAATAATCTTAAAAGAGAGGCTCTCACTTTTTTTAACTATTAACTTGAAATGAAAAATTTTTTCAAAATATTACATGAAATTATGGTACTAAAAACAAAAAAATTGAGATGGAACATCTTTTTAATTATGGTGTCCTTCTTGTCTGTCACTCTGGTTGGTTGTAGTAAAGATGACAAAGACAATCCAAAAAGTAATCTTGACCTTACAGGAATATGGGTATGTATTGAATCCAACCAAACAGACAAATATTATGAAGGATTTGCCGGAGATGCCTTGATTTTCTTTGACCAAACTTTTAAATCTGATATTAACGGAGGCACAACTGCTAAAAAATGTTTTTTAGTTTATGGAGGTGCTAACAATACAAATGAACTAAAAAATTACACTGTTTCTGACTGGGACGATGAATATGAAGGATATATACTAGAAGGTAATAAACTTACAGTTTTTGAATCTGACTGGGACAGATGGATTGGCACAATCTCAATAAGTGGTAATATCATGACATATAGTTTTAAATATCAAGATTGGAATTGGACATCAGGCACAATGACTGAGGAAGAACCTTATGATTATGTTGCTAAATTTCAAAAAATTCAATAATATTTAAACAAGAATTATATACCATAAAATTCGAAGTTTATTGTACTCCTGGAAATTATAACTGGCTTGGCAATTTAGCTAAATATTATAATGATAACCACGCAAATTTGGTTTTGTTGAGATGAGCAGAGTGACTAAATTAAAAGTGTTATCAATTATAAATTAAAAAATCTATCAATACTTATTATAGTGTCTTGTAATTTTAGAAAATTACAAGACACTATAATATTTTGCAGGATTATAAAAAGTATTTGAGTAACCTGACTATGAAAGAAAAAATAATACAGATTAAATGTATCTTTAAGATCTCATAAGGATTGACTTACTATTCGTTATTGCACTGATTTAAATTTCCAAGTAATTTTTAAATGGAATTTTGTTCGTCTTCATGGAAAGGAAATTATTGCCATAAATTAGCTGTTTTATGGTTTGGGAACATCGGCCATTGGGGCAAGTTTTCCTAAGATTTCCGTTATTTTAAATCGTTTTGCTGATAACGATGATTATGATTTTCAATAAATCCAGTTATTTTTTCAGAGGAACTTCTTTGGAAACCGACTTAAAGTTTATTAGAATTTCGGGGAAGTACATGAAAAATTATTTTCAGAAAATCCTTATGGTATGAGTATAGGTTCCGATTTCAGGAGCGTTTTCAGGCAAATCTTCTTGATTTTCAACAATCTTGATCGGATACTCAGCTGTAAAAATTTGTATAGAAGCGCCCTCCTGAAGTAAATTCCCTCTCAGGGATAAATAATAAATTCCTGCTTCAAATCCTTCAGTAGAGAATGTTCCGAGGAAAGGATTGCCAGGAGTACCAATAAATGGAACACCATTTAGATAGAAAGTAATATTAGAAAGCGCAGAATTTTTTCCATCAATTGATTTTGCAGTTATTCCATCTATAGAAACTTCTTCACCTGCAATGGTGAAAAAAACATCTTCCGATTCAGTCACACCCGAAAGGGTTAAGGTAAGATCAACAGGAGATAATTCCTTATCATCATTACAAGAGACCATCAATGAGAAAGGAAGTATCAAAAACAGAAAGAGTAATTTTTTCATAATTTTCATTATTAGGACAATAAATAATTCAATTGATTCTTAAAAAAACTTATGGTAATATCTATATTTTCTATTCTGGATTTAAATATGCTTTATTCTTTAACGAGAGTTCGACAATAGTATTTTAGTCTTTTGCATAAATAACCTACAAAGTCCAGGGACCTTCTCTAATATATCCATGTTTCTTTTTCTATCTTCAGCCCATTCCTTTATATTTTCCTAATTATCATCACACTTTCTATTTTCCTTACCTTCCATATTTTTTATATTAAGTAATTTTCAGAAGTTTTCAAGAAGGTTATTCTCATTTTAAGGTTGACTTCTGAAAGAGATTATTCTGGATAGGTTGCTGAAAAAAATTCTAAAGTATAACATCCTCTAATATACCAAAGGGATAAAAATTTAAGAAGATAAGGAACTTTCTATTTATTTTATGAAATTGATATTTTTTGAGTAATTTTGTAATTAATTTCTTAAGAGAAGTTTGTAAAATTAAAGAGCGTTATTAACTCTTCAGTACAATCTGATTCTCGATAAATTTAAAGAGTATCCGGATGGATGGCTGTTGGTTACCCTTAGAAAATAAGTCTAACCTATCGAAATATCCGAAAAGTCTTTAAGTATGATTCCCTTCCGGGAAGGCAATCTGAGAATTCTGTTTATAGGAAAAGTAAAATACAGTCCTCACGCTCTTGTTTAGGTCAAACTTTAGGTTTCAAAGGAGGATGAGAAACTAAAAATTGTATGAGAAAATCTAATTTGTTGTTAGGTACATGCCTGTTAGCATTGTGCTTTTGTCTTCCATCCTGCAGTAAAGATGAAGATGATGTTAAAGAAAAAGGGCTTGTTGGAAGCTGGAAAGGATATTTCATAGACGATCAAGCTATTCTAACCTTTAATTCAGATGGTTCTGTAGAAATTGAATGGGACTGGGATATTGATGATTATGAAGAATATTCCATTTGTAAATATTCTGTAGATGGATCAACTCTTCGCATTGAGTTCCAGAATGACGAAACTTATGGAAATGATTATACGGTTGGGACCTACTCGATTTCAGGTTCAACTTTAAATTATTCATATACTTATTATGAAAGTGATGGAGAAAGTGAGAAACTTAACAATTCATTTACAAAATTATAAATAAGATTTTTCAATAATATAATCCTACTTTTATATAATCCGGCAGTTACGTATCAATCGTAACTGCTTTTTTCTTGCTAAAAAAGAAACAGGAGATTTATATAATAAGGTAAAAGAAAGATAAATATTTCCTAATTTATAAATGGGAAGTTTAATAATTATGAGGTTTAAAAAATGATTTTTCTCTATTATTAAAGGTTTTTTAATTTGTAAAACTTCTTATTTACAGGGAAGTAGAAAAATTTTTCGAGTATTGTTTATATAATTTATCAACTTATTGTTAATTTAGCAAGACAAGGATTTTACATAATATAATACGAATTATTTATTTCCATAAAAGCTTTTAATGACACAGGTTAACATGGAGATAGTGAAAAAACGATTTTATGATTTGACTTTAGATGAGTTATATGCAATCATCAGAAGTCGTATCGAAGTTTTTGTAATAGATCAACACATAATATATCAGGATCTGGATTTTCTGGATCAATGTTCCACTCATCTTTTCATTAAATTCAATGGCTTAGCGATTTCATACCTGAGGATTATTGATCCGGGAATAAAATATCCGGAAACTTCCATAGGTAGAGTTTTAACCCTTCCCGAATTCAGACGTCAAGGACTAAGTAAGAAACTTTTAGAGATTGCAATTGAAGAAGTAAGGAAAAATAAAAAAATGCCAATTAAGATAGAGGCTCAGGAATATCTTCTGAATTTTTATAAATCTTTAGGTTTTGAACAGCTTTCTTCTCCATTTATTCTTGAAGGTATTTCACATATAAGTATGATCCTATCCAACTGATCTTAAAATATCATTTCCTAATATTTAATAAGAAGAATAAAATAGGGATTTAAACAGTATTAAGACAAAGCAAAAAGCGAGAAAAATAATTGACAAAAAAATCCCTATATAAGGGATTTTAAAAACTTGTTTTAGGAAACTATTTCATAATTTCTTTAGAAGACAAGCAAGTAATACCCATATTCTGAATATCATAAATGTTTGCCTGAGCTACTTCATCAGATTCAGCCGAACAACAATCCGTTACCACGAATGTATTGTAATCAAGACTCATTGAATCTACGGCAGTGGCACGGATACAATTAGGATACTGAGTACCGGTGACATATACATTTTTAACACCGAGTCCTCTCAAAATCAGGTCTAATTCTGTTGCGAAGAAGGCACTGAAACGTTGTTTTGTCACTTTTATATCTCCCGGTTGCGGTTTTATTTCATCAGGTATTTCAGCTCCCCAAGTCCCTGCTATGCAGAAAGGTTTTCCCTCTTCAAAGAAATGTCTTCTATAGTTTTCGGCATCAATACCGGAAGGCAGATGAATACGAAAAAGATAAATAACAGCCCAATCTTTAGAACGGGCGAATTCAAGGAAATTCTTAATTGCAGGTAATGTATCTAATGCACCTTTGATACATTGAGAGGATTTAGGTGAAACCCATGCATTTTCCATATCAACCACAAGAACGGCATTCTCTGCAGCTGTGAGCATTCCATCTATTTTCTTCTGATCTTTCATAATTCTCTGATTAAAAGATTAATAATGTTTTTTCTTATAAAACATTAAGAGGAACCAAAAGGTTGAAAAGATTAAGATTAATTATTAGAAAGAATTCGGTGTATCTGATTTTTCAGAATGTGATGAGCCGGTTCTGCCATGTCCCCATGATTATATCCGTCAAGTTCATAAATTTGTACATCCGGATGTCCTAATAGTTTCAAAAGTCTCCAGAAATAAGCATTTTCTTCATATCTTCCAAATAATTCTTCATTTCTGTCCCCACTTATAATAATGACAGGAGGACAGTCTTTACGGGCAAAAAATAAAGGCGCATACTCGTCAATATAAGGTTGCAAAGGAGATAGACCTTTTTGATCCCTTACAGCGAAATGTGTGAGAACCTGACCACTATATGGCACCAGAGCCTTAAAATTATCAGGATCTATATTGTAATTAGCGAGCCATTTTTTATCTAATCCTATCATACTTAATAAATATCCACCTGCTGAATGTCCGGCAAGAAATATTTTGTCGGGACTTCCACCATATTCTGAGATATTATTTACTGTCCATGCCACAGAAGCTGCCGCATCATCAATACAGTCATCTATATTGGCCTTGGGTAATAAACGATAATTGACAGCCACAACCACCAGTGAATCATTCATAAGCTGTGGAGGTATAAATTTTTCACCTCCTGTAAGGCCACCCCCATGAAACCAAATCACTACCGGGTTATCTTTAAATTCCGGAGAATAATAAATATCAAGTTTACATCTTTCCAATGCGTATGGGTCTTGTTCTGATGAATATGGAATGTTTTCTTCAATAATATAATTATCAGCGAAACTGATAAAACAGAATATAAACGACATGATCAAAGTCGTATAATACTTAAGATAATTAAACATAATATTATTCATTTAACATAGACTTAATTAACGCAAATTTAAAATAAAAGAAGTATGATGAAAAGAAGAATTTAATTTTAATATAAAGTAAGATAATAAATGAAATACTTTCCTTATATTTGTGACTAATAAAATACCATAAAATTAAATTAATCAATATGTTAGGAAATTTTATTTATTACAATCCAACCAAGTTATATTTTGGCACCGAGGTAGATAAAAACCTTAAAGATGCCTTAGAAAATTATGGAAAGAAAGTTCTGCTTGTTTATGGCGGAGGTTCTATAAAAAGTAATGGAATTTACGACACAGTGATAAAAGCACTCAAAGAAACCGGAAAAGAGGTGGTGGAGCTTTCAGGTGTAATGCCTAATCCAACTTTGGAAAAACTTAACGAAGGAATTCTTTTGGCAAGAAATGAAGATGTAGATTTAATTCTTGCAGTTGGTGGAGGATCCACAATCGATTATTCAAAAGGAGTGGCAGCCGGTGCTTTTTTTGACGGGGATGCATGGACCAATTTCTGGTTACAACAGAAAGAGCCGGCACCCGATCAGAAAATTATACCTGTGGGATCAGTTCTAACCTTAGCGGGTACCGGTTCGGAAATGAATGGTGGATCTGTTATTACAGATGAAAAAAATAAACTGAAAGTCGGAAAAGTTTTCGGAGAACGTTTAATTCCTAAATTTTCCGTCTTAAATCCTGAATATACCTTTAGCTTGCCTCAAAATCAGATGGTGGCAGGTATCTATGATATCATGAGTCATATCATGGAGCAATATTTCTCAGGCGATGATGATTCCACATCAGATTATATTTCTGAAGGATTGATGCGTTCTTTGATTGCATCAAGCAGGGTAGCTGTAAAGGATCCGAAAAATTATGAGGCACGTTCCAATATAATGTGGATAGCCACATGGGCTTTAAATACTCTTATTGGAAAAGGCAAGAAACAAGACTGGATGGTTCACATGATAGCTCACACTATCGGAGCCTTTACCCATGCGACTCATGGAATGGCACTATCCGCTATATCGGCCGCATACTATAGATTCATTTTAAAGTATGGAGAACATCGTTTTGCACGTTTTGCAAGAGTGGTCTGGGAAATACCCTCGGAAGGAAAAACGGATTCTCAATTAGCCTCAGAAGGTATTGATGCTTTGGAAAACTGGATAAAAGAGATCGGAGCTGCTTCTGATATAGAGGTTCTTGGTGTCACCGACAATATGTTAGAGGAAATTGCAGCTACAACCTTCCTTGGAGGAGGATATAAAGAAATTACTAAAGAGGATATTGTGGCAATATTAAAAGACAGTTTGAAAAGAAATAAGAACAATTTATAAAATTATTAAACTCCTATGGTTTTCATTTGCCATAGGAGTTTAATATTATCAGAATTTAAATAATCCTTCTATTTGATCAAGTTTATTATAACCTGAATTGTAATTATTTACTTTTCTTTTAGAGCTTGATATAAGGTTTTGCCCAGGTCTAAAGCTGATTGTGGATTTTGACCGGTTATCAAACGTCCATCTCTCACAACATGATCTGTGAAAGGAGCACCACATTCAAAAATCCCACCTTTATCGGTTAAGGCTGTTTGCAGCAGGAAAGGCACGATTTTAGCGGTGCCATTTTCTTCTTCTTCTGCATTAGTGAAACTATCAAGTTTTTTCCCTTTTATTAAGAGTTCTCCTGAATTAAGTGTTATATCAAGAAGACCTGCAGGTCCATGACAAACTGCAGAAACATATCCTCCGTTTTCATAAATTTTTTGAGCAATTTCTGCAAGCTTTTTATTATTCGGGAAGTCCCACATAGCTCCATGACCACCCGCATAAAAAATAGCTTTGTAAAGAGAAGGATCCACTTCCTCCGGTTTCATTGTATTTGACATTTTATCTTGCCATTCCGGAGAATCCCAGTATTTTCTGTTTATGGGATCATCAAGATTAAATCCATCTACAGGTGGTCTTCCTCCTTTTGGACTAACCACGTCAATTTCATAATCTGCGGATAATACAGACCAAGGATGAGTAACTTCCGAAAGAAAATATCCTGTTTTTCTTCCTGTGTTCCCTAATTCACCATGGCTGGTGACAACAAATAATATTCTTTCCATAATTCTAATTTTTTAATATTCTAACATTTAAGTGTTTTAAATTGTTGAATTGAAGTTGACTTTTAAGAATTATGAGAAGCATTATATCTGTCAGCGTTATGAAGAAGTCGCCAAAGGTCAGAATTTTTAGTACCAAAGAATTCTTTAATATCTTCTTTCGAGCGTTCACCAATCTTCCAACCACCCATATGCCATTTTATGGCCTTTATTTCCTCAGGAGATAGTTTTAATCCCAAATTTTTGAGTATATGAACAGACCTGTCTCCATGGCCAGGAATTTCGAGCTCATCATCATGCCGTTCTTTCCATTCCCCATTTTCATTGTATATTTTTCCGGCCTTACAAATATCATGAAGGAGAGAAGTTATTATAACACTGTCGGAAGGAAGATTTTCACCTGTGGTTTTTAATCTATCATATACACCTAGACAGTGTTGAACCAGACCTCCTTCCCAATCATGATGACGTTTTAGTGATGAAGGAATTTTATAAAAATCTGATTCCTCAAGAAATTCCAAAACTTTTTTCATTCCTTCCCTTTCAGTGGATTCTAAAAGACGGATAAACTTAATTTTATTGGTTTCGATTTCCTGAGGAGTCAACATATTATTAACAAGTTAAGTGAAAACAAAGATAAAAATTTTTTCAACAGTTTTAATTATTTAGAGTAAATTTGAGAAATGGAACGACTTAAGGGTATAGATTTTTCAGGAAGAGTAAATTTACATAGTCATACTCAATTCTGCGACGGACGAAACTCAATGGAAGAAATTTTAAGGTCGGCAATAAATTCTGGCTTTAAGGTATGGGGTTTCAGTCCTCATGCTCCAATAAGCATAGAAAGTGGATGCAATATGCAAGAAGCCTCTGTGCAAGAATATAAATTAGAAATTGAAAGACTAAGGAACATCTACCCTCAAATAAAAATTTTTGAAGGGATGGAAGTAGATTATTTAGATCCATTAAACGGACCTTCCTCAGAAATATTGAAAAAATATGATTTAGACTATATAATAGGATCGGTTCATTTCATTCCGAATCAAAAAGGAGAGTATCATGATATTGATGGATCACCGGAAAGGTTTAAGACTTATTTGCATGAATATTTTGAAGATGATCTTGAATATGTTGTAAAAACCTTCTGGCATCAAACTTTTGAAATGATTAGGAGAGGAGGATTTGATATTATAGGTCATGTTGATAAAATTTCTTTAAATGCCTCATCAGTGGATCCCGAAATAGAAGAAAGGCCTTTTTATAAAGAATTAGCTGCAAATACAATTAATGAGGCTATATTAAGCGGAAGGATGATTGAGATTAATACTAAACATTGGAAAAAATACGGCAGATTTTTTCCTCATCCACGGTATTGGCAGAGGATTTTACAAGCCGGAATATTTATGCCTGTTAATAGCGATACTCATTATTCTGAATTAGTAAATGAGGGAAGGGATGAAGCATTGACCCTTCTCAATTCAATGAGAAAAAAATTATTGGGTAAATAAATCGGAATGGGTTCCAGACATTATATTGCAATAGATTTAAAAAGTTTCTATGCTTCTGTAGAATGTATTGAGAGAGGTTTAGATCCCTTGGATACTTGTCTTGTTGTAGCAGATTCATCAAGAACAGAGAAGACGATATGTCTGGCTGTTTCTCCCGCTTTAAAGAGATATGGCACCGGAGGCCGGCCACGACTTTTTGAAGTAGTACAAAAAATTAGGGAGGTTAATTTAGGTAGAGGAAAAAAGGGGAAAAGCGAGTCAAATAAATTTTTAGAATCTCATCCTGATTATTCAATAGATTTTATAATTGCTCCGCCACGGATGCAACTATATATAGATTATAGTTCCCGTATCTATGATATATATCTTCATTTCATTGCACCGGAAGATATTCATGTATATTCTATAGATGAAGTTTTTATAGATGTAAGCTCCTATTTAAAAACTTATAATATGTCAACCCATGAACTTGCCATGACTATTATAAGAGAGGTGCTTAAAAAAACGGGAGTTACTGCAACAGCAGGAATTGGCAGCAATTTATATTTATCAAAAATTGCAATGGATATTGTTGCTAAAAAGATGCCGCCGGATAAAGATGGAGTCAGAATTGCCGAGCTTGATGAAATGAGTTATCGAAAGATTTTGTGGGATCATCAACCTTTAACAGATTTTTGGAGAGTGGGTAGGGGAATAGCACGAAGTTTAGCTTCTTATAATATTTTTACGATGGGTGATATAGCTCGTCAGTCTATCAATAACGAACAATTATTATATAACCTTTTTGGTGTGAATGCTGAATTATTGATAGATCATGCCTGGGGATGGGAGCCTGTTACGATTTCTGATATCAAGGATTATAAGCCTGAAACAAAATCACTAAGTAGCGGACAAGTGCTTCAGGAACCTTACACGGCAGAGAAGGTAAAAACAGTGGTTTTAGAAATGGCTGATGCAATTTCTTTCGATTTAATTGAGCAAAAACTTGTGACTAACCAAATTGTCTTAACTATTGGATATGATGTAGAATCTTTAAAGAATGAAACCATAAGATTCAAGTATAAAGGGAAAATCAAGAAAGATTTTTATGGTAGAGAGGTACCTAACCATAGTCATGGAACTGCAAATTTCGAAGTGCCAACCTCATCATCCAATAAAATTATGGATAAAGTGAGCGAATTATTCGACAGAATTATAAATCCGGATCTATTGGTAAGAAGAATCACCCTATCTGTAAATAATCTAATAGATGAGAAAAAGATAAATTATCAAAAATATACACCTCAGTTAGATTTATTTTCTGACTGGGAAGAAATTCAAAAACAACAAGATAAAGAAATAGAAACTAACAGAAAAGAGAGAAACAGACAACAGGCCTTATTGAACTTAAGAAAAAGATACGGAAAAAACGTAGTGCTAAGAGGTCTTAATTACGCTGAAGGATCCACCCAAAAAGAGCGTAATAAACAAATCGGTGGTCATAAAGCATAAACTTTATAATATGCGGAAGGCTGATATTCTATCTCTTTTATATTTCTTATATAATTATCCTCAATTATACCCTCCATGTTTTTTTTATAATTATCCCTACATTCATTACTCTGGGTATTTTTACGGATAGTCATTATTTCGTATAACGGGAGAACTATTTGATTTTTATATCGTTATACAAATAAAAATTAACAGATTATGGATATTATAGAAGCAATAAAAAAGAGACATTCAGTTAGAAGCTATCAGGAAAAACCACTTTCAAAAGAAGAGTTAGAGCTATTACAAAAAGCCATAGATTCGTCCTTTACATTATTTGGAGGAAAGTTGACTATAAGATTAAAATCTTTCGATTTAAAGGAAGGCTTCAAACCGAGCACTTATGGTTTTATAAAAGGAGCCTCCGATTTCTTCCTACTAGGTGTTGGGAATGATGAAGTCTCGGCATTAACAGCGGGATTTCAATTCGAACAGGTAGTTTTGAAGGCGACTGAAATGGGATTAGGAACTTGTTGGATCGCAGCTACTTTTAAAGGAACCGATTTTGAAAGAAATGAAAGCTGGCCTGAAGGAGAATCTCTTAAATTAATAAGTCCGGTAGGATATCCTGAAAAACCACGATTAATAGAAAAACTTGGTAGAAAAGCAATGGGTAGCGATCACCGTCTTCCAATTTCTAAATTATTTTTTGAAGATGATTTTCAAAAAACACTGAATGAAGAAAATGAATATATGTTTTCATTGGAAATGTTAAGATTAGCACCTTCCTCCACCAACTCTCAGCCATGGAGAATTTTAATAAAAGATAATAAAGTAATGTTTTATTATAAACCCAAAAGTCAGGTTGCAATTGTCGATATGGGAATCGGTATTTGTCATTTTTATGAAGCTGAGAAATTTAAAGGTTTTAAAGGAGAATTTTTTAAGGAAGAAAAATATCAGTTACCTCCTGAAGACTGGAAATACCTTATTTCCTATAAACGTACATAATAAATAAATTATAAGTTAATAAAGAGTCAACCATAATAAAATAATTGTGTTTATATATTAAGAATAGTTTGAAAAAAAACATGAACATTATTTATAAATCTCAAAAATTATATTATGGAAAAGTTTGATACTTTAAGACTCGGTAATGAGGTAACGGTAACTATTTGGGGACCGGATGGATCATGTCTTTATAAATCAACCAGTGATGGAGATCATACTATAGAGGGTGCCATTGAAAAGGCCTTGTCAGAAGCAAATCTAAAAGTAGATCCGGAAGATTGTGTCTTTGAAGTAAAAGATCACTCAACAGGTGTGGCTCATCGGTATAGAATTAATGCTCACGGCCATCTAAAATTAATAGTATAAAGTTTTATTAATGGCTCCCATTAGAGGAGCCATTTTTATTTATCTTCACTCTTAAGGAAGAAAAAAAATTATAAAGTTATTTTGTAAATTTAAGGTCTAAAACTTTCACTTTAAAATATGCCTAAAGAAAATCAAATTACTAAAGAGAGGATAACTTCAAAAATTAATGAACCACATAAATTTAATGTAATATTCCATAATGATGACTTTACTCCTATGGATTTTGTAACGCTTATTCTAAGACATATCTTTTTAAAGAGTGAAAGAGAAGCAGAAGATCTTATGTTAAAGGTACACCATGAGGGTAAAGCAATAATAGGTAGTTATTCTTATGATATAGCTATGACTAAATCTGCAGATGCAACAAATATTGCCAGAAAAAACGGTTTTCCTTTAAGGATAACAATAAACAGGGAATGAAAGAAACAGAAAAGGAATTATGGATAATAAACTCCCATTTTATACAGAACTGAATAATTCCTTAACTTGGGAAACAAAGGAATTATTAGAACATGCTTATCAGGAAGCATTAAAAAGAAGACATGAATATCTGACTCCTGAACATATATTAATGGTTTTGATTCAAAATCCTGATTTTTCGAATGCTTTGAAATATATCGGAGCTGACATAGAGGAACTTTTAGAGAAAATTAATGATAATATTACAGATTTAGATATAATTCCAGAAGATATTGATTTTGCTCCCTCGCCTTCATTACAGTTTAGCCAGATGCTGGAATATGCTGATTTAAACGTTATTTCTTGTGGTAAATCTAAAATTGAAATAATTCATATAATAAAGGGTTTGTTAAGTCTTGAAGAATCCTGGGCTCAATATTTGTTATGGAACGCTATAAGGGGAGAAGAAGGTTTTTTCCTCTCTATATTACTAGGAGAAGCAGACACAGAAGTCCTTGGAGAAGAAGAGCCTTCTTATGATGAAGAATTTCTTAATTCTGAGAAAAAAGATAAATCAGAGAAGAAAAATGAATGGAAAAAATTAGTGGTTTGTTTGAATGAGACCTATCAAGATAACAATCCTTTGATAGGTAGAGAAGAGGAGCTTTCAAAAACAATGCAAGTGCTATGTAGAAAAGATAAAAATAATCCTTTGCATATAGGAGAACCCGGAGTTGGTAAAACAGCATTAGTATATGGGCTTGCGGCTATGATTGAGAATGGCCAAGTACCGGAAAAATTAAAGGGGTCAAAAATCTATAGAATGGATTTAGGCAACCTTCTGGCAGGAACTCAATTCCGTGGAGATTTTGAGAAAAAACTCAAATCTATAATGGAGGGAGCATCAAATGAAAAAAATGCTATAATTTATATTGATGAAATACATAATCTTATTGGTGCGGGAGCGGTAGGTGAAAGCTCTCTGGATGCGTCGAATATTTTGAAACCTTATTTGGAGGGAGGTAAAATAAAATTTATTGGAGCTACTACTTATGAAGAATATAAGAGATATTTTGCGAGAAGTAAAAGTATCGTAAGACGATTCACTAATATCGATATACATGAACCTTCTGAAGAAGAAACTCTAAATATTTTGAAACAACTTCAGAATAGGTATGAAGATTTCCATAAAGTGAAGTACACTGAAGAAGCCTTGGTATTTGCTGTGAAAGGAAGTGCCCGACATATCAACGACCGATTTTTACCTGATAAGGCCATTGACCTTATCGACGAAAGTGGGGCAGCCAAACAGATGGAAATAGATGGTCAGGGAGTGAAGATAGTGGATAAAGAATTAGTTTCAAAAGTTCTTGCAAAAAAATGTAAGGTAGAATCTTTAGCAATAACCGATGAGGATCCACAAAATCTCGAAACACTTGAAGATAGGATTTCCTCCCAGCTTTTTGGACAGGAGAAGGCGGTTAATGAAGTAGCCGAATCCATTCTTATGTCTAAGGTGGGATTAAGTGATGAAAACAAGCCGTTAGCGTCATTGCTCTTTGTAGGACCTACCGGAGTTGGTAAAACTGAGTTGGCAAGACTTTTAGCTAAAGAATTAGGGGTGGATCTTTTGAGATTTGATATGAGTGAATATACTGAAAAACATACAGTGGCCAAACTTATAGGTTCTCCCGCAGGATATGTAGGTTATGAAGATGGGGGTCTTTTAACAGATGCTGTTAGAAAAACACCAAATTCAGTATTGCTTCTTGATGAAATTGAAAAAGCTCATCCCGATATCTATAATATACTTCTTCAGGTGATGGATTATGCCAAGCTTACAGATAACAAGGGGAATAAAGCTGATTTCCGAAATGTAGTGGTTATAATGACTTCTAATGCAGGAGCTCAATTTGCTTCTCAGGCTAATGTAGGATTTGCCAGTAATGTCACCCGAAGCGATGCTATGTTGAAGCAGGTAAAGAAAATTTTCAAACCTGAATTTCTTAATCGTCTTTCGGCCACTGTTCTTTTTAATGAAATGACTAAAGAAATGGCCTTACAAATTCTTAATAAAAAATTGAAAGAACTTAGTGCAAAACTGAAAGTAAAAAATTTTAAATTAAAAATTTCAGAAGAAGCAAAGAATTATCTTCTTGAAAAGGGTTTTACAAAAGATTATGGAGCACGGGAAATAGACAGAGTGATTCAAAACGAGCTTAAAAAGAAACTTACAAAATCTCTCCTTAATATAAAAGCTCAAGAAGGGGGAGAAATAAGTGTAAACTTAGAGAACGATAGTCTTTCAATATGTATGATGTAAAATTGACATATGCCTTTACATTAGAGCAACCGGAAAAGAAATTCGTGATATGCGATATGGAGAATGGAACAGATTTTATAGATCCTCTGATATTGTTTAATCTCCCGAATTATGATATTCATAATATAAATTCTCAAGGACTTTATGCAATTGGGGGTCAGCCGGAAACTAATAAATTGATTAAATCTTATAAATGGGGCATATTTCCGTGGTTTCCCTATAAAGACGTGGGTGATGCCTATTGGTATTGTCCCCGTAATAGATTCGTAATTTTCCCTGAAAAAATTCATGTGAGTCATTCATTGAAAAGCCTTTTGAACAAGAATAAATATTTTATAACGATCAATAAGGCTTTCAGGGATGTGATTCATAATTGTAGAATGATAAACGGAAGAGACAACGATGATAATGCATGGCTTGGAGAGACGATTGAAAAAATTTTTATAGAATTAAATAACTTGGGTTTAGCAAAAAGTATTGAAGTTTGGGAGGGAGATAAGCTTGTGGGAGGATTTTATGGTTTTTGGCATAAGGGAGTTTTTCAAGGAGAAAGTATGTTTTCATTACATTCTTCTGCAAGCCAAATCGGACTTATTTTATTATGCAAAGAAAGAAATATAGAAGGGAAGTCAATTAAATTAATTGATACTCAATTTGAAACGCCAACCTTTAAAAAACTTGGAGGAGAGTATATTTCGTATAATAAATACAGGGAAATAATGAATTCTGTGTATTGATAGAGAATTTTGTACAATAAAATAAGCCTTATATACAACGTCCGACAAAATCGTTTGTCGGACGTTTACTTTATGCGAAATTCGGGTATCTAAATTTGGCTTTTAGTTTTTGTTTTTAGAAATATTATGAAATCCAAAATTCGCTACATCAAAGACCAATGGTATTCTTTATCCTTAATTTCAGTTATGTGTATTCTTTTAAGTATCTTTTCTTCATGCAACAAAAAGAGCATGACAGATGAAGAAGCGTTAAAATGGATTGCTGCATATACTCCGGCACGTATTGACAAGGATGCAAAAATAAGAATAGAAATTACGGAATTTATGCGGCAGAAATATGATGCCAACCTCTTGGAAAAGTCATTGAAATTTTCTCCTAAGATAAAAGGTCAGCTTTCCTTGACCGAAAATGAACGAATAATAGATTTCATACCAGATGAAAGTCTTAAAGAAGCCAAGGAATATACTTGTAGATTAGACATGAAAAAGCTAACAGGTATCGATTCATTGTCAGATTTCAAGTTCACATTCTATGTTGAACCGAGAGAAATAAGGTTTGCGGATATAAAAGCCATTGTTGATCCTGACAATATCGCTATGATGTCAGTAAAAGGACTATTAGAGTATAATGTTCAAGCCGGAGATAGTATCACTTCTGACAGTTCCTTAATATTATGTGATTATCAGGGTGCAAAAGTGATCATGGATCCAAAAGCTACCAACAAAAGCAGAGGATTCAAAATAACCGGTATCAAAAGGAGTGACAAGGATACACCGCTCAAATTATCAATTGACCCTAAGTTTGGTTTTTCAGCAAAAGAAGTGAAGATAACCGTCCCGTCTGTGGCAGATTTCAAATTGTTGGATGCAGAAAGGATTGAGGAGGCTGAACCTTATCTAAATCTGGAATTCAGTTCACCGTTATCATCGCAACAGGAACTTGACGGACTTATTATGATTGACAAAATAAACGAGTTGAGAATAGAAAGAAGCGGGACAAATGTAAAGATTTATTATCCTACAAATGGTATCACAGACCTTACATTAAGAATCTCAGACTTACTCAAAAATAATGAAGGCAGAAGCTTGGATGAAGAGATCGAGCAACATTTCAAGCAGGAAGTGATTCCTCCAGCCATAGAGATGCCTTTTGAAGGGTCGATACTGCCAGATAACCGAAACCTTAAACTACCTTTCAGAGCTGTCAATTTGGCTGCTGTTGATGTAGAAGTAGTTAAACTATTTCCTACAAATGTATTGTCATTTCTGCAGGAGAATGAATTGGAATATACGGGAACTTTAAGAAGATACGGAAGATTGATTTACCATAAGACAGTCAGACTCGATAAAGACAAGTCTTTGAACCTTCATCAATGGAATGATTTTGCTATAGACCTTAAAAATCTTTTTACACAGGAAAGGGGTGCAGTTTATAATATCAGACTCACATTCAGGAAAGCTTTTTCTCTTTATGATAAAAGTGAACCTGAAAATTTCACGGAGGTAAACGGTATAACACAAGATGACAACAAGATATGGGATAAGGCAGAAACTTGGATTTACAGGGATACGCCTGATTATAAATCCGGTGAGTATAACTGGAATGAGTCGGACGACCCAACTAAAGATTCTTATTATATGATAGATTGGGATGGAAGGATGCCGGAAGTAAATCTTGTAGCCTCGAACCTTGGACTGATAGTAAAGAAAGCTGAAGAAAACGAAATAAGAGCAATTGTTACAGATCTTGTTACAGCTTTACCAAAATCAGGGATAAAAGTTACAGCCTATAATTATCAATTGCAAAAAATAGGTTCCGGATTTACGAATGAAACCGGATTTGTAGATTTTAAGACCGACAACAAACCTTTCATGGTTACAGCATCGGATGGTTACAGCACCACATATCTAAAGGTAAAGTCAGGATATGAACTATCTACAAGTAATTTCGATGTATCGGGTAAAAAAACATCTGAAGGTATCAAAGGATTCACATATGGAGAAAGAGGTGTCTGGAGACCCGGTGACGATATACATATTACTTTGATCATAGAGGATAAGGATAAGAAACTACCGGCAAACCATCCGGTTGTTTTGGAACTTTACAATCCCGAAGATCAACTTTATGACAGACAGACTTTGACTACGGGAGTTGATGGCTTTTATGCTTTTACAATCTCTACTGATGAAAACGTGCCGACCGGTATTTGGGAGGCTGATTTCAAGGTAGGCAATCAGACATTCCATCATCCAGTACGTATAGAGACAATTAAGCCCAACAGACTTAAGATAAATATAAAGACTCCTGATGTAATCAATGCTAACAAATCAGAATGGATTGGATTAGAGTCAAATTGGCTTACAGGACCTGTTGCAAAGAACATGAATGCCTCTATGGAAATGACTCTTTATACCAATCCTAACCCTTTTGAAAAATATAAGAATTATACATTCAAGAATCCGCTTGTAACTTATACTGAATCCAAAACACAGTTAGTATCCGGCAAGACCGACAGCATCGGTTCTTTAAACAAATTGTGCACAATAGGTACTGATTTCAATTCTCCCGGAATGTTGATTGCTAATATAACAGCTAAGGTTACAGAACCCGGTGGTGATGCCAGTATCGTAAGCAAGACGGTGCCGTTTTCTCCTTTTGGAGTTTATGTCGGCATCGCTTTGAAAAATAAAAACTATGAAACTGACAAAGATATTCATTTCCCGGTAATGGTGGTAAATCAAGTTGGGGCAAGGATGAAGACAAGGGAACTTGAATACAAAATTTACAAACTGGATTGGAACTGGTGGTATGAAGGGAATGCCAAGGATCTCAACCGATACGTTCAGAGCACGTCAGCAGATGTTATTTCTAAAGGATTAATCACTGCCAACAACGGGTATGCATCTGTTCCTTTTAAGGTAGAATATCCGGATTGGGGCAAATATCTTGTTATAGTAAGGGATCCCAAGGGAGGACATGCCACCGGAGGAGTATTTATGGTTGATTGGCCTGAGTGGAGGGGAAGAAGTGAAAAAGGGAATGCTTCGGGTAGTACTGAACTTACATTCACCTGTGATAAAAAACAATATAATGTTGGAGAGACAGCTAATGTTTATCTTCCGAAATGTGAAGGAGGGAGAGTGCTTCTTTCAATTGAGAATGGGTCTAAGGTTATCAAGAAACTATGGGTATCTCTTTCCGGAAAGAATGAGACCAAATATCCTTTGAAGATAGAGAAATCGATGGCTCCTAATTTCTATATTACAGCCACAATGCTGCGTCCACATAAGGAAACGGATTTTGACACACCGATAAGATTATTCGGAGTGGAACCCCTAACCGTAGTTGATCCAAATTCAATTCTACACCCAGTTATTGAGATGCCTGAAGAACTGCACCCACAAGAACAATTCACAGTGAAGATAAAGGAAAAAGACAATAAACCTATGACCTATACATTGGCTATTGTGGATGAAGGCTTGCTTGATATTACCAATTTCAAGACACCGAGACCATGTGTGGCTTTCAATCAAAGGGAAGCATTGGGAGTGAAGACCTTTGATATGTTTGACGATGTGATAGGGGCTTTCGTGAGCAATTTCAGGTCAATATTAAGCGTTGGAGGTGATGCAGCCTTAAGAAGGGCAGCCGGTAAGGAGAAAAGATTCAATCCTGCCGTGATGTTCTTGGGCCCTTTCACAAATATGGCAGGAGTCAAGATACATAAAATCACACTTCCAAATTATGTTGGGTCAGTCAGGGTGATGGTTATAGCCGGACACGAGGGGAGTTACGGGAATTCTGACAAGACAGTTAAGGTGACGTCTCCGTTGATGCTTTTATCGTCATTGCCGAGGACATTGGCAAATTGCGATACAGTCGTGATGCCTGTAAATGTATTCGCAATGGATAAGGATATGAGAAATGTTACTTTAAATATTCAGACTGAAGGGCCCGTAAAAGTATCGGGTAAAAGCAGTCAGAATATAAACTTCAAAGAAACCGGTGAGCAGTTGGTTAACTTCAAACTGATATGCGATAAATCTAAAGAAGGTAAAGCAAGAATAATTGTCAAAGCAATAGGAAATGGTCACGAAATTAGTGACACAACTTTCATTGCAGTTTCCCATCTTATGCCAAGAGTTATAGATACTCAAGAAAAAGTTTTGTTTGCCGGTAAATCAGAAGAATTATTCTGGCATCCTAATTCTAACGGTATAGTTTCATTACAGTTAGCGACGATGCCGACTTTGAATTTCTCAGCAATCAATATATTCATGGAATCCTATCCCCATCTTTGTACAGAGCAATTATCCTCGAAGGCAATATTCATGTTATTCGGTAGAGAATTCCTTAATGAAACTCAAAGGCAACAATGTGAAAAAGAATTGCCGAGAATTATTAAGGCAATACAAACAAGACAAACTGAAAATGGAGGTTTTGTATATTGGCCAGGATACGGAGATGTTAACAATTGGGTTACAACAATGGCAGGGATTGTATTGACAGAGGCAGACAGACAGGGATTCAGGATTGACAAGTCTTGTTTTGAAAAGTGGAAAAAATATCAGGAAAATTCTTCGAGAAATTACAGATATTCTTCCGACACAGATTTGATTCAGGCTTTCAGACTTTATTCGTTGACATACGCTAATTCTCCTGTAACAGCAGCTATGAACAGGCTGAAGGAGTCAAAGAAACTGTCACGAACAGCAGCTTATTGCCTTGCATCTGCATACGCAGAGACAGGAAGAAAGGATGTTGCAGAAAAACTTATAGAAAGGGCAGAGAGATCTGAGGAAATAAAATCTTGTGACTGGTTCTATTCACCAACCCGTGATATGGCAATAAAATTGGAAGCTTACACACTTTGTAGGATGACAGACAAGGCTTTGCCTATAGCGAGGAAAGTAGCTTCTAATTGTACAGGGAATAATTATGTAACCCAGGATATTGCTTTCGCAACTATTGCTATGAATGAGCTAAGTAAAGTGATGGGAAAAGATTCACCTTGTGCAGTATTATATGAAACCGGGAAGTCTCCTTTGAGAATTGCAGATTTCAAAACATTGAAAGAATTTAACCTGGATTCAAAATCAGGGAAAGTAAAAATAGAAAACAATGGTAAAGGAACTTTGGAGGTTTCTCTTGTTAACTCATACATTCCTGATGCTACCCAGATTGTAAAAGCAAATGCCAAAGGATTAAAGATGAATATAAGTTATGTTGACTTGGAAGGTAAGCCGATTTCCATTACCACTCTCAAGCAAGACACTGAATTCAAGGCAAGGATAACGGTAACAAATCTTGGAGACGATGTTCAAAATATGGCTTTGACTTATGCTATACCTTCGGGTTGGGAGATCTGGAATGAACGTCTGTATGGATATTCAGATGCATATGATGATTATATAGATATCAGAGACAATTCATCAAATTTTTATTTTGCGATAAAAGGAGGTTCATCCAAAACATTTGATGTGAAATTAAGGGCCGCTTATCAAGGAAATTATATGTTACCCTCAACTATTTGTGAGGATATGTATAATCCGAATTGTAGAGCCATAACTTCAAATAAAAGAGTTTCTGTTTCAATATAATGCAAATAAAAAGAGTGAAAATAGCAATTGCCATAATAGGAGGAATTGTTCTTCTGCTATGGTTATTTTGTTTGCCGTCAGATCTTTTCAAAGACATCTCTTATTCCACGGTGGTTAATGCAAAGACCGGAGAATTATTGGGAGCAAGAATTGCGGATGACGGACAATGGCGTTTTCCTCCTTGTAATTCCATACCTGAAAAATTTGAAAAGGCTTTGATAGAATATGAGGATCGTGGATTTTATTCTCATTTCGGTATTAGTATAAGGGGACTGGGGAGAGCATTATTGCAAAATATTTCCACAGGAAGAGTAGTAAGCGGAGGGAGCACTATAACGATGCAGACCATAAGGCTGCATAGAAGAGGTAAACGAAATATCATTGAGAAAATGATTGAAATGTTTATGGCTACCCGAATGGAGCTGACTTATTCCAAGGAAGAAATATTAAGAATGTATATGTCACATGCAACGTTCGGAGGTAATGTTGTTGGACTTGATGCTGCATTGTGGAAATATCTTGGAAACGACGGTAATGAGATATCATGGGCTGAAGCTTGTACATTGGCGGTGATGCAGAATGCCCCTTCCTCCGTTCATCTTTCCAAAAATCGTGATAAGCTTTTGAAAAAAAGAAACAGATTGTTGAAACGTCTATATGAGAAAGGAGAATTGGATGAAGATGAATACGAATTGTCTATAGAAGAACCTTTGATTGGCCAACCTTATTCGATGCCACAAATCGCTCCTCATTTGGTAGAATATTTTAACAAAATATCACACGGAAACAAATGTGAGACACAAATAGATTTTTCACTTCAAAGAAGAGTGGAAGCGATTGCCAAATATTGGCGAAATGAACTTTCTTTGAGTGGCATTAACGACCTGTCAGTTTTGATTTCAGATGTTCAAACCGGGAATATCATTGTATATTGCGGGAATGCCGATATGGATTCAGAAAGATCCGGTAAATGGGTTGATATTGCAAGGTCACCACGTTCATCAGGCAGTATTCTCAAACCATTGCTGTATTGTGCTTCCTTACAAGAAGGAATTATTTTACCAAATACTGTTCTCCCTGATTTCCCTACTGATTTCGGAGGATTTTCACCAAAAAATTTCGATGGTCAATATTCAGGAGTCGTTGATGCTAAAAATGCATTGGCACTTTCTCTAAATATACCCTATGTCTGGTTATTGAAAGAATTTGGAGTTTCCCGATTCGCTTCTTTACTTCAGAAATGTGGCCTGTCAACGTTGACACGAAATGCAGATCAGTATGGGCTGTCATTGATTTTGGGCGGTGCAGAAGTGTCTTTGATAGATATAGTCAATTGTTACAGTAATCTCGCTCGTTTTAACCCCGATTTCCCTTTGAATGACAGGATAGCCATTTATTCCATGTTTGAGGCCATGAGAGAGGTTAACAGACCTGACCAACTCGATTATTCTCGTGTTAGTTCACTACAGAACATTGCCTGGAAGACAGGGACTAGTTATGGTGCAAGAGACGGTTGGGCAATCGGTATAACTCCAAAATATGTTGTGGGAGTATGGGTTGGAAATTCCGATGGGAGTGGGGTGGCCGAGTTGACAGGTGCAAGAACTGCAGGGCCAGTAATGTTTGACATATTCAATCTACTTCCAAATTCCGGATGGTTTGAAAAACCTGGAGGTAGCGAAATGAACGTTTGTAGGTATTCAGGTCATTTGGCCGGGAAAGATTGCAATGAAACAAAAATGCAGATAGTACCTTCACAAGCAATTAAAAGTAAAAACTGTCCATATTGTAAGAAATTACCTATATCTCTTGATGGTTTAAGAAGAGTCAGAAATGCATCGGAACCGTCTGAGATGATTTCTTATTTTATTTTACCTCCAGTTCCTAAATACTATTACAAACAAAATCAAGTGGATTATATAGAACCACCTGAGGATCTACAGGAAAGTGCCTATGGTATTAATTTTATTATCCTTCTGATGGAGCTGTGATTTACTTACCAAAGAAATCAGATGGAGAGACTTCTGAGATAATTTGTCAGGTGGCTTATAACAACCCCAGAGCTGAATTATTCTGGCATATGGATAATAGTTTTATAGGAATGACCTCTGATATTCATCAAATCAAATTACTTCCTTCATCAGGTTATCACAAACTCAGTGTATTTGATAATTTGGGAAATAAAAAATCGGTTGAAATTATTATTAAATAAAAAACTTAATTTATAAAATTAGATAGGTTTATTTCCCCTCTAATAAGCCAACTCATATAAGTTAAATAAACAGGAGTAGCGACAGAACGCCGCTACTCCTGAATTTTTTGTTATTTTTATTTACAGGGCTATTTTCTTACCATTTACAATATAAATACCTTTCCCTATATTTTTGATTTCTGATTTATCTTTTGTTTCAAGAACTTTGACACCCATCAGATTATATACTTTATAAACTCCGTCTACAGGAGACTCTTCTATAGCCTCTACTCCAGCTAAGCCATTAACATCAGGAAGGATATAAGTTATAATAGTTGATTCAGGGAAGAGACGTGTATCTTCTACTGCTAAAATGTCGAGTCCGCCAGCTATAACTGCCATATTTTCACTGGCATTAATAATCCCTTCTCCATAGGGGAACATATCTTCCAACCATTCCGCATACTTAGGATTAACTGTTGCGAGGTAATTGGAGAAAGGTTGAAATTCTGATTCTCCCGGAAGTAAAATATAGCCTTTCAAGACATCATAGGTAAATAAACCTGTATAAGCAATTATAGTTCCATCAGAAAGTATTTGATGAATCTTCAATCCTGAATATTTAGACTCTATAAATTTATTTTCACCGGTCTCTATATTAGAAATCAAAACTCTTGAAGGTGCGTTTGTTCCTTCTTCATCATAGTAATGACCGTTTGTAGCAAAGAAAGAGCCTTCCGGGTCCATTGCAGTATCACCAAAATATATAGATGTTTGAAGGAGTTCTCTATATGCTTTTTCGTAAGCATTAAATTCCTCTAAATGTTCGGTGAAATAATTTTCATATTCCTCATAAGCCTTTATGTATTCCTCGGCTTTGTCTTCATTCATATACTGTAAAGGATCTACTTCCGGACCTCCGTTTAAGAAATAATTCTCCCATGCTTTCATGTATGCTTGGTATTGTAAGGCATTCATATAGTCAGTAAGCTTAGGTTGTGGAGGATAATTATTCCAAGGATTTTCCGGAATATCAATACCTTCAGGATTAAAGAATTCTTTGGTGGGTGTAGTATATTCCCAATCTCCATTTTCTGATTGAGTATATACAATTGGATCTTCCATTCTTCCATTTGAATCGGTCATACTGGCCAGAATAGTTTTCCCATCATTTGAAATCCATATTCCTCTGACAGCCTGAGGCACGTTTCCCAGAAAGTCTTTTTCAGGATAGGGTAATACCTCATATGATTCTATATTTCCATCCGGGTCAATATCAGCATAAACCGGCACGTATGCTATAATTCCCTCGTCATAAGGATCTGTTTCATCATCTCCAATTAAAACGGGATTTTTTACAAAACCAACAAGTCGGGACCCATCCGATGTAATTCCATTAAAGCCTGCAAATTCTGCCTCTACAAAAATTTCAGGTAAAATCAACTTCCCTTCTTTCATTAAAGCTGCATAGTCTTCCTGGCTACCTACAGTCAATCCACTTAATGCTATTGCATTTCCGTTTCCTAAAGAACACTCTGCATAGACTTCACTTTTGTTTGTCTCTACATTGTATATTACGATTGAGGTTCCATGACAGCCAACCCATTTCCCATCTTGAGAAATTTTTCGAGCTGTTGCATCAGGAATTACCACAGGCTCAACATAATCTTGAGCAAATGTCATGGCACTACAAATAGAGATCAGCCCTAAAGCAAGAAATTTCTTCATAATGACTTAAATTAATGTGTTTGATTGTTGTATTAGATATAAGGTTATTAAAATTTTCATACATTATAATAAAGGTTAGACTCAATGTATGAATATTAGTTTACTCAAAATTAGAAAAATTTCTATAAAATATTATCCGAAATATATGCTGTTATATATTTTTAACAGTCCAATCTTTCTCTTGTGTTTAATTTTTATAATGTAAGCGTTTGCAATACAAAACTTTAAATTTAAACTTTCTTATGATGAGTTTTAAAGAACAAAAGGAAAAACAACCCCAATACTATCGCATAAATTGAAAAAATAATCCAAGGCATAAACCAATCACCCATAAAAAGCCTCATCATACCATTACCTGATGGTGAATCTATCATCTCCCAATGACAAAAATGGTTAATTATATATCCGGCTCCAATCATACCACATGTGGCTCCAATTCCATTACTCATCAACATAAGTAATCCTTGTCCAAATCCTTTTGTGGTGTGGTCACTGTTTTGATCCATGTATATATGTCCGGCAATATTGAAGAAATTGAAAGCAATTCCATAGACTATCATGGAGACAATCAACCATCCTAAACCCTCTCCGGGGTTGCCAATTCCTAAAAATAGGAAACGAAGACACCAGGCTGCCAGAGCACAAAAGATAACCCATTTGAATCCGGTTTTTTTCATTGCGACTCCCGTAATAAGTATGAAGGCAGCTTCAGAGATTTGAGAAAGTGAAAATAGCATAGTGGCATTTCCGGCAGCAAGAGATCCCATAAATTGAGGAAAAGCCATAAAATGGTTTAAATAGGGAATGGCATATCCATTGGAGATTTGCAGACAAACTCCTGCAAAAACAGCAAAAATCAAAAATGTTCTTACATTCTGAAGGCGGAACAATTTGAAGGCTCGAAAACCGAAAATCTCCGAAAAATTGGTGGTTTTTCCCGGATTAGGAACAGGAAGGACGGGAAGAGTTACAGTATATATAGCAGTTATTATGCCAAGTATTGAGCTGACCAAAAGTTGCATAGGAGTATATTGGAATCTATTGGAGGCTGCCGGATCAAGATCATTAAGTGTAAAGCCAAAAGTTCCGTTAAAAATATAAGCAGAGTTCACAAACCACATAGCTGCCACAAAACCTAAAGTTCCCCAAATTCTTATTATCGGGAACTGATCAACAGGCTTTACTCCTTTTCTTTTCAAAAGAGCAAAAGTAGTAGTGTTGGACAGTGCCATTGTAGGCATATAAAAGGCCAGAAAACCAATATAAAGAAGAAATAAGGGCCAGAATGAAAACATTCGGTGAGTGTCGGAATACCACCAGCAAAGAAACATCAGGCAAGCAGCGATAGCATGGCAGATTCCAAGTAATCTGACAGAAGGTATGAAACTATCGGCGAAATGACCTATCAGAGCCGGAGTAAAAAGAGATACAATGCCGACGGCAGCATAAAACCATTGGATATCATTACCCAATCCCCCGGCCCCCAGCAGCTGTCCAAAACATGAAAGATAGCATCCCCATATTGAAAATTGTAGAAAATATAATAGGGAAAGCCTACCTCTCATGTTTTTATTGATTAAAATTTGAATTCCACTCCTCCCATTACGGTAATACCCGGCATGGGACACCCATAAATCACTTCATATTTTTTATCAAAAATATTATCAACCTTAACGAATAGAGTTACAGGTACTTTCTTTGGGCAAGTGTAAGCGCCACGGAAATTCAAAAGAGAATAACTGACAGTGCCATCGGGATTACCGTTTCTCAGACTCCAAATATTGTTATTTTCAAGAGAGAATTCAAAATTGGAAGGATTATAGGCTAAAGAAATATCAAGTTTGTTTTTTGGAGCATAAAGGAGATTGGAATTGCTGGAATGAAGATAAGCGTATCCTGCGTAAATTTGCCATCTGGAAAGAAAATTCCATGTAGCATCCAGTTCAAAACCCTTGTTTTGGAATTTTCCGGTATTTACATTTAAAGGACGACCATCAAATTGTTGCGTCTGAATCATATTTTTACCATCAATATAATATATTGCTGCTCCAAAATTAAGTTTACCGTTTATAACAGTCTGACGGTAGCTCAATTCATAGTTCAACAAATATTCAGGTTTTAGATTATGGTTTGCAGGTGCATAAAGATAAAGTTCCCTGATATTAGGTGAACGGAAACCTTTACCAAATGAAAACTTAATTTCTGACTGGCTTGCAGGTCGAACTATAAAACCTGCCTGAGGTACCCATATATTCCCATATTGTGAATTGTGTTGCAATCTAATACCAGCATTTAAAGATAATAGATTACGTATGAATCCCTGTTGCATCATAACATACCCGGCCACTTCATTTTCATTGTATTTACTTTCAGATCTTTTATAAGCTTTTCCTTCATCATTCGGATCGAAAACATTTTCCTTTTCGGTGTTCCAAACATGACCACCCCAGTGCTGGAAATCGATTCCTACAGAAAGATCATTATTAATCCATGGATTTATGGTCTCGAAAATAGAAAAACCCATGTTGTAATCTCTCAGATGGAAGATATAATGGTTTTCAGGTTTTCCGGGAGTATTTCCATCGTCAAGATCATGATTCCCCCAATTTATATAGGCTTGAACTCCACCATTGACATTCTTATAGCTGTTTTTGGCATAAATTGCGGCATTACCTCGGAAAATTTCAGTCCACATATTTTCGAGGGGAGTTTGAATTGTTCCCGGATTGTTTGCATGACTTTGAGTCATATCAACAGTTGTTCCAATATTCCAATGATTCGAAAAGGAATATTGTAGCTGAATATATTCATCCGCGAGCCAAAAGGCACTATTAGTCCTGTTATTGTTACTGCGGTCTAACTGACCGGCAACTACTGCAGAGAATTTATTTTTTTTGAACCCTGTCATTAAATTAAACTTAGAAGTATAGTAAGAGCCAAACATAGCTCTTGCTCTTCCGGAAAACCCTTCTTTAGATTGTTTTTTGGTTATAATATTTACCGAACCTCCCATAGCTCCCGAACCATAAAGGAGAGAAGAAGGACCTTTTACTATTTCAACTTTTTCCACTCCATTAATAGAATATGTGTCAGGATTGGCATGACCATAAAAACCGGCCCAAGTCGGCATTCCGTCTATCATAAACAAAACACTGTTTCCACCTCCAACTCCACGTATATTAACTGTACCGGCGGAACCACCTGAAACTCCATATCCCTCCATACCTCTTTCACTCATAAAGAAAGAAGGCACATGATTTCTAATTACAGGAAGAAGAGAGCTTTCAGTAGACTCTTCAATTTCTTGGGAAGTAACTATTGTCACATCAAGAGGAGTGAGTGCCACATTAGTCTTTGCAGGTGCAGTTATAGTAACTTCTTGTAAAGAAGTGGTATCATTAGGACTTTGATACTGAGCCTGTCCAATAAATCCTGTAGCTAAAAGAAGAAAAGAGCCTGCTAATAATTTTTTCATATTAATGGATGTTTGATAATGGGGCAAATTTAATTATTTTTGTGATATATAACAAATATTTACTAAATTTGTAAAAAATTATAACTGAAATTTAACTAATATGGATGAAAGAAGCTTTTTCGATGAACTATCCTCGACATGGGATGATAACGAAATACTCTCAACCCCGGAAAAAATCAGAGAGATCCTGAGTTTTATTGAGATTCAAAAAAATGAGGATGTTCTTGATCTGGGTACAGGGACCGGCGTGCTTCTCCCTTATATAGCGGAAAAAATCGGAAAGCAAGGTAAAATTACAGCGGTAGACTTTTCAGTTGGAATGCTTGAAAGAGCAAGAGAAAAATTCAATAGACTTGAACCATTTCCGGAATTCTTGAATAAGGATTTTGAAAAAGAGAAAATTCCCGGGACTTATGATCATATTCTGTTATATAGTGTTTATCCTCACTTGCAACAACCAATTGCAACATTAAATAAACTTTATAGAGAGAATCTAAAGGTAAACGGTGATATTATAATTGCCTTTCCATGTGGCCCGGATTTTATAAACAATATTCATAAGGAAAGGCATTCAGAAAGCGAATTACTACCTTCGGCTACCAAGCTGGCTTCAATTTTATCTCAAGCCGGTTTTAAAGCTGAAGTGATAGCGGAATCAAAAGAGATCTACCTTATTAAAATTAAAAGATAATGAAAAATATAAATGTATTCCTTATATTTCTCTTTTTGACAATCAGTTCCTCAAATATATTTGCCCAAACCAGTAGAAACGATTCTATACATTCCGCATTAATTTATCAAAGAACTAAATATCCTGTTTCTCAGTATAGGGATGTTTATAAAAATTTTATGCAGGACTTTTATGGTCCCGGTCACCTTATCAATGATAAGAGGGTTGCATGTGATAATATTTTAAAAGAAATGAACAGTGTGGAATATTATGATGGACCGGACTATGAACCAACCGGATTTCAGGGTAATTTCTATAGAGTTAATCTACGACTTATATCCGAAGGAATTATTCCTTACCAAACTTATCTCAATGCATTTGTAGAAAGTGTTCAAAGTATACAACAACCTGAATTTCAATATTGGATTCAAATTTGGAAAGAGATAGACCATCAAATTTCTGAAATGAACTGGACCTTTGAGAATGAAGATCAAGACAGGAAAGACATTTATGAGGGTTTCCGGGAAGGGAAATTTATAGTACATCATAGTGATGCATATAATAAAGCGGTAAATTTTCATTACCGGATAATTTCAAAAGACAATTTTAATAAAATAATACTTCCTTTAATAAACCAATCTAAAGATACTAAATAATATCATTAAAAAGATATTGAAAAAGATAAAGACTAAATAGATCAGAATCTACATTTTGTATTGATTTAGCCGTTCTTTATACTTTTTCATCCATGCCTTAAGACGTTTCACTCCTTCAGCACCTATGATAAGCAGTCCCGAATATTGGAAAGTTTTTGCTAATCCAAAAAATACTATCCATAAAGTGCCTTTTAATGAAATACTTATATCCAATGCCATTTGTGCAAAAGAAAGGATATAACATGGGATGCATAATCCCAAAACAATAAGGCCCGTCTTAAATGACAGAGTCTGTAACCATGTTTGAATTCCTGAAAATATTTTTCTAAATATTGATTTCTTCAAGGAATTAAAAGTATTATTTTATTACAAATTTTTGATGATTTATAAAATAAATACCGGGAGGGAGGTTTTTTATCTCCTGTGTCGAAGCTTTTGATAAAATTTTTATTCCCTGCAAGTTATAAACATCCTTTAAAATATCCTTATCATAGTCATAAATAGAATTTACGCCTGATTCATCCGAAATTTCATCGTTAAATTCACCTAATTGCTGACTAAGCCATTCAAAACGATTGTTAAACCAATCTTCGTACATATCAGATATTTCATTAAGATTTAGAGTATCTCCCCAAATAGGTGCTGTTGCCTCTGAGCTCTTAACTACGCCTTGCCATTGTTTACCTTCTCTTATATATAGAATATATTCCTCAAGACCTTTCTTAATTTCTTTCCCTTGATTTTTCCATATAGAAATATAATTTTTCATAAAGGGAGTGTCAATAGATTTGAAGAAAGTAGCAAATCGGGATTGATTATGAGGGCCACTCCATTTATTCTCCATTTTTAATATAGAATCGAAATCCCATAATGGACCAAACTTTATTAAAGAAGGTGAAGGTACAGCAAACTTATATAGATAGAAGTTTGCACCTCCTCCATCCCATGTGCCTAAAATATCATGTCCAAGAAACCATTTTGCCAAAGATTCCAGGTCTACATAATCTTCAAAAGTATCATTTTTAAGAGAAGATTCATAAATTTCAATTTCATTCTGAATCCGGTTTAACTGATCAATAGAAATATCTTCATAATCAGGATATTTAAAAGTGTAATTGTAAGAAGGAGAAAATTCAGAGTCAAGATATTCTCCGTTTTCGTTCCACCAGTATGGATCATGTTCTATTATAAAACCGTCTTCTGAAACATCAATTCTCGCATTTTGATTTCTTTCAACGGATTCCACTAAATAATAATAGCCTTTATAATCTCCATTTAATATTACGTTTACATATTCTCCTGCCGGGGTCCAATCCATTTTAATAAGTCTTGAAACCTCAAATCCCATTGCAACCTTTAAAGAATAATCATTTAGTAAAACCCAGTTTTTATCGTAATATTTCTTATCTCCTCTTAATAACAGATCAGATTTTTTCTGAAGTTTAATTTTGTAAGGTTTCTTGTCATAATAAGCAGAAGTGTTTCCTCTGATTTTGATTGTCATTCCGCTTTCTCCTTTTTCATATGCTCCGGAATAATATAAGATTTCACCGGCGGGAGAATAAATTTTAATAGATCCAGGTACTTTGGTAGCATTTGTAATGGACATTCCCATACTTCCTTCCGGATGAGAAACATATTCACAAGATGGTTCTTCATTATTCTCAGTATCAATTACCAGAACATTCAAGCCCAAATCAATAATTTCCTCCAAACTTAAAGAAGAAGCCCTGGTATTAAAACTATAGGAACTAAATATTAAAATTAAGAATATAAGACTTTTATATGTTGACTTCATAACATTAAATTTTTGGTAGGAATCTGATATGCCTTTAATTAATGAAATTCTAAAAATTAATTACAGATTTTAAGACTAAGCAAAATAAACAAATTATTTTAAATCCACAATTAAAGATTAATCAACGATGAACCATTAAAGAAATTAAAGTTAGATTTCATTAATTTAATTTGACTTATATGAATTCTTTAAACTTATTTTAAACAAAGAAGGAAAATAATTAAATTTCAAACTCCTTAAGTTCTCCTTAACTCATTCCGCATCTTGCTTTCAGATGTTCTGCTCTAAAGTGCCGGTATTTCGATCCAGGATGCTTTAGGAAAATGTCTGATTAAATAACGTTTGAGAAATTCTCGTGTATCTTCACAAATTATTTTGTCTTTATCGAAGAAGGTGTTATAGGCAAGTGCTTTTAACTCGATATTACGATTTTTTATAGCCTCTAAAGACAATAACGTGTGATTTATGGAACCAAGTATACCATTTGTGACAAGAATGACCGGCAACTTTCGGTTTTTAGCAAAATCAATAGAAAAGAAATCATCCGTTATAGGTACCATTAAACCTCCCGCACCTTCTATTAAAATCACATCATAAGATTTTTCTAAAATTTCAATTGAATTGTCGATTAGGGAAAGATTTATTTCACGATTTTCAAGACGAGCAGCTAATTGCGCTGAAGCCGGATAACTGAATATAATAGGTGCAGTCAGACCTTCTGCATCTTCCGGAAGAGACTCTCCCATTATCTCCCTGTGTTTTTCAATATCTTCAGAAGTGATTTCACATCCTGTCTGAATAAACTTGACTGTTACAACTTTTCTTCCTTCGGCCTTATATTGTCGAGCCAAATAACCGGTTGCATAGGTTTTCCCGGCATCAGTATCTATGCCACTTATAAATATTTTTTCAGCCATTTTTCTGCAATAACATTATATAAGAGAGATATGTTAATTTGTATTTATCTCCGGTTTTAGGGTATGATTTGATTATATTTTTTAATTCTCCGATAGTTTTTAAATTAGCTGTTAGTGAATTCACACCGGTTAATTTTAAATGTGACAAAATATCTTTAACTTCTGAGAATTCAAGCTCAATTTTTACTACTTCTTCCCTCATAATTCTAAAACCGGCGTTTTTGGCGATGCCCTTCCATTGTGAATCTGTGAGATAAAGTAAGGAATTCCCAGTTAGATCTGTAAGTTCTTTGAAATTACCTGATAAATAAGTTGTCAAGGCGCAAACTCCTTTGGATTTGAGAACCCTCTTCACCCCTTTTAAGAAACGAAAAGGGGAATGAAACCATTGAATTGTAGATCCGGCCACAATTAAGTCGTATGTGTCTGATGAAAAATCATTAATCAAGAGTTCAGCATCTCCTGAAACATACTCTTCATTTTCCAAAGGTGATTTCGGTGCCAAATCTACAAGAGTCAATACATCGGGAAATAACTCTTTTTTAATTAAATGAGTCAAGTTTCCGGCACCACATCCAATTTCAAGAATTTTTTTATAGCTATTACCAGTTTTCTTTAAGTAATCCAATAACATCCTGGCCATGTAGTTTTGCACTTTTGCCTGATCGTTATATGTATTAAAACTTCGTTCAAAATTGAATCCTATGTTATCTTTATCTTTTATAACAAGGTTGAAAATTTTTTGAAAATCATCAGCATGTTCACTATCCTGTATTATCAAATGAGGTGTGTCAGCCCAAGCTTTGATTAAATTTGAAGGAGGGAATATTTTATCGTTTTCTGAAATAAAAGCAAAATCCCACTGCCATCTTTGAGAAGAGGAAGGAGAGGAAGGTACGAAAACCTTTAATTCTTCAATAAGTTGTTCAATATTTAAATTTGTCATCAGAAAAGAGTTCCTGCATTTGAAATTTTCTAATCCACCAGAAATCCTTATTCTGAATTTTCTCAAATTTCGTTCATCAAGGGTATTAAGAGTTCCTTGAAAAATTTTAACGGGAATACCTTTTTCATCATCCACGGGGAAAACCGATCCATTTATGGCAAAGCTCCCGGTCACCGGTATCTCTTTGCTAATGGTTGGTAGAAGAAGTTCAGCCACATAAACACCAAAAGACCAGGCTATCACTATGGCTTCTTCATATTGTTTATGAAGAGTATCCCAGGATATTTTACGGTAATCCCAACAACAAATAAAATCATATCCACGGGATAAAGTAATATTACTGATAAAACGAAAATCAGTAGACCATCCTGTAAAGAAAATCAACAATCGCCTGTTTCCCGGCTTCTCAATAATGTATTCTCTTTGCATTTATGATTTCGAAAGCTTCGTTAAGTTTGTTAAGATCTGACATCTTCATTGCAGCTGAAAGGCTGAATCTGATTCGTTCTGTACCGGATGGCACTGTAGGTTTTCTAATAGGCATAGCTTTAATTCCCAATTTATGAAGTCTATTAGATAAATCTTGAGTCGCTCGGGATTCTCCAATTATCAGCGGCTGAATATGAGAAGGCGTTACATTTTGATTCGGAAAATTAGATTTTAAAATATCAGTTAATTTTAAATTCAGATTTTCCAAATGAGATCTTTTTTGATCCATTTTAAATAAATGTGAAATTGCAAATAAAGTCCATTTAATCTGCAATGGGGGAAGAGCTGTTGAAAAAATCAAGGATCTGCATTTATTCACAAGGAAATCCTTCACTTCAGGTTTGCAAACAACAAAAGCGCCCATAGAGGCCGCTGCCTTACCCAAAGGACAAACAATCATATCCCATTCAGTTGGAAAAGTTGAATCTTGGGCCATCCCAAGTCCATGTTGTCCCTTAACACCAAAAGAATGTGCCTCATCAAGATATAAGAATATATTTGGAAATTCCTTTTTTAATTCAAGCAATTTTTCAAGAGGGGCATAATCTCCATCCATGCTATATATACTTTCAACCGCCACAATTATTCTGTCAAAATGGGTTGAATTACTTTCTATAATCTTTCTCAGGGAAGTAATATCATTATGTGGGAAACGTCGAAATTCAGCACGGGAAAGTATAATACCATCTAATACACTTGCATGAACTAACTTATCTGCAACAATCAAGCATTTAGAATCTGAAGTCAAAGCCGGCAGAATACCGGTGTTCGCATGATATCCGCTATTGAAAAGAAGAACCGGTCTACCATATTCCTTAGCTAACAAAGTCTCAAGATTTTCATAATCATTTTGATGTGAAGCAAGAAGACGAGAGGCAGATGAAGAAAACCGATAATCATCAATAGATTCTATAAATTTTATTGCCAGTTCTTTATCGGCTGCAATCCCCAAATAATCATTAGTTGAAAAATCCAAAATCCCCTCATCAATTGAAGAAGGCAAATGGCGAAGATTACCCGTTTCTTCCAAACTCTCCAATGTTTTACTAAAGCTCATTTAAATGCCACTTTCTTTTAAATCATTTTTTAATATACCAATCATTTCCCGGCATAATTTAAGAAGATCTTTTTCAGAAATAATATAAGGAGGCATTATATAAACATTCTTACCAAAAGGTCTAACCCATATATTCCTTTGAATGCAATGCTTTTGAAATTTTTCCAAATTGACCGGTTTTTTTGTTTCTACAACTCCTATAGCCCCAAGAACTCTTACATCACTTACATTATCAAAAAATCTGGCTTCTTCTAATTCTTCAGTCATAATGGACGAAATTTTCGAAATAATTTCTTCCATGGGTTGTTCATTAAGGAGTTCCAGTGATTTATTAGCTATAGCACAAGCTAGAGGATTAGCCATAAATGTGGGTCCATGCATTAAAACTCCGGCTTCACCTCGTGAAATTGTATCGGCAATCTCTTTAGTAGTAAGTACTGCACTCAAGGTTAGATAGCCTCCGGTTAAACCTTTTCCAACACACATTATATCAGGACAAACTCCGGCATGCTCCCAGGCAAATTTTTTTCCGGTACGCCAAAATCCTGTGGCTATCTCATCAAAAATTAAGTATAATCCATATTTATCGCAGAGTTTTTTTACTTCCCGTAAATATTGAGGATGATAAAACCACATTCCTCCCGCTCCCTGCACTATTGGTTCAAGAATTATTGCGGCTATTTCAGAGCTCTTTTCTTTTAACAGTTTTTCAAGAGGTTTTATATCTTCAGGATTCCATTTTTCTCCAAATCGAGATTTCGGTTGAGGCACAAAAAACCTGATGGGTAAAGATGAACCGAAAGCCCCATGCATTCCTGTGACTGGATCACATACGCTCATTGCATTCCAAGTGTCGCCATGATAGCCTGAGCGTATGGTGGCGAAATTTGTACGTGAATGATTTCCGGTTTTTGAAATCATTGCCTGTACTGCCATTTTCATTGCTACCTCTATAGCTACCGAACCGGAGTCAGCAAAGAAAATATTATTCATGTTGGGAGGTGCCATCTGCAATAAAGATTTACCAAGCTTTATAGCCGGTTCATGAGTGAGACCACCAAACATTACATGGCTCATCTTATCAATCTGCTCATGGGCAGCTTTATTTAAATGGGGATTATTATAACCATGGATTACACACCACCATGATGACATTCCGTCTATCAGTTCACGTCCATCAACAAGTTTTATTCTGACTCCTGAGGCGCTCTCTACTTTAAAAGTAGGCAAAGGAGAAATGGTGGAAGTGTAGGGATGCCATAGATGTTCTTTATCCCAAACGTCAGAAAGAGAAGATAGCTCTGAGGATTGCATATCTGGATTTTTGGTTATTTCCATAACTGCAAAATTAAACTAAATCTTTGGGAAACTTATATAATATAAAAGGATTATCCCTAAAAATACCTAAAGTATTGAAAGTAGGCACATAGGCTCGTACGTCTGTTTGAAAGCATCCTATTTTGCTCATTATTATCACCCACTCGAACCGTGTTCCCCATCATTTAAATGGGATATTACAATAATAAAAATAAGGGGAATTATTGATGTTAATACCTTAGTATGATTTGGAAATCTTTTAGGATAAAAGGTTTATCAAAATCTTCTTATTATTTGATTAATACTTTTTTCTTCATAAGGGATGTATATATTTTGGTAAAAATGGGAAAATAAGATTGGTTGAAAAACAAAAAGTTTAATAATTTAGGGGGATCATTATGGGCGATAAGATAAATAAGGACAACCGGACTTTTATATCTCCGGAGAATCATATTCAAAACTTTAATTAAAAATGGAACCTAATAAATTTGAAATTTTAAAAAGTCTTCTTAAAGCCGACAGAAGTTACCGTCGTTTTGATGAAACCTACATTGTAGCAAGAGAAACCCTTATACAAATGATTGAATTAACACGATATTGCGCTTCCGGGAGGAATATCCAGCCTATGAAATATTTTATTGTAAACGATAAGGAAACTTGCAATCTGATTTTTCCATTATTAAAATGGGCCGGTTATCTTCTGGATTGGGATGGCCCTGTAAAAGGAGAAAGACCAACTTCTTACATTATTCAATATCTTGACACCTCTATAACCAAAAACTATCTCTGTGATGACGGATTACATTTACAAACAATTACCTTGGGAGCTGTAGCCCAAGGTTTGGGCTGTTGTATTATCAAGTCTTTTGATATTAATAAGCTTAAGGAAATCTTAAATTTGAAAGATAATTTAGAACCTCTTTATATTATTGCCGTAGGTAAACCCATTGAAAAGGTAATTATAGAAGATTTGGATAGCAAAGAAATTGATAAAATAAAATATTACCGTAGTGCAGATGGCACACACCATGTTCCGAAACGAAAGTTAGAAGAATTAATTATTTCTTAAATTATAAGAAATTCATTTCAAGAGTAGATTCAAAAATGACATGACGGAAAAAATTACTTATAGAGGGAACTATACATTGAAGTCAGGTTACAGAAATTCAAAACTTTTTAATAGACTTTTACTTCTATAAATAACAAAAATAAAAATATCAGCAATACGTTTATTAAAAAACTAACCCATATGAAAAAGAGAAATTTAATATTTGTTTTATTATCAGCTTTAGTTTTGACTGCCTGTGGAAACAAAAAGGCCTCAAATGTAACTGAAGAAGGAGCGAATGATTCAATTCCTGTAGCAAAAGTATACTTCACAAAGGAAATAACACCTGAATCTCTTGTTAAGATATACGAAGCATTAGGAGTTGAACCTAAAGGAAAAGTGGCAGTAAAGATTTCAACAGGTGAGTCAGCTGAATCCTATAATCTTAGTCCGGATCTTATTAAAGAATTAGTACAAAAAGTAAACGGAACACTTGTTGAAAGCAATACAGCTTATGCCGGCAACCGAAATACAACAGAGGCTCATCTAAAAGCCGCTGAAGAAAGAGGTTATACAGCTATAGCTCCTGTGGATATTATGGATGCAGAAGGAGATCTCAAAATTCCTGTGAATGATACTACATGGATCAAGTATGATATTGTCGGTTCCCATCTTCCCAATTATGACTTCATGATTAATCTTGCTCACTTTAAAGGACATCAGATGGGAGGTTTTGGAGGAGTCTTGAAAAATTCAAGTATCGGAGTAGCATCAACTGCAGGAAAAACTTATATACACTCAGCCGGACGTACAGAAGATTGGGAACATTTCTGGGAATATACGGATAATCAGGATGGTTTTATAGAATCAATGGCGTCTGCTGCCCAAGGTGTACATAATTACTTTAAACAACCCGGCAAAGATATAGTATATATTGATGTTATGAACAATATGTCTATAGATTGTGACTGCAACGGGCATCCTACAGCTCCGGGCCTAAAGGATATGGGAATAATGGCATCAACAGATCCGGTGGCACTCGATAAGGCAGCTTTGGATATGGTGTTTAATCACGAGTCAGTAGAAGGAGATGATGCGCAACCAATGATTGATAGAATAAAAGAATTACATGGTACCCATATAATTGACCATGCGGAAAAAATCGGGTTGGGGACAACCAAATATGAACTAATAAACATTGAATAAACTTATTTATTAGTGTCCCATAAAAATGGGGCACTAATTTTTTACAGGTATCAAAAGACCTTAAGAAATCAAATCTCTCTAACATATTTGAATGAAAGGAAAAGACATCAAAACCTCTTTCAATATTTAGTTACAAATTATGATAAAACAATGGATTCATGATTCATATATTTCACGTTATTACAAAGAGGAAAAAATTATTTAAATTTGTATATAAAGAAATTTAAACCATGATAAGATACCTTTTATTATTTCTTACATTATTCGGTTGTTTTCTTCAGTCTTATTCTCAGATATCAGGTCTAAATGGAACCTGGGAAGGAAAACTAATGATTAATCCTGAAATGGGTTTAAGATTAGTGATAAATATCTCGGGATCTGAAGGAGAAGATGCTGTAGTTACAATGGATTCCCCGGATCAGGGTGCATACGGTATTCCTATGTCTATAAATTTTATAGGTCCCGATTCCTTAAATGTTGAAGTTAAACAATTGATGCTTAAATATAGTGGTAAGATAAATGGAGATTCAATACCGGGGAATTTTACCCAAGGAGGTATAAGTATGCCTTTAACCCTAAAACCTAAAATTACTTCATTGCACCGTCCACAAACTCCAGAAGGTCCTTTCCCATACACGGTAGAAGAAATTTCTTTTTCATCAGCCAAAGACAATGCAAAACTATATGGTACATTAATTATGCCTGAAGCAGAAAATTATGAATGTCCCGTAGTTTTATTGGTAAGTGGTAGCGGAATACATAATCGAGATGAAGAAATTTTTGAACACAAGCCGTTTGCTGTAATTTCAGATTACCTGGCTCGTAATTGAATAGCTTCCTTAAGATATGATGACAGGGGATTTGATAAATCCACCGGATTGTCTCCAAATACCACAACACAAGAAAACGCGGATGATGCTTTAGGAGGTATAAGATTTTTAAGGGAAAGGGGTTTTACTAAAATTGGAATTATCGGACATAGCGAGGGGGGTCTTATAGCTGATAAGGTTGCTGCAAATAGCGACCTTATTAATTTTATAATAGAAATTGGTGGTCCGGTTGTATCAGGCGATGAAATATTGGTATTTCAAAATGAAATTCTTTTAAAAGATGGTGGTCTTCCCGACGAATATATAAAGATGTATTCAGATGCAATGAGAGGGATGTTAGAAAGTCAAAAAGAAAATGAGAATGTAATATTCGATGAAACAAAATATGAAATATTTTCAACAGAAAATTCTTTGAATCCGGTTATTGCTCCACTTGCTAAAAATTTAAAAGATAATTTTTCCTCCTTAACACCATGGCTAAAATATTTCATTAATTATAATCCTGCTATTGATATTGACAAAATTACAGTTCCTATCTTAATGCTTTATGGAGAGAAGGACCTACAGGTACCACCAAGTATCAACGTACCGATTTTAGAGAAGAAATTTCCTCGAATCGATATCAAGGTTTATCCTGAATTGAATCATCTGATGCAACATTGTTTAACAGGTAAAATAACCGAATATGCTGAAATTGAAGAAACTTTTGCACCCGATGTATTGAAAGATATGAAAGAATTTATTTTTTCTTTGGAATAACATAAATAAGAATTATTGAATAAAGACAGCAGATTTTAGAAAGGCCATAAGGAAATTAATTGAGTTATTAGCGAAAAATTAATTTTGATTTAAAGAAAGATGGGAAAGTATGATGATATAATTAATATGCCGCATCATGTGAGCGACTTTCATAAACCAATGCCTATACGGAATAGGGCTGCTCAATTTGCTCCCTTTGCAGCTTTAACCGGTCATGAAGACGCTATTGAAGAGGTGGAAAGAATAACAGAGCTATTCAGTGAACTTTCGGAAACTGAGAAAAATTTAATCTCGCAAAAACTTAATAAAGCCTTAGAATTCGATTTATTAGTAAAGATTACATTTTTCGTTCCCGACAGGAAGAAAAAAGGAGGAAAATACAAAAGTTTAACCGGAAGAATTAAGAAATGGGAAAAGACAGATCAAGTCCTTGTAATGGAAAATGGAAAAAATTTACCTGTGGAATTCATTTCTGAAATTTACATAATAAAAAATGATGAGGATTTTTAATTCCAACATATAATGATTTTTAAAAGGATAGCTTTACAACTGAAATTTTTTGATTGTCCGTAAAAAATACCAAAAATAATTTCACTATAATTAGACCGTCAAAAAGTAGTGATATCGCATGCAATGTCTACAAAAGCTAAAGATTTTTGATAGAAGACATACACTCCAAGTCCCTAAGGGCCTATGAGTACTTTTATGGATTATTAAAGTTATTGATAAGGATGAAGACAAGCTTTTATTTCTTTTTATGGATAATTATCTATCCTCTCTTAGGATTGATACATAGTCCCTGGGTATATCAAAATTCTTTTATTGTAGCCTTGTTTATTGTTTGGGGATTATCATGGTTTCTAAATAAAAATATGCCTGATACCCTGAGATATGAAAGACTGACAGAAATATCCACTATTATGGAAGAGGTGTTTGAAGGCCATATTGATAGTTTCCGTAAACGACTTTCAAGAATAGTAACAATAGATTTCGTCACTGCTATTTATATGGGAGTAGCTTTTGTCTTTATCTTGTTTTCTATGGTAAGAGGAAGTGCAGATGACTGGATTGCTCTTTTGATATTCGGCTTTTTTGCTTTTGGAACTATTTCAAGAACAGTAAAATTGAATCAGGTTCAAAACCGAATTAAGTTAAATCCTACAAAAGAAGAGTGTGCAATTGCAATACAAGAAATCTATCGCATAGACTATACATCTTATTACAATGCAAGAATCCATACAACGGCAGAATCCATGTTACCATCGCAACCAAAGAATTTTAAGACCTTTCAGATATTCTCATTGGTAATTGCAGTTTTATGTTCCCTTTGTGGGTTATATTATCTAATAATGTCTCTTATAATATTAGGAGAGAATAGAAGTGCGGAAGCCATTTCAGGGGGCATAATGTATTTTTTATATGGTTCCTTGGCAGCGTATTTTGGAATTAAGGATTCGGTTGATTGTATAAGTTATTTTAGAAAAATTTCAAAGGGAAAGGATTAGTAGAAAAGAGAGACAGCAAAACTGTTTCCCTTAGCTTATTTTAAAGGATAACCGGAACTTTGCTTTATTAGTTCATACAAAGAAAAAGTAACTTTATACAACCAAATGCTTTAAAATATTTTTTATTTAAAAATTACGGTAAATTTGTGTTGAGGTTTTAACTCAAATGCATTCATTTTTGTTTTATATAACTTAGGTTAGATAACTCATTTTGTTTAATAATCTATTATCATATTTATCCGGATAATACTTTTTCTTTTCAAAAGAGTCATAACCTAAACTCAGCTTCTATATAATCAAAGATTGATGCTGTTTAAAGATCTGTTTAATTAATAATTAAATGAGTAGGAATTTATTGTTCTCTACCTCTACGGAATTGATCCGCTTGCCTGCAGAAAATGTGGTTTTCATTTCTGCTGAAGGTAATTATTCATCCATAAAGATGGTGAACGGTGAAGAATATGTGCTTACCCAACAATTAGGACAGATGGAAAAACATATTTCAGAAATGGTTGAAGAGAATGACAATCGTTTTATCAGAATAGGTAAAAGCCTGATTGTAAACCATGAATTCATAACTTTTATTAATCCTTCCAGACAGAAAATGATTCTTTCGGATTGTAAAACTTTTCGTCATGAACTTTCTGCTTCAAAAGATGCCTTGAAGGCATTGAAGGATTTTATTGAAAAGGAATCAAAGAAATGAGTAAGTTGCCAAAAGAGATTAATGATGATGAAATAAGAATTATTTCATCAGATAAAAAACTATCGATAGAAAATAAATCTAACATAAAGCCTTCTTCTAATAAATTGAGAAGAGAGGGTAAGCTTAAATGGAATAAATTGTTGATACTTTGTGCCATAATATTTATTGGAGGTTTAGCAGTTTTTTTCTGGTGGGAAATCAGACGGGACACTGAATCGGATGATAAAGAAAGTTTGGAAATTATTACCCAAAAGGAAGAAAAGGGAGAGGGGCATAGTATAAATTACCAATACCAAAATTCTCCACACTCTAATAAAGATGTTGTCTCAAAAGGATTTGTACAAAAGATTGATACAGTTATTAATAATGAAGAGTTTACAGTTTTTAAACCTAAAAATCTTACTCCGGAACTTATAGTTGGAGAGCAGATATTACAAGATTCTACGACAATATTTGCAGTTCAGGCGGCCGATATAAGAAAAGACAATGGAGGAATTGTAGGTGCATATGTTTACAAAGGAGATCTCTTAAGCAAAGGACAGGCAAAAGCGGGATTTTGTGCCATAATTAAAGGAAAGCCTATAATTGGAATTGCGGAAACTACTCCTTATCTTGAAGAGGCTATAGAAACTGACGGCTATTTCTTTCGTCAATATCCTTTAGTAGTAGAAGGCCAAGCAGTTGACAATAGGATTAATTATTCATCTTTACGGAAAGCTCTGGGTGAAATTAATGGTGAGATAGTAGTTATAATGAGTCATACTCGTTTGACACTAAATGAATTTGCACGTTATTTGGTGGATTTGGGTGTAAAAAATGCAATTTATTTAGTTGGATCTACTTCTTATGGTTTTGCAATCGATGAAAAAGGAAACAAGATTGAATTTGGGGTGAAAGAAGAGGAACCATATAAAAACACAAATTATATAGTCTGGAAGTAGTGAGATTTAAGGTTAAATAATCAATTGTTCTTTTAAAACTGCTTTGTTAATAATATGTGAAAGAAGGAAACGAAAGAATTTTAATAAAATCAATTGTATTTAATTTATGGAAGGAATTGGAAATAAGCCATTGAACAAGAAAAATACTCCTGATTTCATCACAGAACTTGGACCTAAGGATATTTTTGTATTCGGGAGTAATCTTGGTGGAGCTCATGCAGGAGGTGCAGCTCGCTTAGCACATCAAAAATTCGGTGCTGTTTGGGGACAAGGAGAGGGTTTACAAGGGAATTCTTATGCAATCCCCACAATGCAAGGGGGTGTGCAAACTATCCAACCATATGTTGATTCATTTATAGAATTCGCTAAAAATCATTCGGAATTAACTTTTTATGTAACTAAGATAGGTTGTGGAATAGCCGGTTTTACTGTGGAAGAGATAGCTCCATTATTCCTCAAATCTTTAAGCATCCCCAACATACGTCTTCCAAAAGAATTCAACGAGATATTAACGAATGGAAATTATGGAGAGATTCAAAAATAAGGTAATAGTAGTAACAGGAGGTGCAAAGGGTATAGGTGCAAGGATTTCAGAATGTTTCAGAAGTGAAGGAGCAAAAGTTGAAATAATAGATAAAACAGCAGGTAAATGGTTTGTAGGAGATATTGCGGAAAAGTCAGTGCTTGATGATTTCGCTTCTTTCGTTATAAAAAAACACGGGAAAATAAACATCCTTATTAACAATGCTTTGCCTTTGATGAAAGGAATAAATGAGGGTACTTGGGAAGAATTTATATATGCCCAGAAAGTTGGTGTGGCTGCTCCTTTTTATTTATCCAAGTTATTTAAAGATTATTTTCCTCCTGGATCTTCTATCATCAATATTTCTTCCTCAAGAGATAGAATGAGTCAGCCACAGACAGAAACTTACACTGCAGCAAAAGGAGGATTATCAGCACTGACTCATGCATTGGCCATGTCTTTAGCCCCGAAAGTAAGGGTAAATTCAATTTCACCCGGATGGATTGATATTTTGGGTTATGAAACTTCCGAAGAAGATAATATCCAACAACCGGTAGGAAGAATAGGAAATTCTGATGATATCGCCTCTATGGTTCTATTTTTATGTTCAGAAGAAGCAGGTTTTATAACAGGAGAAAATATAGTTATAGATGGAGGAATGAGTCATCTGATGATTTATCATGGAGATAATGGTTGGAAATTAAACAAATGAAATGACACAGATCAGAAATATTATATTTGATTTTGACGGAACATTGGCAGATACATCAAAACTTATTGTAGCAACAATGCAAAAAACTATCAAAGGTATGGGATTGCCTTTCAGGAACGAAGATCAAATAAGGGCAACAATAGGTATAAGACTTGATGAAATTCCTAACAAACTTTGGCCGTCATTAAAAGGAATTTCTAAATCTTTTGTTGAAGATTATAAAAAGAATTTTGAAGAATTAAAAGATTATATATCAATTGAACCGTTCCCCGAAGTTAAAGAAACTTTGAAAAAATTTAAAGATGAAGGTTATCAAATGGCAGTGGCTACAAGTCGTAGCCAAAGATCTGTTAAAGAATTGATAGAAAAACTTGGGATAAAAGACTATTTTAGTTATCTATTAGGAGGTGATGATGTTTCAAAAGGGAAACCTGAACCTGAATCCATTTATAAAATTTTATCCGATCAGGATTGGAATTATAATGAAACAATTATGGTAGGGGATATGAGTGTAGATATCCTAATGGGTAAAAAAGCAGGAATTAGGACTTGTGGAGTAACTTATGGAAATGGTAAAGAATCGGAATTGAAAGAAACAGGGGCTGATTTCGTTATTGCCGACTTCAGGGATTTAATCAAAATTTTAAAGGATAATTTAAAGAAATAAATATAAAAATTATTGGTTTACGGTATAAATTTTAAGACAGTACCAACTACCGAAAGATTAAATCAAGATTAGTTTACCTACAAGGGAGATAAAATTGAGAATATTTTTGTGGGAGTAATATAATTATGAATGGATGTGAAAATAAAGTAATTAATACGATTCTTATTAGAGAAGGTATTAAGGAAGATGCTCCATTTATCGGCAGAACCATAACTGAAGCGATGGGTAGAGATCTATGCATCGGGTTGGCTGAAGGAGAAGAAAACCTTCCTAAAGTTATAAAGCTTTTTTCAGACCTTGCAGCTACTGAAACGGCCCAATACAGTTACAAAAATGCATTGCTTGCAATTGATAAAAATGGTGAGAGAGTCGGAGCTTTAATAGGATATGATGGAACAGATCACCGTGAAATGAGGAAAGATTTTATTAACAAAGCCAATGAACTTTTAGGTTGGGATGTCACTATAGAAGAAGCAGATAATTGGGAACCTGAGACGAACCCAAAGGAAATATATTTGGATTCTTTATATGTGATTCCAAAATATAGAAAAAAAGGAATTGCCTCATCTTTAATAAAATCAGCAATTGAAAAATTTAGACACTTGGGAAAGTCTTACGGTTTATTGGTTGAACCTCATAATGAAAAAGCCCTTAAATTGTATAAAGAATTGGGTTTTACAGAGAATGGAATAAATAACTTCTGTGGTGAACCTATGTTGCATTTATCATATAAAAGTATATAAAATGCCGATTTGGAATCCTTGGCATGGGTGCCATAAAATTAGTGCAGGCTGTAGACATTGTTATGTATTTCGAGAGGATACAGCATTTGGAACTCGGATTCCAACGAATGAAGTAAGGAAAACCTCTTTTTTCTATCTACCGATAAAAAAGGATAGAAAAAAGAATTGGAAATTTCCTTCTAATACTGAATTCTGGCTTTGTTTTACCTCAGATCTTTTAATAGAAGAAGCCGATGAATGGAGATCTGAAATTTGGGATATAATAAGGATTAGAAAAGATTGTTTCTTCTATTTTTTTACAAAAAGGATTGATAGATTTAAAGAATGTTTACCTCCGGATTGGGGAGATGGATGGAATAATGTCTCAGTCGGTTGCACGGTTGAAAATCAAGACAGGGCTGATTATAGGTTACCTATATTCCTTTCTTTACCTATAAAACACCGAATGATTATTGTTGCTCCTATGATTGAAAAGATAGATATCCTTAAATACCTTGATCGGGAATTAATAGAAGAGGTAAGCGTTGGAGGAGAATCCGGCAAATATGCTCGCCCTCTTGATTTTAACTGGGTTTTGAATTTAAGAGAGCAATGTATCGCTGCAAATATACCTTTCAATTTTCATCAGACAGGGTCGTATGTTATAAAAGATAATAAACGTTACTATATTCCAAGAGAACACCAACATTCTCAGGCTCATAAAGCTAACGTGGATTTTAAACCGTAATGTTAAAGTAGGTAGCAAGTAATTTCACTAAGACAAAACAAGAATTAACATTGTCTTTTCACTATTTTATTCGTAAATAGAAAAACGAAGTCCAAGGCTAATATATAGATATAAAAAGCATCGGTATTTTTAACCGATGCTTTTTTGAGTATTGTTTTATTTATTTATTTTTATAGGCATTAATTCTGTCTCCAACATTTTTCTTTAAGTTTTCTTGAAAAAAACCATAATCCTGGCCATGGTAACTTTCAGGACCAAATATACTTTGGAACTGTTCTGCCATAACATATTTTTTAGCTTCTTCAGATGTAACGACCACAACACCTCTTTCAAGGTCTAATTGCGCATCAGCTATTCCTACTACAGTCTGTCCATTTATATAAGATCCTAAATTCTCGGAAATTGGAGCGTATGTTTCATCACGTTTCCAATTTAAAGGATTGATGCTTACCGCACCTTTTTCCACTACAAAATTATTAGCATTCTTATTTCCAGGTCCTTCAGTATTCCAGCTGACAATAACACCGGTGTCATTAGCATTTTCTGCAAATTTCAGATATTTATGGGAATCAAGGAATTCCTTTGTAACACTAAATCCTATGGAATAGGCTGCAACCATTCTATCAAGATATTCCGGGTGTTTTGAGAAATAATTTTCCAAAAGTTTCATCAGTGTGGCAGATCCTTGAGAATGTCCCGCGAGAATAAAAGGGCGCCCATTATTTAAATTCTCGAAATAGAAATCAATTGCTTCCGTAGGATCTTGTGATGAGGTAAAATTCATAAAAGAATTGAATGTATTATCATCAAGACCGGCTGCATAAGAAACATCTGACTGTCTGTAAAGAGGAGCAAATACATTACAAGTTTCACTGAAAACCAAACAATTGGTATTGACAAAATTTGTCCCTTTCGTGATCATTCCATCATCATCAATATCGCTTATGACACATTTAGTGATATCGTCACTAAAATAAGCAGTTGGATAGTAATAAATCACATCTATATCTTTGTCAGGATTTTCCGGTCGGGCAATCCAAAAATTATTATTTGAATAGTCTATCGATGTTTCAAATTTTTCAATTCCTGGAACGTCTTTCAAATCTTCCGGAATTATTGATGATAAATCTTTATCCCCGTCAGTCGGTTCCTTATCATTTGAGCATGCGAAGGTGGAAAAAGATAAAAGGAAGATTCCTAAATATAAAAATTTTTTCATTTTGGTTTTTAATTTTATTGTTTAACGTTAATTCCTATTTCATTATTTCAATAATGGAGAAAGTAAATTACCTATTTTGAACAATAAATTGGGAAAGGAATAAAGGAATTATGAAAAGAAACTATTACCATATTGATATCAGTTTTACCATTAAACAGGACGAGACTTCAAATTGGATTTCAAGATAGAAATTCTTTAATTACCAAAGAAGATAAATTCACAATAATTTATAGTAAGCATTTGTGTTTTATCCATAAAAAAGGAAAAATTTTTTTGTGATTTGAAGACCATTGTCTGAATTATTCATAATTTTAGAAATAAATTAAAATCCATAAAATATGACTATAGAAGAATTTAAGAAATATGCAGAAACAGGGAAGCCATTAGATACACCTGAAATTTTTGATGTATTGAACCGCCAAAGTGATGAGGCCCGAAAAATTACCTTTAAATTAAATGGTAGCTACCATACGATGGATGAAATTAGAGAATTATTATCTAATCTCTTTGGTTATAAAGTACCTGAAAATCTTAGGGTTTTCCCACCTTTTTATACAGATTTTGGAAGAAATATCCATGTCGGAGATAATGTATTTATTAATGCGTGTTGCCAATTTCAGGATCAGGGTGGTATATGGATTGGAGACGGTTGTCTTATAGGTCATAATGTTGTCTTTGCCACTCTAAATCATGACCTTAACCCTTATAAAAGACAAATTTGTATACCTAAGAAAATTGAAATTGGAGATAACGTATGGATAGGATCTAATTCTACCCTTCTTTCCGGAGTTAAGATTGGTGATAATGCAGTTGTTGCGGCCGGCGCAGTAGTAAATAAAGATGTTGAAGCCAATTCTATTGTAGGAGGAGTTCCTGCCAGATTTATTAAATGGATAGAATAATCAAGGGTAAAAATGTTAACTATCAAGAAATCAGTGATTTAATATTGTTAATAAAATTTTTTAGATTTATAATAAATTCAAAAATTTGATTTGTATAGATATTATTAGTAATTTCGCTAACAACTAATAAGATATGAAAATAGAAATAACAAAAGATCAGGAAAGACTTGCACGAATAGCGAAAGCTTTAGGGCATCCTACAAGAGTGGCGATACTTAGTTTTCTTGCAAAACAGAAAGAATGTTTCTTCGGGGAAATACATGAAGTTTTGAATGTTTCAAAACCGACTGTATCCAACCATCTTTCAGAATTAAAAGAAGCCGGTTTAATCCAAGGTACTATTGAACCTCCCAAGGTAAGATATTGTATCAATAATGAGAATTGGGAGAAAGCTCATTCAATGTTCAATTCTTTTTTCAAAGAGAATCCTATTGAAAAGAATAGCAGTTGTTGTTAACAGTAATCTTCTAGGACTACTTCCATAAGAAAAAACTATATAAGAGGAATGAGGGCAAGAAATTTAAAAATATTTATTTTATCATTAATAGGTTTGTTATTTATTGTATCCTGCAAAAGGCAATCTAATGAAGAAAATTCTGAAAATATTTTGGAATCTTCAAATGCAGGAATCGAAGTAATATACTTCTATGGTAAACAAAGATGCAGTAAATGTGTTGCAATGGAAAAATTTGCAAAAGAAGCTGTTGACAGTGCGTTTTCTGATAAAATTAAAGATGGAAGTATAATTTTTAAATCAATTGATATAACCACTAAAGAAGGAGAAAAATTTGCAGACTTGTTTGAGGTTTCGTCATCGGCACTATATATAGTGAATAATAATCAGGAAAGAACGGAAAAAATTGATATGACATCTTTTGGATTTCGTAATGCCAAAAATAACAGACAAATCTATAAACAAGGAATAATAGATCAGATAAAGAGTTTTCTTGACTAATGGAATGGTTAAATGGTTTGCTGGATAATGCTACAGCTCCTGTTTTAATAGCTTTCTTATTAGGGTTATTAACAGCGATATCACCGTGTCCTCTTGCCACCAATATAGCCTCTATAGGATACATAAGCAGAGATATTGAAAACAGGAAGACAATTTTTGTAAAGGGTGTATTATATACCTTTGGCCGTATTTTGGCTTATACGGCTTTAGGAATAATACTTATTTCCATTTTGGAGGAAGGAGCAAGTATTTTTGGAGTCCAAAAATATGTTTCCAAATTTGGTGAATTACTTATTAGTCCAATTTTGATTTTAATTGGTCTGTTTATGTTATGGGGACATAAACTTAATCTTCCAAATTTCGGATTAAAACAGCCGGGAGAAACATATGCAAAGAAAGGAGGCTGGGGTGCTTTTCTGCTTGGTGCTTTGTTTGCTTTGGTATTTTGTCCCTCAAGCGGTATGTTTTATTTCGGAATGTTGATACCTTTATCGATATCTTCCACTTCAGGATGGTTCTTGCCGGTGATTTACGCATTTGCAACTGCTTTGCCGGTTTTAGCTGTAGCATGGTTATTGGCATTTAGCGTACAGAATCTAAGCAAATTCTATGGTAAGATTCAGATAATACAAAAATGGCTTAATCTTTTTGTCGGAATTCTTTTTCTTATTATAGGGCTCTATTATGGGTATTTGATGTATTTATAAACAGAAGAAAAATGGAAATAAAAGTTTTAGGAAGTGGATGCTCTTCCTGCAAGGCGCTTTATAATATAGTTCAGGAAGTCGTAAAGGATTTGGAATTAGAAGCAACTGTTATTAAGGAAGAAGACCTTATAAAAATTATTAGTTACAATGTATTATCTCTTCCCGCTATAGTCATAGATGAAAAAGTTGTTGCAAAAGGGCCCCAATCTTATGATAAGATAAAAACCATCTTAACAAGCATTAAATAAAAATGATGGATCAAAAATAGTTTAACAATGATTATACCGTCAAAATGTAGATATGTTGCGAGTGAAGTCTGACAAAGCCGAAGTTTTTTTGTGAGAAGACATATCACACCATGCCCATGAGAGTCTTGGGTATTATATGGTTAATCATAAATAAAATGAAAAAATATGAAGACTATAGAAATTTTTGACCCGGCAATGTGTTGCCCGACCGGTTTATGTGGAACCAATATTGATCCTAATCTGATGAGAATTGCAGTGATTGTTGACACGCTCAAAAAGAAAGGGATTAACATTATACGTCATAATCTTAAAGATGAACCAATGATCTACGTCACCAATACAAAAGTAAATGATCTGTTGCAATCTAAAGGAGTGGAAGTACTACCTATAACGTTGGTAGATGGAGAAGTAGCGGTTACAGGAGAATATCCTACTACAAAACAGATTGCTGATTGGAGTGGCATAAATCTTGATTTTATGCCCATTCATGAAGAAAAGGTTAAACATGATGAAAAGAAAGATTGTTGCGATAGTTCTGATTATTGCTGTTGAAAAGAGTAGGTTATTTTAGGTATAATTATAGTATTGATAGAATGAAGCAATTCAGTGTAAATGAAGCAGAACGGACTAAATATATTTTCTTTACAGGCAAAGGAGGTGTAGGCAAGACTTCTATTGCTTGTGCCACCGCAATAAGTCTTGCAGACCAAGGGAAAAATATTTTACTGATAAGTACAGATACTGCATCAAATCTCCAGGATGTATTCGGCCAGGAACTTAACGGATATGGCAAAAAAATAAAGGAAGTTCCAGGACTTACTGTTGTGAATCTTGATCCGGAAGAGGCTGCAGCCGAATATCGTGAAAGTGTCATAGCGCCTTTTAGAGGAAAATTGCCCGAAAGTGTAATCAAAAATATGGAAGAACAATTGTCCGGGTCATGTACGGTAGAAATAGCTGCTTTTAATGAATTTTCAGATTTTATCACTTCAGTTGAAAAGGCGGCAGAATATGATCATATTATCTTTGATACTGCTCCAACCGGACATACCTTAAGAATGCTTCAGTTGCCCTCTGCCTGGAGTACATTCATTAGCGAAAGCACGCATGGAGCCTCATGCCTGGGACAATTATCAGGTCTTGAAAAAAGAAAAGAGGTATATAAAAAGGCGGTTAATACCTTATCAGACTCAAATCTAACCCGACTGGTGCTTGTAAGTCGTCCGGAGGTTTCTCCTTTAAAAGAGGCAGCCCGTTCTTCCCGGGAACTTAAACTTCTTGGAGTCAATAATCAGATCTTAGTAATTAACGCACTTCTGGAGAAGAATGATAAGTTTGATAAAGTAACCTCTGAAATGTATGAACGTCAACGGAATGCTTTGAAAGATATTCCGGAAACCTTGAAGGAATTACCGACTTTTTTTGTTCCCCTTCGTTCTTACAATATATCTGATATAGCTAATATTCGTGAAATGCTGGTAAGTGACGTAGTAATTTCTAACGAAGAATACCAGATACCTAAAGATTTCTTTACCTTAAAGCAACTTGTTGACGATTTAAGCCAAACGGGGAAAAGAGTAATATTCACAATGGGTAAAGGTGGTGTAGGGAAGACCACCATTGCGACAGAAATAGCGAAACAACTTAGGTCTAAAGGAAACAAGGTTCATCTGACCACTACAGATCCTGCGAATCATCTTGACTATTCAGCAATGAAGGACCAAGGAATTACTATGAGTAAGATTGATGAAGAGGAAGTATTGGAAAACTATAAGAATGAAGTTAGGGTAAAAGCCAGAACTACCATGTCTGAGGAAGATATGGAATACATTGAGGAAGATCTCCGGTCTCCTTGTACTCAGGAAATAGCTGTTTTCAGAGCTTTTGCTGAAATAGTAGATAAAGCTGATGATGAAATTGTAGTGATAGACACGGCTCCAACAGGTCATACTCTTTTATTGTTAGATGCAACGCAGAGTTACCACCGGGAAGTTGAAAGAACTCATGGGGATATTCCGGAGTCTGTGAAGAAGCTATTGCCAAGACTTAGAGATAAGAAAGAAACAGAAGTGGTGATTGTGACTTTACCGGAAGCAACTCCCGTTTATGAAGCCGAACGTCTGCAAAAAGATTTAAAAAGAGCAGGAATAAATAATAAATGGTGGATTATTAATCAAACATTATCATTAACGGATACTAACAATTCATTTCTAAGAGCTCGGGCCAAAGGCGAAAAACCTTGGATCGACAAAGTCCGCAGTCTTTCAGACAATAATCTATCCCTTGTTCCATGGGAAATTGCGGATATTAAGAAATAATAAAACAAATTGTGAACCGGGAAAAGGAAATTTACAAAGTCACAGCAATCGGCACTATTGTAAACGTTACACTTACTATTTTTAAATTTGTTGCCGGTATTGTGGGACGAAGTTCTGCAATGGTAGCCGATGCTGTTCACTCGTTATCCGACTTGGTTACGGATGCAATTATTTTCATATTTGTAAAAGCTGCCTCTAAACCGATAGATCGTGATCATCAATATGGGCACGGAAAATTTGAAACTCTGGCTACATTAATTGTAGGTTGTATTCTTATAATTGTTGGTTTGGGAATTATGATCGCCGGAGTCAAGGATTGTATATCTTTCTTTCAGGGAGAAAAAGGAGAGCGGCCAGGAGTAATTGCATTAATTGCAGCCATTCTTTCTATTATATTAAAAGAGGGAGTTTACCGATATACATTACACCATAGTAAGAAAATAGATTCCCCCATACTTAAAGCTAATGCATGGCACCATCGTTCCGATGCCTTTTCCTCAATTGCGACACTTATAGGTGTGGCAGGCTCCATGTTCTTGGGAGAAAATGGTTTGATTCTTGATCCATTGGCTGCTATTTTAGTAAGCTTCTATATATGTAAGTCCGGTTATGATATTGTAAAACCAAGTTTGGATGAACTTCTGGAAAAGGCACTTCCAATAGAGACTGAGAAAGAAATAAAACAATTACTTAAATCTGTGGAAGGTATCAATGGAGTACATATGCTCAAAACCCGTAAGATAGGAAATAGACTTGCTATAGAAGCTCATACTCTAATGGATGGTCAAATATCTTTGAATGAAGCTCACAGGATAGCTACTTTAGCAGAGAAGAAACTTAAAAAACGATTTGGATCTAAAACGCATATAGGGATTCATATGGAACCTTCTAAAAATAAGTTACAATCATGAGTGGTGGTAAAGGTATAGGTTTTTTTGAAAAGTATCTTTCTGTTTGGGTGACTCTTTGTATTATACTGGGAATTATTATCGGACAATGGATTCCCGTTATACCGGAAACTTTAGGGCAATGGGAATATTCAAACGTATCAATACCAATTGCCATATTAATATGGATGATGATTTATCCAATGATGTTGAAGGTGGATTTCAAAAGCGTTAAGAATGTTGCTAAACAGCCAAAAGGAATAGTTGTCACTTGCCTGACGAACTGGATAATTAAACCTTTTGCTATGTTCGGAATATCCTGGTTCTTTTTCTTCGTGGTTTTCAAATATTTAATTCCTTTTAACCTTGCGGAAGAATATCTGGCAGGTGCTGTATTGTTAGGAGCTGCCCCTTGTACAGCTATGGTATTCGTGTGGAGCCATCTAACAAAAGGTAATCCTGCTTACACATTTATTCAAGTCGCAGTTAATGATCTCATCATTTTGGTAGCCTATGTTCCAATAGTTGGCTTTCTTCTTGGAATAGGAGGAATTCAAATTCCTTGGATTACACTAATTCTTTCTGTAGTTCTATTTGTTGTAATTCCTTTATGTGCAGCCATCATAACCCGGATAACAGTTATAAAGAATCATGGTATAGATTATTTTAATAATGAGTTTATCAATAAATTCAATTCTTGGACGACAATCGGACTTCTCCTGACGTTAATCATACTATTTTCTTTCCAAGGTAAAACTATTGTTGAAAATCCTTTACATATAATACTGATTTCACTTCCTTTGATTTTGCAGACAGTATTAATATTCTCCTTAGCATACGGATGGGCAAAATCTTGGAAACTCCCACATGAAATTGCTGCCCCGGCAGGGATGATTGGAGCAAGTAATTTCTTTGAATTGGCCGTCGCTGTGGCAATTTCACTTTTCGGTCTTGAATCGGGAGCAGCTTTGGCAACTGTAGTAGGAGTACTTGTAGAAGTACCGGTTATGTTATTTCTTGTTAGAATCGCGAATAGGACTAAAAATTACTTTAATGTAATATCATATGATTTATAATTGGGTAACCTTTTTTATATATTAGTTATACAAAAAAATTGTGATGAACTAATTGAATATAAAGTTGTTAATAATTTAGCAGACGATATTGTTTGCAATGATTATAAAAAATTAAAATTATGAATTACGAAGAAGTTATTAATAGCAAAAAGTTAGTTTTAGTAGAATTTTTTGCAACCTGGTGTCCTCATTGCCAAAGAATGATGCCTGTAGTGGAGGCTGTTCGTGAGAAACTTGGAAATTCGGCTGAAGTAGTTCAGATCGACATTGATAAGAATCCGGAATTGACTCAGGAACAAGGAGTAGAAGGGACACCAACTTTTATTCTTTATAAAGATGGAGAAGAAGTTTGGCGTCAGGCCGGAGAAATGCCGGGAGAAGAACTTTATAAAACTGTTAAGAGTTTTGAATAATTATTGATTTAAATAATATAAAAAACTAATTTATTGAATGTTTATAATGGCCCCGAAAGCGTTAGCTTTCGGGGCCATTATTTGAATTTAAGCAGTCAATTCGATAATGGGTTTACTTTAATTTGTAGATGACTTTTATTTTTCGTCGAAAGAACTATAGGATTTGGTCGAAAAATTCTTTTTTATCCTTATTTAAAGATTTTATTTTGCACCAGAAATAAATTTATTATAATGAAATCAAAGATATTTTTCCTTAACATTTTTATTTTCAGTTTTCTCCAAATACAATCAGCTGAAATAAAGGGCCGCTTATTCAATCCCACCTTCAATGAAGGAGAACCCTATGCCACTATAAGAATTTATTCTGTGCCGACTACTCCTTTGACACAGGCTCAAATGTCTGAACCTCCAAAGCCGGATTATACCTTTATAACAGATGAAAATGGTGAATTTTTTATTAATATTGAAAAAGATGACCATTTTATTTTAGAGTTCTCAGCTATAGGAAAGGAACCCGTATTTCGTGATATCGATACTCGTAAAGAAGCAAAAATAGATTTGGGTGATATAGAAATGAAGGAAGATGTAAAAAATCTGGGGGAAATTACTGTAATAGCACAACGTCCTTTAGTAGAGATGAAAACCGATGAAATGACTTACAACGTTTCTTCAGACAATGATTCCAAAACTTATAGTCTTTTGGAAATGTTGCGTAAGGTCCCCATGGTTACTGTAGATGGGGAAGATAATATCTCGGTTAATGGATCCTCAAATTTTCAAGTGTATGTAGATGGTAAACCCAGCCTTCTTTTTTCAGGTAATCCAAGTCAGATATTTAAAGCCATGCCGGCTTCAAGTGTCCAAAAGATAGAGGTAGTAACTAATCCTGGAGCCAAGTATGATGCAGAGGGTGTGGGAGGAGTATTAAATCTTGTAATGAATAAGATGAATGGTAATTCCACTTCAGATACTAAAGCATATAATGTGTCTGTAAATATAAGAGGAGGCAATCGTGGAATAGGAGGAAATATATATGCAAACGGACAGATAGGGAAATTATCAGCCAGCCTGAACCTTATAGAAAATTATTCAGTAATGGGTTCTTCGGAAATGATAACTGAAAGAACTGAAGGGTCTTTAATAACAGAATCAGTTGCCTCATCCAAACCCAAACTTCCTTTCACTCTAGGTAACATTAGTCTGAATTACGATGTTGATTCACTTACAACAATTGGTGCATCGTTTTCATTAAACAAATTCTCTAATAATTATAATGGCAGTATAAATACATTAATTCATGATGAGACTTTAGATCTCTTCAAATATTCGGAATGGAGCAAAAATAAAGGAGGAAGACAGGGATTAAACGGAAGCTTGAATATAAGTCGAGAGTTTGGATCGGAAAGAAATCATCAACTGAATGTTACATATCAGATTTCATCTGAAAAACAAAATTCCCTAGTCACTAACGATTTTACAGTAGAATTCCCGACAGATTTAAAAATAGATGACAGAAGAAGCGATTCTAAATTAAAAACTACTGAACAAATAATTCTTGCGGATTTTTCTTCAAAATTCAAAAACAACAAAATATCTATAGGATTAAAAGGAACTTTCAGGAATGCCAAAGCTGATAACAGTTATTATTTAAATGATATATACGATGGACAAGGGAGCTTGGATTACAAGAATGATAATAAGATTGGCGCAGCTTATGCCGAATATGCATATAACAATTCTTTATTCAATCTTAAGGCCGGATTACGGTATGAATATACTTGGCAATCTATTAGCTACCGGAACTCTAACATACAAGGATATTCCGACAATTATGGGAACTTAGTTCCCTCCGGAAGTATAGGTTTTAATTTAACTCATAATTCTAATATTGGATTAAATTACAATATGAGAATTTCAAGACCAGGCATATCGTATCTTAATCCTTATGTCAATCAAGCTGATCCCACTCAGATAACCTATGGTAATCCTGACCTTGATATTGAAAAAACACAAAATGTAAGTTTAGTATATAACCTTTTCACATCCCAGATTTCTCTTAACGCTACATTGAGCAATTCTTTTACGGGCAATGGAATAGAACAGTATAGTTTCCTAGAGGATGGGATTTTGAATACTACCTATGGAAATATAGTCAAGAAGAACCTGATATCCTTAAATGCTTTCTTAAACTGGAGAATAGGCAAAAAAACGAGTATAATGTTCAATGGTGGAGGAAGTTATGTTGATCTTAAATCTAAAGAACTTATGGCTTCTAACCATGGGTTTCAAGGTAATTTCATGCTGGGAATTCAACAGCAATTTCCAATGGGTATTAACGGAAATGTATTCATGATTATGTCAACTAAGAATAAGAGTCTTCAAGGATGGAATTCCGGATTCAAGATGTTGGCAGTAAATTTCTCTAAATCATTTATAAAGGATAAACTAAGTTTAAGTTTAGGGTTTAATACGGGACTTTCTAAAGGAGGAAAGATGATGATAGAAAATTTTGTAGAGACACCTTCTTTCTCTAATAAAACTACAATCAAAGTTCCAATGCTTGCAGTGAATCTTGGGATAACATTTAAATTCGGAAGTACAGCCCGAGTTAAGGAAGTTAAAAGTAGTCATATAGAGAATGATTTCATAGACACAAAATCACAAATGGAATCTATTTCCAATTCTGATACTAACGGTTCCCCTAATAGATAAATTCAATAAGAATCAGTTGTAACTCTAAATATTATCTGGAGTTACAATTGATTCTTTAAATTTGTGTTCAATTAAAATTCATGAGAATACCTAAACCCATAATTACAGGATTATTGCAGACAATGGTAGTAGTAGGCATATTGCTTCTTCTGCCATTCATGATATATGCTTTTACGAGAAATTTCGATGAATCTATAAGAGCATTGATAAGTATCGTACCTGCGATGACAATCAGTTTTGTTATTTTCATGTTGAACTACTGGTGGTTTGTACCTTATTTTTATTATAGAAAAAAAAGATTTATCTATTTTTTATTAAATCTTATACTTTATTTCTTAATACTCCTACAAGCCTTCATTACATTTTCGAAAGTTGTATCTTCACCATCTGAAAATATTTTTATATTTGCATCCACTTGTTTTATTACATTAATGTTTGTGGTGGGTTCTTCAGCACTTGCCTTGGCACTTCGTAATTCATTACGCAATCAAATTTTGAGAGAACAGATTCTTGAAGAAAAAAGACGACATACCGAGGATGAATTATTATGGCTCAAAAATCAGATTAATCCTCACTTTCTTTTTAATACCCTGAATAATATTAGTGCTTTAATAAATATTGATTCCGATCGGGCACAGGATTGTTTAAGCCGGCTCAGTGACCTATTAAGGTATGCTATGTATGAAACTTCTAAACAATTTGTTCCCTTAGTCAAGGAAGTTGAATTTATGAAAGACTATATCTCTCTAATGAAACTGAGATGTAATAATAAGACCCTGGTCCATAGTAATTTTGAAATCGATTCGGGATCTGTTCAAATAGCCCCCTTACTTTTGATAAGTCTAATAGAAAATGCATTTAAACATGGAGTTAGCTCAAACCTTCCTTCTGAAATATCTATCTCCTTACAGGAGAAAGAAGAAATATTAAACTTTGAATGTATTAATACGAATCATGCAAAAGGAAATTCCGATCATAGCGGAAGCGGTATAGGATTGGTAAATATGAAGAGAAGACTTGAACTTCTTTATCCTGATAGATTTAAATGGAATCAGAATGAAGATAAAGATGTTTTTAAAATCAATATAAAAATAAAATTATGATGAAATTGACTTGTGCGATTATAGATGATGAACCTTTAGCCGGACAATTATTGGAAAGTTTTATAAAAAGAATTGATTATATAGAACATTCTTCCACTTTTACAGATTCCGTAGAGGCTATAGCATGGGTCAAAGAACATCCTGTGGATTTTATCTTTCTTGACATTCAGATGCCTGACATGGATGGAATGGAATTTGCCCGGTTATTACCTGATTCAGTAAAGATAATTTTTACTACAGCGTTCAAAGAATATGCACTTGAAAGCTATGAAGTCTCTGCTGTTGATTTTCTTTTGAAACCGATACGTTTTGATAAAGTTTTAAGGGCATGTGAGAAAGTTAAGGAAAGGCTATTACTTGAAAGGATTGATGCAATAAATACAAATAGACAAAAGAAAAATAAGGAAATTTATTTACGTTCTAACGGTGAAATACACAAAATAGAACCTGAAAAAATAATCTTTGTTGAAGGTATGAAAGATTATGTAAAATTTGTAATGGACGGAAATAAGTCTTTAGTCACTCATGCCACCATGAAAAATGTGGAGGAACTTTTATCTTCCTCAAACTTTCTAAGGATAAGCCGGAGCCATATTATAGCTTTACCGAAAATCAGAACAATTGATAGAAATCTTTGTGTGTATATCGGAGATACAGTTATAAAAGTTACCGACCAATATAAAAAATCCTTCGAGGACTATCTGAAGAATCATATGCCTTTGTCTTAGAATTTTTTCATAAGCCATTAAGGATAAACCATGCCGCCTTATATATTTTTCTTGAAATTGCAATATTTTACGAGAAATGAATTTTTCATTAGGGAGATGAGAAATGTGGTTCAAAGGTTTATTTCTCTTACTTATAAATATGAGTTTGTCTATATTTTAAAGGTGAAATGCCTTTGTGTTTCTTAAAGAATTTTGAAAGGCTGGCAGAAGAAGCAAAATTTAAATGTTCAGAAAGTTCTTCCATTGACATATCTGAATGAAGAAGTTGCCGGGATGCCTCGGTAACTAACATCCTGTTAAGAAAATGTATCACTGTCTTTCCTGAAATCTTTTTGACAATTCTTGACAGATATTCAGGTGTAATTCCCAATTTATCGGAATAATGTCTGATTTCATGCTGAGATAAAAAATTTTCCTTTAGTAATTGGAAAAACTTTAAGAAAATCCATTCTAAATTTTCAGTTACAATTCTATTGTTATTATTTATTTCAAGAATGTTGGAAAAATCATATATCAAAGCGGAAAAGATATCATTAATACATTCACCTTTATATTTATTGAGTGACTGGGTATAATCTTCTATAAGTGAAAATAAGCAGTTAATTCTTCTTGAAGGTTTTTCATTCAACTTAATATGACCTTTTGATTTAAGAAGATTTGGAGAATATGTAATAACAAGCAATTTTTCCATACAGGGCAAATCTAGGATATAACTTTCATCAGCAATAATACATATAGCCATATAATCATTTGAAACCTCTACAACTGAAAATTCGGAACCGGGAAGATAAAGATGGAAAGAATTTCTGCCAAGCTCTAAAGTTTCTCCGTCATAATTTATTTTAATCTTTCCTGTAATGACAAAAGTAAATGCATAAAAAGAGAAAGTTTCCTTGTAATCCTCAAGCCATGCAGCATCATTGAAGTTTATCTTCTCCGCAACTATTCCGGGAAAATTATTTAAATTTCTTTTCAAGAAATTCGAATAAAAGTCTTTAATCTGATACATAAATAAATGATTAACAAAACAAGAAATTATTTAAATTTTAAAATTTAACATTAGAAATCAGTGTTTTGTTTTGGATAAAAAATATTTCTTGGGTTTTTCAACAATTATGAAACTTAATTTGTTGATGAATCAAACAATATAACAATAGATTATGCATTTTACCGAACCATTATACCGAAATCCCTATTGGCCAACATTTCCCTTACTTCAGGTCACTCAGGGATGTACACATAACAAGTGTAAGTTCTGCACTATGTATGCAAATGTACCATTTCGACTTCAACCTTTAGAATGGATTGAAGAAGATTTAAAGGAAATTAAAAGAGTTGAACCCAATGCCAAGACATTGCAATTATTGAGTGCGAATCCATTGGCTATGAGTTTCAACAAGATGAAAACGATATTGGAATTAATTAGGAAATATCTTCCTCATCTGGAACATATCTATACTCAGACCCGGGTTTCTGACCTAAAAGACAAAACCGTGGAACAGCTTCGGGAACTCAAGGAACTAGGTTTGAACGAAATTTCATTAGGTGTTGAAAGCGGAGATGATGAAACACTAAAAAGGATAAACAAAGGGTACACTTCTCAAGATATTATTGAACAGACAAAGAAACTTGATGAGGCTGGCATAAAATATTGGATAACTTTCCTCAATGGTGCAGGAGGAAAAGAACTAAGCCATCAACATGCGGTAAATTCAGCAAGGATTTTCAATCAGACCCATCCTATACTTGTTGGAACAGGAGGACTGACGCTTTTCCCCGGAACTCCTTTACTGGAGGAAGCTCAACGTGGTGAATTCACACCTTTGACGGAGAAAGAAATGATGGAGGAATTGAAAACTTTCATAGAAAACCTGAACATAGATTCCTATTTTATTACACATCATACATCTTCAATGAATCTTTCAGGACCGAATTTTTTATCCAGGAAAAAACAAATTCTTGAAAACCTACAATATGGGATAGATAATTTCGATATGAATGAACTCTCAGGCTTTAGGGCAAATAAAAGGACTTTATAAATTGTATAAGAATAATAATATAATACTATGGACTTATCAAAATTTGAAAATAATAACGGAGTTTATTATAATGATGAGATGGTAGAGAGCTGGGATGGATTGAAACTTAATCTTGTACGTCAGTTTATCAGTGATTCCCCCAAAGCTTTACTTATAATTCTCCATGGGCTTGCAAATAATCTTACGCTTTATGATGATTTCGTAAAACCATTCATTCAAGCCAATATCGGAATTTACAGATATGATGCCAGGGGGCATGGCAAGTCTGAAGGTAAACGAGGATATTTAAAAAGCTATTGGGAAATGGTGGATGACCTAAAGGTGATTGTAGAGCTTGCAAAAAAGGAAAATCCGGGAGTGAAAGTATTTGTATTAGGACATAGCATGGGAGGCCATGTCGCTGCATTGTTCGGTACAAAATATCCGGATGCTGTAAGGGGTATTGTTCTGGCTGCAGGTGTTTTACGATACAATCTTACCAATTTCGGATATCTGCCACGTCCTGAAGCTCCCGACACTAGAATAAATACCATTGATGCGGCATATGGAACTCTCCATCTTCCGGAATGGAAAACTATGAAAGAATTTTCTAAACCGGGAGACACCAGTACTTTGACTGAAATTTACCCCTCTATTCTCAATGCTTTCAAAGAGGGAATTGCATATCTAAAAACCCATCGCGATACATTCTGTAATTCAGTAATGATACTAAATGGAAACGGTGATGATTCAGTTTCCCCAAAAGACGCTATAGAATTCTATGAACAGACTATTGCAAAAGACAAGAGTCTCTTTATTTATGCCGGAGTCAGTCATTTCCTTATGGCAGATATCAAAGGGCACATGATAGCAGGCGATATTCTGATTTGGATAGAGGATAGGCTTGGAAATACAGTCTATGAAGAATTTGAATTTTAAAACATATATTATGGAAGAAAAGAAAATCAAAGTGCTTTTAGTGAATGGTTCTCCACGACCCAACCATAACACAGGAAAGGCTTTAAAAGCTGCAATGGAGGGAGCTAAAGAAGCGGGTGCTGAAGCAGACCTTATAAACCTTTATTCTATTAAGAATCTAAAAGGTTGTTACAGCTGTTTCCGTTGTCAAAAAAAGGGTTTCTCAAAAATTGATCCAGTATGTTGTATAAAGGATGATACCTGGCCTTATCTTGACAAGGCAAGAGAGGCTAATGTCGTGATAGTGGGAAGTCCCAATTATTTTGGATATCCTACAGGAGAATTCAGGGCTTTCCTAGAGAGATTTCTTTTTCCGAAATTCTCGTATATAAAAAATACTCCTTTGGTAAACCCTAAAAATACAGCTTGTATTTTCACGATGAACGCCCCTGAAGAATATATGATCCCTGGACATTATGCTATTCTTTTAGGTACTTCAGTTGAAAATTGTAAACATATTTATGGATTTGGAGAAGCCTTATATATCAATTTTACATATCAATTTGATGATTACTCCCAGATGGCATTTGACTATGTGCCGGAAGAAGTGAAAAGAGAATATAGGGATAAACATTTTCCTGAAGACCTTAACAGAGCAAAAGAATTGGGTAAACGACTTGTAGAAGAAGCCAAAAAACGTAAAAATTTTTAAACAAGACAAGAAAAGATGCATAAGAATTGTACTGATTTTTGAAACGTACAAATTCTTAGAAGGAGGAGCGAGTCCTCCTTCATTTTCTTGTTACGGTCTGATTATTTAAAGATAATATGCATATTTCTAAAAATTTATAATCAGAAGGATAATTATTATTATGTTCTAGACTATACCCAAATTGAAAGAGAACTCTTCATAATTAATACTATAATTAATCGTTTGTATTGATAGTTAATGGGAGATTCTTTTCTTTGAATATCATTTTTAGCTTTACAAACCTTTGAAAATGAAATTTGTTATAACATTAATAATCAATGATTAAACTTATAATAATAAAGAAATGGATAATTCATTTGTTTCAATAAGTCCAAAAGATATAAAGGAAAACCCTATAAAACTCTTTGGAGATGATTGGGCTGTAGTGGCAGCAGGTACTTCTGAGAATTTCAATGAACTAACAGTATCCTGGGGGGCATTAGGGGATGCCTGGTGGGATAATATGCCCATAGCCATAATATTTGTCAGTGCTACTCGGTACACGCAAAAATATCTGGAGGAAAATGAAACTTTTTCCATTAACATTTTCTCGAAGGAATATAGGAAGGCACTTGCTTATATCGGATCTCATTCTGGTAGAAATGAAAATAAGGTTGACGCAACCGGTCTGAAAGTTGATTTTTCTGAATCAAGAACACCATTTTTTCCGGAGGCCAGATTAATAATTGAATGTCAGAAAGTTTATTCTCATGACTTAGATAGAAGCAAATTTTCAGAATCTTTAATTGGAAACTATGCCCAAAAGAAATTTCAAGGAGTTATCCCTCATACCGTATATTTCGGAGAGATTATAAATTGCTGGGTGAAGAAATAATCCTGTTCGCCATTGCATTAAACTTATATTAAGTTATGATTTTAAATCTTAACTTTGTGAATAATTCAATTAATTAAAGTTAGAGACGATCCTTCATTAGAATATTCTGCAACAGGAAAATTTAATCCTTTACGGATGGAAGAACACTGAAAAAGTGATTGAAAGGATTTTGCAGAGATTCTATAATAAATAATTATCATGAAAAAACTTTTAATATTCTTTTTTTTAGCCATGTTTGGACTTTCATCAAAGGCGGAACAGATTTCGAGTGTTGAAACTTCAGGTAGTTGGATTTATATTTACAATTCCCAAGGTAAGAAATATAAGACTCTTTCAGCTTCTACTGTAGGAACTGTTTTGGGTTATAGTTCTTCATTCTTTGTAAGCCAGAATGGAAGTTGGATTTATTTGTGGGACTCAGAAGGAAAGAAAATAAATACAATGTCAAAAAGTACGGTAGGTGAGGTCTTAGGTGTTGCAGGTGATACTTTCACTTCAAAAAATGGAAGTTGGATCTACACATGGAATAAAGAAGGGAAGAAAATCAATACTCGTTCTTCCCACTAAAAAAATATTAATATTATTTTTTGATCCACGCTCCAACAATATTGCCTATATACATATGGTGTACTCCGGCATCGAAGTTTTCATAAAATTTCTTAACTTCCTCACTCATGCCTTCAGTAATGAACGGAGCTTTATAAATGGTTTGACATTCTAAAACAATTTGTGCCTCTTCATAATAGGGGGCTCCATGTTCTGTGTAAAGAGTATGTAACCCCAAATGCTTTGCTTTATCACCGTCTCTTCCGGAATGAGTTCCCATGTATCCAAGTATACGAGCGTCTTCCTTGTTAAATGCCATTACCGTGAAATAATCAAACTTCTCCATAAATTGATAAGTGTAACGTGCCTCTGCAACATATACCGTAACTGTGTTAAGACCAATTTTGCTCCAAATATTACCTAAAGAACCCCATCCTATGGTCATGGCATTATTACTAATAGAATCTCCCACCGCAAGAAGAAGTCCCTGTCCTTTAAACCAAGTGAAAGGATTTTCTTCCCATTCTTCATCTACATTTATCTGTTGGAAAGATCTTTCTATGTTTTCTTTAGAGTAAGATTCGTCATTTGTTTCTTTATCTTGTGAATTATTATTACATGCGGAAAGTAAAACAACCCCAAAAAGAGATATAAAGAATTTATTTATTCTCATAATGTATAGAATTATTATCTGTATTTATTTTCAAAAAGATCCATATGCTCTTGACCCCATTTCAGCATAGAATCTATTATGGGAATAAGGGATAAACCTAAACCGGTTATCTTATATTCCGAACGGGGAGGAAGTTCCGGAAATATTTTTTTTTCTACCAGACCATCTGCAACCATTTCTTTAAGTTGAATATCTAGTACCCTTGGAGCCGCTTCAGGCAACCGCTTATGAATGTCGCTCGGTCGTAAAGGTAATCCATCTCTTAATTCATCAATAATACAAGATTTCCACTTTGATTCGATGAGACTCATAGTTAGTCTTAAAGGACAGTCAAGATCTATGGGTAATTTTTTTTCGTAAGCCATTAATTCTTTGTTTGTATTGCAAATTTAATAAAAGCAGATAATTTAATGGTGTATAGAAAAATTTTTCCTATACCGAAAAATTTTTCGGTACTTGACAAGATTATAGTATGTTCATAATTTTACAAAAAATATTACAGATATGAGAGACAAGATAAAAGAATATGATGAAGTTGCGAAGGCTGCAGAGAATTTTGTGAGAACGGTAGCTGAAGGGAATAGTGAACATGCCAGGAAACTTTTCACTAATGATGCGGTGCTCTTTGGTATTTTAGACGGAGAATTGGAGCATGGTTCAATAGAACAGTTCTACAATAATTGTGACACTATAGGAGGAGATCCCAACTTCAAGGCGAGGATCGATGTTCTTGCAGTAGAGGAAACTGTAGCCGTAGTCAGAGTTTTGGAAGAAAATTGGGGTAACAGAATAGATTTCACTGACTTTCTTTTATTGTTAAAATTGAATGGAGAATGGAAATGTGTTGCTAAAGCATACAACCAGAATTCAAATACGATAAAGACAAAATGAAAATAAAAATTTATATTACCCTGTTTATATTGGCTGGTTTAGGAATTACAGCATGTAATAATAATACAAAAGAAACACAAGAAAACAAAAGCATAATAAAAGAAATCATGAATAACAAGATCAATGCTACACCCCGGGACGAGGCCGGAATAAAAAAAGCTTTAGATGCTTATATTGAAGCAGCCTTGAAAGGAGACAGTAATATTGCTAAACCCGTGTTTGGTGAAATGGCTACTATTTCATATTCTGATAATGATTCATTGGTTAGTAACCCAATTCAAGCTTTGTATGATTATTACGATCAGACTGGTCCTCATCATGCAGAATATGAAATATCTTCTTTAGAAGTAGCAGGAAATGTTGCAATCGTAAGAATAGACTCCAAATTTGGAGATGTTACATTCGATGATATGTTTGCTTTAGTAAAAGATGGCAATGATTGGAAAATTGTTAGCAAAGTTTATAATGTAAAATAAGGTTTAGATTATAAGGAACTTAAAAATAGCATTTCTCAAGACAGAGGGTGCTATTTTTGTTTTTGGAATAGAACTCCTAATTAGTATAGAACTTTCTTAGGCAATGATAAAGTTTGCATAAAAATGAATATTTATTCTTGAAATAATTAAAAAATTTCGATAAAAAAATAACTAACTTTACGTAAGTTTAAAATCAGGCTTCTATAGGATTTATTACGGGTTAAGATAATAATAGGAGGATCCAAGATATGGAAATGAGAAGATTCAGACAACGAATACCTGAAGTTGAAGCAAAATTTATTCTCAAGCGAGCTACAAACGGGGTTCTTTGTCTTTCCGATTATGACAACCTCCCCTATGGAGTTCCGATGAGTTTCTTCTATGATGGAGAACTTTCCATTTACTTTCATTGTGCATTATCAGGCAGAAAGATTGAATGTATCAAACATAATTCCAACGCCTGTTTCACTATAATAGATCAGGATGAAATTCATCCTGAAAAATTCACTACTTATTTCAGAAGTGTAATTGTAGAAGGTAGTGTAAGAATCATTGAAGATAGAAAGGAATTAATAGAAGCCTTAAGACTGCTTTCCACGAAATATTCTCCCGGTATAGATTGTGAACCGGAAATAGAAAAAGGGATCCAAAGAGTATTGATTTTAAAATTGGAAATTGATTCAATCACAGGTAAAGAAGCTATAGAGCTTACAAAAAATAGATGATGGAAGACAATAATATAAATGAATTAAATCCGCATAACAAACAGGAATATCCCCCTATGCACACTGCAGAGCATTTATTGAATGGAGAGATATCACGACGATATAATTGTGGCCGTGCATTCAGTTCACATATAGAGAGAAAGAAATCTAAACTTGATTATTATCTTCCACATCCAATTACAGAGGACGAACTAAGATCCTTGGAAGATTATATAAATGGAATAATAAAGGAAAATGTGGAAGTGACTGAAGAATACCTTTCTCAGGAGGAAGCGATGAAGAAATTAGACATCAGTCGTCTTCCAGAAAATGCTTCGGATACTGTCAGAGTTATAAAAATTGGGAATTATGACGAATGTCTTTGTGCTGGAATTCATGTAAAGAAGACATCTGAAATTGGTAATTTTCGGATAACAAGCTCTCGTTATCAAGATGGAATCCAAAGGATAGTATTCAAACTTGATTGAAATTTCAACTATATATCAGTTATAAATAAAAACATTAGTTACAAAACGGAAGATTTCTGAGGATTATCGGGAAGGGCTTTTATTGGTATTTTCTAATTTTTAAATTGGTCAAAATTCTCAAGAGCCCATTCTATAAGCTCATGTAATTTCGACACCAGACTCCTGCCGAGTAATGTTAAGGAATATTCCACTCGTGGAGGTATCTCGCCATAATAATGACGAATAATCAATTTGTCTGCTTCTAAGTTTTTTAAAGTGTCCGAAAGTACCTTGGAAGAAATATCGGGAATGGCCTTACTTATCTCATTGAAACGGGTCTTTTCATTTTCAGCCAATACACAAAGAATCAGAATAGACCACTTACCGGTAAATCTGGCAAGAACATTCCTAATGGGACAAGATTCCATTCTTGTATATTTTTCTAAATTTTCTTTTAATGTTAATGCGTTCATTTTCAATATTAGTAACCTGGAAGTAACTAGCTTAGGTTTTGTAACTTATTGTATATGAAAAAAGATTATCTTAAATTTGAGGTTACCGAAACAAAGTGGATTTCAAACCTAAAGTTAATAAATTAAAATCAAAAAACAATGAACTACACATCACCCTCTACAGCTCAAGACGTGATGAACGGAAAGTCCGATTCATCTTTTGCCTCATCATGTGGCAACAAGGTTGCTTCTTCCTGTGGGAATAAAGTAGCCTCATCATGTGGCAACAAGGTTGCTTCCTCCTGTGGGAATAAAGTAGCCTCATCATGTGGCAACAAAATCACTTCTTCATGCGGTTCTAAATAAACAGAACCCTTAAATTATGGACTACTTTGCATTTCAATTCCACATCACTGACAGTTGCGACCAACGATGCGAACACTGCTATATCTTTTCTGAAGGACACGATGATATTGTGGAGATGTCTTTTGATAAGGTAGTCTATGTAATTGACCAAACCAGGGAGATGTGCCGGCAATCCGGCACTCTTCCTTATTTCTTTATAACCGGTGGTGATCCTATTCTTCATTCAAGATTTTGGGATATTCTTGAATATTTCCATCAACATGCAATTCCCTTTACAATTTTAGGCAATCCTTTTCATATTACAGACGAAGTATGTCAACGGCTGAAACCCTTAGGTTGTGAGTCTTACCAACTCTCAATAGACGGAATGGCCAAAACCCATGACATGATCAGAAAGCCAGGCTCTTTCAAGACTACCATAGAAAAAATTGAAGTATTGAGAAGGAATGGAATTGAGGCTACTGTAATGACGACTATTTCAGGAACAAATAAGGATGAAATCACGGATATCATAGATACAGTTGTTGAAATTCAGGCAGACAGTTTTTCTTTTGCCAGATATTGTCCTACATCCCAGGAAAAGAGTACACATCTTTCTCCCTGGGAATATAGAAAATTACTTAATAAGATCTGGAAGAAATTTGAGGAACATAAAGACAAGGGAACAACTTTTGGATTAAAAGACCATCTTTGGAAACTATATCTCTATGAAGAAGGGCTATTGAAAATTCCGGATAGAATAGATGAAAATTTAATTTATGACGGATGCCATTGTGGACAATCCCATATCACAATACTTCCTACGGGAGATGTCATGGTATGCAGAAGATTTGAAAATAATCTCGGAAATATCTTTGAAGAAAACCTTATTGATATTTGGAAGGGAGAAAAAATTAAACAATTCCAAAATTTCACCAAATTTGAAAAATGCAAGAATTGTGAATTATTGAAATTTTGTCGTGGCTGTCCTGCAGTAGCTTATGGGTATTATCAAAATTTCTACGCTCCGGATCCGCAATGTTGGAAAGAGATAAGAAATAAAGAGATAAGAATAACGAGGGAATGAATAAAGTAATAGAGGACATACTTTCAAGAAGGACCATAAGGAATTATAAACCTGAACAGATAAAACCAGAGGAACTAAATGAAATTCTTGAAACAGGGCTTTATGCCCCAACTGCCGGAGGAAGACAATCTCCTCTTATGTTGGTTTGTCAGAATCGCGAAATTAATAATATTTTAGGTAAAATAAACCGTAAAGTTTTTGGCCATGCAAATTCGGATGGTATAAAGTTTGTTTCAGAAACCCAGAAAAGTATTGCCGATGATGACAATATAAAGAGTGCATTTTATGATGCACCAACCGTAATTACTTTATTTGCTCCTAAAAACTGGGTCTATGGCGTTCATGATTGCACTTCAATGGCCATAACAATGGCATTAGCAGCTTGGTCATTAGGTATTGGAAGCTGTTATGTGAGTCGAGCAGAAGAAACTTTTGACACTGAATTTGGGAAAAAGGTAATGAAAGAGTGTGGTATCTCTCCGGATTACGTTGCCAGTGTTCATCTTTGCCTCGGTTATCCTAAAGATATCACCAATCATGCTAAACCTCGTAAGGAAGGCAGGATTCATTTTTTGAAGTAAATTCTTAGAGAATATTTTTTAATCAATACCATCATGAATAAGAAATTAATATTTATAATTACAATCATTAGAGTTAATTATTAAAGTTAATTATAGGAGAAAACTAAAAATTTAGATGGCACGGAACTTAACTGTACTATTTTTTTATAGAATATTTTTTATCGTAATTTGTAGATGAAAATATTTTATCGTAATTTTGCGATAAAATAAATAAAAAATTAATGGATTTTGAAGAAAAAGATAAGTTGCTGGCAAAATACTTAAAGGCCCTATCTCATCCGGCTAGATTATCTATTATAAAAACTTTAATGGAAAAAAGTCGTTGTCCCAGAGGCGACCATCCGTGTAGTTGTGGTGAAAGCTGTAAAGGTAAAAATTGTAAATGTGGATGTAAATGTGGAACTTTTGTTGAAATACTAGATTTGTCCCAATCAACTGTTTCCCAACATATAAAGGAGCTAAAATCAGCAGGTCTGATAGAGTTAAAATCCAGAAAGGGAGATTATACCCTAAACCACACTAAATTAAAGGAAACATTAAGAATGTTACATCATATATTAGAATTTCCTTTAGATTATTTTCCGGAAAATAATAAATGTAAATGTTGTAATTAACCTTTTATAGGAGAAAATAACTTTTAAAATTTAGAATCATGCCATATCAACATATTTTTCATTCTTTTTTACAAATCCTGAATGAGATGTCTCCTTATGTTTTATTAGGTTTTTTGATAGCCGGGATGTTACATGGCTTCGTAAAGGAAACTACATTAACTCGCCATCTTTCAGGAAATGGATGGAAATCCGTAATTAAAGCTGCAGCTATCGGTATACCGTTGCCTCTTTGCTCATGTGGAGTCTTGCCAACTGCTGTTTCCTTGCGGAGGCAAGGTGCGTCTAAGGCTTCGACTACATCCTTTCTTATTGCTACACCTCAAACGGGTGTAGATTCAATTGCGGCTACTTATTCGTTATTAGGATTGCCTTTCGCATTGATAAGACCCATAGCAGCCTTGACAGGAGCTTTATTTGGCGGTATTTCGGTTGGGAAACTTGTACACGATGAAGATAAGGATAAAAATCAATTTGTTAATTCAATCCAAGAGAGAAAAAAAGATTCTTTTTTTAAGAAATTAGGAGAATCTGTTAGATATGGTTTCTTTGATATGGTAGACACTATGGGTAAGTGGCTTGTAATAGGACTTTTAATAGCTACACTAATTACAATCTTTGTACCCGATTCTTTCTTCGTAGGCTTACGTCAATATCCTTTGGTAGCAATGATAGCAGTAGTATTGATAGCCGTACCGATGTATATTTGTGCCACAGGCTCTATTCCTATTGCAATGTCTTTAATGTTGAAAGGATTATCTCCAGGAGTGGCCTTTGTAATGCTTATGGCAGGTCCGGCAGCTAATTTTGCCTCCATTCTCATATTGGATAAAACTCAAGGTAGAAAGGCTACTGCAATTTATGTTTCGTCTGTAATTATAACAGCTATTGCGTTTGGATTTTTAATAGATTTTGTGTTACCTGCATCATGGTTTACGATCAATGCGGTTACAGACGGCCACAATGCTCATATGCATATGGGATGGTTTGAAACAACTTGTTCAATTGCTTTAGGATCATTGCTTCTTTATTCTTTCATCAAGAAATTGATTTCACGATTTAAGTTTAAAAATATATCACAAACCGAAATGACAAAAACTTATAAAATTGAAGGGATGAACTGTTCCCATTGTAAAGCTTCCGTAGAGAAAGCAATTGCAGCCCTCAAGGGGGTTGAGTCAGTTGATGTGGATCTTCCAAGTGGACTTGCTACAGTATGCGGTGAAATAGAAGATAATAAAATCACCGAAGCTATTCGTCTTGCAGGTTTTGATATCGCTGTAAAATAATTCCGATATTTAACCGGTAAGATATAAATTTTAAAATGTCAACTGAATAACGAAAAGTATTTTGACAAATTAAAAGAGGGTGATGGGGGAAACATATCCTATATAGCCTCTATTTTAGTTTAAATTGGTTTTTTAGACTAAAAGATTTATTGAAATCAATCTGAAATACATTTCATATCCTTTAGTATTGATTTTGACAATACAGCTATATTTATATTCTTTATAAAAAAGGTTACAGGATTTGCTCTTAAAGAACACCGGCTAAGGGAAATACAATAATTATCCCCAATAATGAGCACAATGTTTTTATTAGGATTATCCCGTTACTACTTTCAATCATTTTGGTATTTTACGGACCATCATTTAAATTAATTTATCTTGATCTCTGTGATTTTAAAGTAAAAAACTTACAAATTCCGAACATTTAAAAGGAGTTTTAAAGAAATTCGCCTTTTTGGTAAGAATATCCTTAATATTGGTAAGTCTTATAAATCTGTTTTTTATAACTTTGTTGAAATAAAATTTCAATCTTTATGAAATATTTATTTTCCATTATTTTATTAAGTTTTAGCATATATACGGCATCTGCACAGTCAGACGTATATTTCATATCCGATATCTCACCTGAATCTTTGGTTGAGATTTATCAGGCTTTGGGAGTCGAGGCTAAGGGTAAAGTAGCCATTAAGATATCTACCGGGGAATCAAGCAGAAGTAATCATCTTAGTCCTGAATTAATAAAAGACCTGGTACAATCAGTAGATGGTACTCTTGTTGAATGTAATACAGCTTATTGGGGAAATAGAAATAATACGGAAAACCATTTGAAAGCAATAGAGGAAAGAGGTTATAATGCCATCGCGGATGTTGATATCATGGACTCTGAAGGAGAGATTACAATACCTGTATCTGATAACAAATGGCTTGATAATGATATTGTGGGGTCTCATATTAGTGACTATGATTTCATGATTAATCTGGCACACTTTAAAGGACATGCCATGGGCGGTTTCGGAGGTGTCATAAAAAATGCAAGTATTGGGGTAGCTTCATCCAGAGGTAAAAGTTATATACATAGCGCAGGAAATAAAACATCCGGAGCAGGAAAAGATCAGGATTCTTTCCTGGAATCAATGGCTGCGGCAGCTCAGGCCGTTCATAATTATTTCAAACAGGAGGAAAAGGATATAGTATACATCAATGTCATGAATAACATGTCTGTTGACTGCGACTGCGACGGGAATCCTCATACTCCCGAATTAAAGGATATGGGTATATTGGCTTCAAAAGACCCGGTGGCCCTTGATAGAGCATGTCTTGACTTGGTTTTCAATCATGAATCCGTATCAGGTGATGATGCTTCATCCCTTATTAAAAGGATTGAGAACCTTCATGGGACACACACAGTGGAGTATGCCGAAGAAATAGGGCTCGGATCTCAATCATACAATCTGATAAATCTTGATCAAAGCCAAGAGAGTGGAATAGATAATATAAAAGATAACGATGCAAATAAAGTTTACAATGTCTACGATTTAAATGGTAGAAAGATTCTGGACAAAGCCCATAGCCTGGCAACTCTTGAAAAAGGTGTTTATATTGTGAATGGGAAGAAAAAATTGGTTAATTAATATTTAGAGGTTAAAATCTAATTCCATGAAAAACACAAATATTAAAAAATTATTATTTGAAACACAAAAAGTAGATTTCTCAAAAAGTTATTTAAAAATACATTTTCATGCCACTGTGAAGTGACTTTGTTTTTCCAAAATAGAAATAGGAATAGAAGATGTTAAGGAAATCTGTTGAAGGGATTCAACAGATTTTTTAATAAATTTTTAACGGCCTGAAAGGAGGAAATTTAAAAGATTAGAATTTTATCTTTTAATATATGATAGGCAATCTTATTATAAATGAGATCAAACCTAAAATCATATTTTGTTGTTATATTTAATAATTTCAGCAAATAAAATTACAATGGAAAATACCGTGAAAACGAATGTGGCCACTCAGATTGTAAATCAACTGGCAGATGCGGGTGTAAAAAGAATCTATGCAATTACTGGAGACAGTCTTAACGCCATAACAGATACAATTGTGAAAGACGGGCGGATAAAATTTATCCATATGCGTCATGAAGAATCCGGAGCATTTGCAGCAAGCGCTGAATCCCAATTGACCGGAAAACTTTCAGCAGTTGCCGGAAGCAGTGGTCCGGGACATATACATTTAATAAATGGTCTATATGATGCGCAAAGGTCAGATACACCGGTGGTGGCAATTGCATCAACTTGTCCTGCTTCTATGTACGGAACCGGATATTTTCAAGAGACCAATCCAATCTTACTTTTTTCAAATTGTAGTGTTTACAATCAAATGGCTGAAAGAGCTGACCAGGTATCGGGGATACTTCATTTAGCCATGCAGAATGCTATTTCAAAAGGTGGAGTAGGAATAATAGGATTACCCCAAGATATCATAACTGATGAAATTTCTGGTTATTCAACAACCCAAATACCATTCTATACAAATTTACAACCGGAACCCTCCGATGAAGAAATAATAAAAGTTGCAGAATTAATAAATCAAGCCAATAAAGTGGCAATCTTTGCAGGATATGGAGCCAGGGAGGCCGTGAATCTTGTTAAAGAAATTTCCCATAAACTAAAAGCACCGGTTATAACATCTTATAAGTCTCAAATGGAACTGTCGAGAGACATGCCTAATTATATAGGTCATTTAGCTCATTTAGGAATGTGGTCTGCAGATGAAGCTGTAATGAATGCGGACATAAATCTCATTTTGGGAACTAATTTCCCTTTCCCAGGATTTTTTAAACCGGAGAAATGTAATATTCAAGTAGATATAAGAGGTGAAAGGCTAGGTAAAAAAGCTAATTTAGAAATGGGTATCTGTAGTGATATAGGGATTTTTCTTAAAAAACTACTTCCATTTATAAAAGTTAAATTAGATGATTCATTTTTGAAAACAGCTTTATCTAACTTCGGGAAAATAAAGGAAAAACTTCAAATTCCGATAAAAAATCCTGGTAAAGAAGGTTGTATCAGACCTGAATATATGGTATCATTACTGGATAAATATTTACCTGAAGATGGAATAGTATGTGTAGATACAGGCATGAATAATTTATGGACAAGCCATTATCTGACTCCAAAAGCATCAAGGAAAATGATTGGTTCATTTATGCATGGTTCTATGGCCAATGCCCTTCCTATGGCAATAGGGGCAAAATTAAGTTGCCCTGAAAAAGAAGTCGTTGCCTTGTGTGGAGACGGAGGCCTCGAAATGTTAATGGGAGAATTATTGACTGTTGTACAATATAATTTACCTATAAAAATAATTGTAGCTGATAATCGTTCACTTGGGTTTGTAAAGTGGGAGATGGAGGCAGCCAATTATAAACCTTACGAAACAGATTTAGTTAATCCGGATTTAGGAAAAGTAGCTGATTCAATAGGAATTCACGCAGAAACGGTTACAACTCCAGAAAAACTTGAAGAAGCAATGAAAGAGCTTCTGGAATACGAGGGGCCGGCTCTCTTAAATGTGATGACAGATCCAGATGCGGCGTCATTTACATTTAGTAAAGAACTTATGGATAAATCTCATCCGGGTAACCCCGTTTCAAACTTTATACTTCCGGGATGTTGAATATTGGTTTTCATTTTATAAGACAAAGGGCTTCTGTGGTTAGCAGAAGCCCTTTTCGGAAAATTAATTAAAAATAATTTACTTAAAACTTCGGAATAAAGATTATAGCGGCCACAATAATAGTTGAAATTGAAAAAAGCAATACTGCTCCTGCCGATAAATCTTTGGCAATTCCTATAAGTGGATCTTTATCTAAGGATATTTTATCAGCTAGTTTCTCTATAGCTGTATTGAATGCTTCTGCCATAAATACTGAACCAATACAGATACTTATTATACACCATTCAATTGCATTAATTCTAAAAAGGAATCCTCCAACTATAACTACGACCGCAGCAAATAAATGAATAATAGCATGGGATTCATGAGAGAATAGATAAAATATTCCCTTGAATGCAAATGAAAAAGCAGCAATCCTTTTTTTCAGGTAATTCATATGGTTATAGATGCGTAAATACCGATATTATTCCCGGCAGAAACCGGCATTATTTGTAGTTCATGTTGTTTAGCAAAAGGTTTTGTAAATATCAATGCACTACCGGCCCCAATAGCAGCGCCTGCCAACACATCATACCAATAATGTTTTTTTGCAAAACATCTTCCCCAACCTACATAAGTGGCAATAACATAAGCTGGAACACCCCATTTCCATCCATAACGTCTCTGAAGATAAGTAGCTGAAGCAAATGAAACCGCTGAATGTCCTGAAGGAAATGAATGTTGGTTTGAATGATCAGGTCTCCATTCTTTCACAGTATATTTTAGAAGTAAGGTAACTCCAGCCGTAACAGCTGCGGTTTCAACCCCTTGAATAAGACCTTTCCAGTCTTTTTCACAAAGAGTTAAAGTTAAAGCCGTGGCAGGAAGTAAAAGTGCAAATACATCCGTAGAAATGGAAACTCCTTTTTGTTCCTTAGTCAGAGAATAAACACTTTCACCCTGTGAAATGGTAGACAACGTTGTGAACTCTTCAGCGGAGATAGGAAAAGTTGTTATTATTAATAAAATGCTTAAAATATATTTGGTCATTTCTTTTCAATACAAATTCAATTGTTCATCTAAGGTATTTAAGATATCTTTAACCTGATGAAAATTAATTGCAAAATACAATTAATTAATTCATTTATCCTAATTTTTTAATTCAGTTTTTCTATTCTTTTTATATAATTAGATATATAAGTAATATAACCATTTTAAAAAGAAAGGTATGGTCAGAGTTTGAAATACTAATATTTTTGGGAAGTTCAATCAGAAAATTTCAAAGACTTTAAAAATTGAAATGAACTATTTAAATATCAGATTGTTAATAATTTATTAATTAATTATTTTACTTCTAAAAATTTTTTATGAATAATCAGAAATCAATAGAGACGTTACAGTTCTTTATCACTAATCTGCATGCACAAGCTTTCTCACATAAATTGCAGGCTTGCATATTCAAATCAAAAGGTTACGAAAAACTTTCAAATCTATATCTTGATCATTCAAAAGAAGAACTGGACTATGTAGATAAGTTTATCAAGCGTCTTCTTGATCTTGGAGGTACGTTGAAACAAGAAAAGATAGATGATCAAGCATTGATGGAAGATCCTGTTGAATATTTTAAAACTGACAACAAGGTATCAGTAGAAGGAATAGAATTCTTGCGTAAATGCATGGAAAGCATCAAGGATGATTACACAACCTTCGATATATTCAAGGCATATCTTAAGGATGAAGAAGATGATATGTATTGGCAGGAAGAGCAACTTGCTTTGATTGAAAAAATCGGAATGGAGAATTGGTTAATGACAAAAGCTATTTAATTATGAATTTTTTAGAATTATCCAAGAAAAGATATTCTGTCAGGAATTATCTTTCAAAACCTGTGGAGGAAGAAAAACTTACCTACATTTTGGAATGTGGAAGGTTATCTCAGTCAGCCGCTAATTTCCAGCCTTGGATGCTATATGTAATTAAAGATGAAGCCTTGAAGTCACAAATTAATAGATCGTATCCGGCTAAATGGATGGAACAGGCTCCAGTTTATATTGTTATATGTGCCGACAAAGAAAAAGCCTGGGTTCGTGAATATGATAAAAAGGTACATGCTGACATAGACGGCTCTATAATAACGGAAAATCTATGTCTTGCCGCAGCAGACTGCGGTTTGGGTTCTTGTTGGATCGGTCACTTTGATCCGAAATTAATTTCAGAGATTTTGCACTTGCCGGAAAATCTTGATCCTATGGCAATTCTTACGATCGGTTATCCTGCCAATGATGAAATACTGGCCAAGAAAAGAAAATCCCTTGAAGAAATAGTAAGAATAATTTGAAATCTTAATTCAAAAGCGGCATCTGCTGCTTTGATACAAAAGTTAAATAAGGTGGCATCGGATGTCACCTTTATTCTTTCATAAAAGTTTAATTAATCTTTCCTTTTCACAATCTGTAATAATTGTGAATAACTTTTGCCAGTGTGTTTTTTTATAAAACGGCTGATATGTGAAAGTGAAGAGAAATTAAATTTATACATTAATTCAGATAAAGTGCATTTCTGATTAATAATATGGCTTAAAAGAGATTGTAAGGTAAATCTTTCAATCCAATAAGAAGCCGGTTGACCGCTTGCAAGCTTGCTTACCTCTGAAAGGTAATGAGGAGATATGCATAACTCTGAAGCATAAAAAGTCAATTCTCTATGATGTATAAAATTTCCGTCTTCCAACATGGAGATAAATTTTGCCATTATTGATGCAGGCCGACTGTCAGGAGAAATCTTTGAATAAATCGAGGCGTGGATATTGAGAATTTCCAATACATGCACCTTTAATAGGGCACCTATCAATTCTTCATGAAACAGATTATCCTTATCCTTTAATTTCTCTTCCAATATTGTTAAGGAAGAACGACAAATGTTGAATTGCCTGTCGCTAAGACGTATCACGGGTTCTTTAAGAAGGGAAAGATGGCCAATGATTATATAATTGTTTCTTACATTATCCGTGTAAAAGAAAGATTCGGAGAATTCCAGGGTTATTCCTTTAAAGTCCATTGATACACGGATGTCGGAAACAATCACACCATTCAAGAAAATCACCAGATCTCCTTCAGAGACATTATAACGTATATGGTTTTGAAGAAAACTGAAACCACCTTTTTCGCATAAGATATGTGTTACCTTGCCGATACTTTTAAGATTGTTGTAACCTGCAAGATCTTTGCGGAAAACGATTTTATCATCCATAATGCAAAAATAATCTATTTACCACGAATCATGAAACATTTACCAAGAATCAGATAACAACCCAAACTTATCTTGACATTAATTTTGCAAATAAAATAAGAGTAAAAATGCAAAAGGTAAGATTAAACAACGGAGTTGAAATGCCGGCAATCGGTTTCGGTGTTTTTCAGATTCCCGAGAATGAAACTGAAAGATGTGTTAGTGATGCTTTGGCAGCCGGTTATCGGATGATTGATACTGCAGCTTCTTATTTCAATGAGAAGGAAGTGGGCAACGCTATAAGAAATAGCGGATTTAATCGTGAAGATATATTTGTGACTACCAAATTATGGGTTCAGGATTATGAATATGATGAGGCATTGAAGGCTTTTGATAAATCGATGGGCAACCTTGGGTTGGATTATCTTGACCTCTACTTACTACATAAACCATACGGTAACTATTACGCAGCATGGAGGGCACTTGAAAAACTTTATAAGGAAGGAAGAGTAAGAGCAATCGGGGTCACTTCTTTTTCAGACGAAAGACTTCAAGACCTTTTCCTTCATAATGAAATAAAACCGGCAGTAAACCAACTTGAAATAAATCCTTGGTATCAACAGAAAAGATCGGAAGATTTTTTGGCTTCGGAAGGAATCCAAATGGAGGCATGGAGCCCGTTGGCTTGCGGTACCGGGAATATTTTCCATAATCCGGTCTTGGTTTCAATCGCTGAAAAACACGGAAAATCAGTGGCCCAGATTGTGCTCCGATGGCTTAACCAGAGAAATATTGTAGTAATCCCCAAAAGCACTCATAAAGAAAGGATAATAGAGAATCTGAATATTTTTGATTTCATTCTCACGGAAGAAGATATGAATTTAATTTCATCTCTTAATACAGGCAAAAGCAAGATCTATGATGATCAGGACTTGGCTACCGTAAGAGAAATCGGCCTTTATAAAATTCATGAATAAAACAAAAGATATGGAGAAGATTAAATTGAACAATGGAGTTGAGATGCCATTGATTGGATATGGAGTTTTTCAAGTGAGTCCTGAAGAATGTGAAAAATGTGTGTGCGATGCCTTGTCCGTAGGTTATCGTTCAATCGATACTGCACAGGCATATTTTAATGAAGAAGGAGTGGGAAATGCC
>JAFLTS010000010.1 GCA_022509185.1 Muribaculaceae bacterium | reverse complement strand
TTTGATTTCATAGATGATAGACTTAAGGATATTTCCAATAGACTGATAAAGAAAGACGAAGAAGATACCATAAGGTTTTTCCTTGAGGATATGAGGAAGTTTCATGACGCTCTTGTACCATTGCAGCAACCTGGTAGGAATTCATGGAGTCTGACTGAAATAATGATGAGACCGTTCCTTCAGAATATTTCTATAAATCAAATTGAAAACAGGGTAAAAGAAATGTCAATGAACGATGTATCTCTTTTAGAAGAAGTTTTAAGATACAGATATGACAACAGAGAAATAAGAGAAAAGCTTCTTCCGGATGAAACATCTTTTTTGACTAATCTAAAATCAACCGTCTTGGAGCAAGAAGGGATAGAGCCATCAATTCTTTGGGCTAAAAGAATTCTATTACAAAGACTAAATAACCTACTGAACTAACTAAACACAGAATTTATACATCTCTTATACCATTTAAGTTTATTCTTTCATGTGATTACCAAAAATAATCGCATTTTACCTTATTCAATTCCATCCTATTCCGATAATGATAAATGGCAGGGTAAAGATTTTACAGAATGGACTAATGTAACTAAAACTAAACCTCATTTTAAAGGACATTATCAACCTAAGATACCGGCTGACTTAGGGTTTTATGATCTTCGTCTTACTGAAGTTAGAGAAGCTCAGGCTGAATTGGCTCCCAAAGGTATTAAGTAAATTTCATTTCTCCGGGAACTGTCCTTACATCTCTGATGCAGAATTATCTTGATACATTAAATTATGAAGAAAAAGAAAAAAAGAAAATCAGGCTTTCTTTTGGGGGTTAGGGAAGACAACCGATATTTCTTCCAACGCTATTTTCTTTCTTAGTGATGCAGCAATTTGGATTACAGATCAGAATCTTATAGTATATGGTGGTTACACAATCCAATAAGTCCCTGTTATTCTTAAATGTAAAACAGGTTTATGGTAAGTACTCATCACCCAAACTTTTTCAAGAGTTGAATTTGCTTAGCAGTGGTTTTAACTTACGAAACCCTCGTATTAAATCCCCTACTTCAAATCCATTAATCCCATTTTAAGTTTTGAATACGGTTATCTTGGGTCTAGAATTACCCAATGATTCACAAACTACAAAATGTGCTATAGGCATTATAACGTCTCACCTTAACCCTCTAATTTTTAAATTAATTATAATTACTGATGTCTAAATTCAGAGTTATTGCTATATACCTTCCACAGTTTCATCCTTTCCCGGAAAATGATGAATGGTGGGGCAAAGGTTTTACAGAATGGACCAATGTAACTAAAGCTAAACCAAGGTTTAAAGGACATTATCAACCACATTTACCTTCAGATTTGGGATTTTACGATCTACGCCTTCCTGAAGTGAGAGAAGCTCAAGCCGAACTTGCAAAAGAAGCAGGTATATATGGCTTTTGTTATTATCACTATTGGTTCAATGGGAAAGTTTTAATGGAAAGACCTTTAAAAGAAGTTTTGGAAAATGGAAAACCGGATTTTCCATTTATGATATGCTGGGCTAATGAAAATTGGACCCGTGCCTGGGATGGTGGTGAAAATAAAATTCTAATTCAGCAAAATTATTCCGATGAAGATGCAAGAGATCATATTAAATGGCTGTTGCCTTATTTAAAAGATCATAGATATATTAGAATAAATAATAAACCGGTTATTGCTCTTTATAGAACAAATATAATTCCTAATCTTGAAAGCATGATCCGTATCTGGAGAAATGAAGCTTTAAAAGAAGGTCTGGAATTATATATTTGTCGTGTAGAAAGCAATGGAGCTTATGGGAAAGAATATTTGATTGATGGTTTGGATGCTGCAATAGATTTTCAACCTCATAATAAGAGAGGATTTAATAAAAGAAAAAATATCTTAAAAAGAGCTGTTAATAAAATTCATAGAAAATTATTTAAAGGAACTGGTTTATTTGCAATACTACAGGATTATAATAGATACGTAGATTATATAGTTAAACAGGATTTCCCTGACTATAAACAATATCCTTGTATTACACCATCATGGGACAATTCTCCAAGAAGAGGTAGAAATTATTTTGCTTTTAAAAATTCTACGCCAAAAAAATATTATTACTGGCTAAAAAAAATACTAGATAAGTTTAAGCCATATTCAAAAGAAGAGAACCTTATATTTATAAATGCTTGGAATGAATGGGCAGAAGGTAATCATCTTGAACCTGATCAAAAATGGGGTAGAGCCTATTTGGAGGAAACTAAAAAAGCCATAGAAGATGCAGAAAATGAATCATAAATCTATTGCAATTATTATACCCGCTTTTAAGAAAGATTTTTTTGAAGACACATTAATATCTATAGTTAATCAAACTGATAGAGACTTTAATATATATATTGGTAATGATGGTGGTGATAGAGAAATTGGAGATTTAGTTGAAAAATACAAAGGAGAATTAAATATAACTTATAAGTATTTTAATGAAAATATAGGAAAAAAAGACTTAGTCAAAAGTTGGGAAAGAACTTTTGATTTGATGCAAGATGAAGATTATTTCATATTTTTTTCTGATGATGATATATTTGAGTCTAATTGTATAGAGGAAATAAGAAAATCTATAAATGAAAATCCTGATAACGATGTATTTCATTTTGAATTATCTTTTATAGAAAGAGACAATGAAAGAAAAGTTAATAAAAAAGGTATATATAAAAAAAGAACTACATCATTTGAATTTTATAATTTATTAATTCGAAAGAAAATAGAAGCTCGAATGCCTGATTTTATTTTCAAAACAAGTACTTTTAAAAAGAATCAAGGATTTGTAAATTTTCCATTAGCTATTAGGTCAGATAATGCAACCGTAATAAAGAACAGTCTTAAAAAACCTATTATTCAAGTTAATGCAAAGGTTTTTTGGAGAAGAAGTAATAAAAATATCTCAGCTAATGTAAACGGGAACATAGAAAAGATTTTTTATTATAATTTATCTCGAATTAAATATTTAGAATGGATAAAAAATATTTTTGGTACAGATAATTTAAATATTTGGGAATCATTGTATATATATATAAGCATTGTTTCAAGATATAAATTAGATAAATTTTATAATAAAATTCTTTTATCTGAAATAAATAAACCAAAATATTTTATAAATCTATTAAAAATTTCTATAATTATATCTCCTTTTTTAAGATTTATTAAAAAGGTAAAAAGATAACCTATGTTTCCTTGGATTATTTTTATAACGGTTATAACACTTATTTTAGGATACTGGAAATTAGGAAAAAATAATTTAAAAATTAGGTTTATATTAGGTTCAATAATTGCTATTATTTTTTCAATTATTAGATATGATGTTGGTTATGATTATTTTCAGTATTATAACAAAATACTAAATAATACATATGATTATGAGTTGATTTCTTCAAAAATAGCTTTCTTAGGTTATTATTTTAGATATCCTCCTTTAGCAATTTCTTTATTTGGATTAATTAGTTATATATTAATTTTTAATACGATCTATAAATTTAGTATAAATCCAATTTTTAGCTTATTCATTTTTATATGTCTATTATATTTACCGTTTTTAACTACTATTAGACAAGCATTAGCTGTATCTATAAGCTTTTATTCATTTAGATTTATTTTAAAGAAACAATTATTATATACAATTATATTTACAATCATAGCTATTTTTGTTCATTCAAGTGCAATATTTACATTATTTATCTATATTATTTACAATTATATCAAACCTAAATATACTATTTACATACTATTAGGTGCTGTAATTTTATATCCTTTAATTTTTATAGCTTTTGCAGAAATAGGTTTTTATGCCAGAATAGCAAGTAAATTTCAAGATGCGGATATTACAGAGTTGGGAGATGGAGGAGGTGGTAATAAAATTAAATGGTTTTATTTTATTTTATGTGTAATAACGATTATTACTGTTAGAATTAAAAAAATTAAAATAAATAACAATCTTTTATCTATCTTAATTTTCGGATGTATTTTCCCTTTTCTTTTGGGTGCTCATTATGGTCAAAGAGTTGGACAATATTTTAATATTTATTATTTATTCGTAATTCCTATTATTATAAAACCATTCAATAAATTAATAAAATTTTCAACAACTTTTATCTTTTCACTGTATTTTATAATTCTATTAAATTCTGGATCTAGTCAATATAGAAAACCATATGTACCATATAAAACATTATATGAATTATATGATGTAAATAATCCAAAATTTAGAAACTAACCTTTAAAAATAAAATGTAATGTATAAAAATTTAGGATATTTAAAGAACTATCTATTAGGTAAAGCCTATATCTTACTTGAAAACATAGGATTATTAAGGTATAAAGGTATTAATAATTTAAATAATGATAATAATGAAATTTTAGTTTCTCTTACATCATATGGTCGAAGAGTAGGTAAACTTGCTCCTTATGCAATTATTTCAATTCTACGTCAAAACATAAAACCAAATAAAATAATAGTAAATTTGGACAAAAAGAAATGGAATGATAATAATATACCTCAGAAATTAAAAAAATTACAAAAATTTGGCGTTACTATAAATTATACTGAAGATATAAGATCTTACACGAAATTGGTTCCTATATGGGAAATGAATAAAAATAATATTATTATCACTATAGATGATGATAAGATATATTCTAAAAATTTAATTAAGGAATTGCTAAAAAGTTATAAGAATAACCCTCATAACATCTCAGCTATTAGAACAAGTAAAAAGCTATATAAAGATATCAAAATAGGAAATAAATATTATAATATAAGAACAAATCATTTAATGGGGACTGGTGGAGTCTTATATCCTCCTAATTCTTTGGATAACAATGTAATAAATAAAGATGTTTTCCTCAAAGAATGCCCTACGGATGATGATATTTGGTTTTTTTTCATGGGCCTCTTTAATGGTTATGACACAATAGAAGTTAGTGGTACTAATAAAATGACAACTTACACTCCTGATTTGTTGTATCAAAAATTCCATAAAGGAAGTAGTCTATATGGAATGTTGAAAATAAAAGATGCCATCCAAAATATCTTTAACTATTATAATATTAAGATTGAAGATATTAAAATTCCTTCATTTCAAAATAGAGTAAAACGTACAAACTAAAATGAATAATATAAAAAGGTTTATTAAGCCATTTACAAATTTCCTTGGAAGAAATTATACCGTTCCTTGGGTACATTTTAAATATTTTATTCGTTTAAAAAGAAAACTAAACTTAAATAAACCTAAGGATTTAAATGAAAAAATTTTATATTTATCGTTAAAAACAAATACTACAAAGTGGTCAGAACTCACGGATAAATATCTAGTTAGAGAATATATTAAAGAAAAAATCGGAGAAGATAAACTCGTTAAACTTTTAGGTAAATGGGATAATGCAGAAGATATAGATTTCGAGAAATTACCAAATAAATTTGTTTTGAAAACAAATCATGGGAGTGGAGAGATTAAAATTGTTAAGGATAAATCAAAATTAAATATACCGGAAACCATTAAATATTTTAATAAAGAAATTAGTCATCCTTATGGAGAAACCGAAGGTTCTCCTCATTATTGGAGAATAAAGCCTTTGATAATAGCTGAAGAACTTTTAGAGAATGATCCTACATCAACTAAATTTTCTTCTTCTATAATTGACTATAAATGTTGGTGTTTTAACGGCAGATGTGAATATATTTGGGTCTGTCTTAATAGAACTAAAAATGGAACAGATGTTTTATTGTATGATAGAGAATGGAATTGTTTGCCTCAATATTCGATTTTTAATAGTCATTATAGAAAGGGGATACCTATACCAAAGCCAAAAAATCTAACTGAGATTATTGAAACATCTGAAGCATTAGCTAAACCATTTCCTGTTGTTAGAGTAGACTTATATTCGATAGCTAATAGAATTTACTTTGGTGAAATGACATTTACTTCTCTCGGAGGTAAAATGAATTTTTTTACCAAAGAATTTCTTGAAAAGGCAGGTTCAATGATTGATCTTAATTATAAAGGATAAAATTTTATGAATAATGAAGATCTTGTTTCAATCATAACACCTTCTTATAACTGTTCTAAATTCATCGGAGAAACCATTAATTCAATTATATCACAAACCTATATTAATTGGGAACTTTTAATTACTGACGACTGTTCTACAGATAATTCATGCGAGATTATAGAAGCGTATGCTAATAAAGATCCCCGTATTAAATTAATACGTCTTACCATAAATTCCGGTGCTGGAGTAGCTCGCAATACTTCTATAGAAGCTGCACAAGGACACTATATAGCCTTCTGCGACAGTGATGACTTATGGTTACCTCATAAATTAGAAAAACAAATAAAATTTATCAAAGAAAATAATTTGTTTGTTACTTATGCCTCAGCCTTGACTTGTGATGAAACTGGTAAAATCAATGGTATTAACCTTTCTTTCCCATCTGTGTCTTTTAAGAATGAATGCAAATGTGATTGGATTAGTATGTCCTCCTTGATTTATGATGCCAGTAAATTAGGAAAAGTATTTTTACCTATAATAAGAAAAAGACAAGATTGGGGACTCAAAATTAAATTATTGCAAAATGTTGGTTCAACTATTGGATTATATGAGCCTTTATCAATTTATAGAATAAGGAAAAATTCAATTTCAAGAAAAAAATCTGATCTTATAAAATATAATATCGCTATATATAGAAATATATTAAACCTTAATACCTTTAATTCTTATTGTAAATTCTTTTTTCATTTTATTCCATTTTTTTTATTCAAAAGAATAAGAAAAAAATTAATTACAATTAAGTTGTAAAATGGCAAATCTTTCACTTACATTCCGCATTTTAAGAAAAATCGGTCTTAATTACTCTGAGGAAGAATATGGACAGGTAGGCCCGATCACTGTTTTGAAGAAAGCTTTTGCCAATCCTTATCATGCTCTTCTTCAAAGTATGATGGACTGGGTAATATTCGCACCCTTAGCAGCAAGAAAAATAAGGCCCTGGCTTCTTAGAAGAATGGGGGCTAATGTTGGTAAGGATGTTTTTATTGGTGATCATTGTAAATTCGATTTAAATCATTCGGATCTTATTACGTTAGAAGATCATGCTCATGTGGCTAGTGGTACTCGCCTTTTATGTCATCAGAGAGATTTAAGTGGGTATCATGTGGGGGATGATTATGCCAAGTTAGGATATAGATTAGCGCCGGTTATTTTGAAAAAAGGAAGTTTAGTTGGTATGGAATCTATGGTTATGCCAGGTGTAACTATAGGTGAAGGTGCAATTGTAGGAGCCGGTTCTCTTATTTCCAAAGATATTCCAGATTGGACAATAGCAGTTGGAAGACCGGCGAAGGTTGTAAAAAATATACCTCAAAAGGAATAATTATCTGATAATGAATATCCTTACTTTTGATGTCGAGGAGTGGTTCCACCTCCTTGACAATGATTCTACACGTTCAGAAGAACAATGGCTTAAATATGAAGTGCGGATACATAAAAACATGGAACGTATTTTTCGTATCCTGGAGGAAACAAATACTAAAGCCACTTTCTTTATTATCGGGTGGATTGCCAAAACTTACCCTGAAGTTGTAAAAGAGATCGCTTCCAAATATGAAATAGGTTCTCATACCATGACTCATCAGTTAGTCTGGCAACAATCTCCCGAAGAATTTAAAAAGGACGTGAAGGATTCCATAAAACTTCTTCAGGATATTACTGGTCAAGAAATTAAGTATTTTCGGGCTCCGGGATTCTCTATTCGTAAATCTGAAGCCTGGGCTTTTGAAATACTATATGATCTCGGAATTGAAATCGATTGTTCTGTCTTTCCGGCTCATCATGCTCATGGAGGTTTCCCGGAATATGGAGAAGCTTTACCAAAAATAATTGAAGTTAATGGAAAATCTATAAAAGAATTTCCTATTAGCTGTAGGGAAATGGGCGGGAGTCCCATTATTTATCAAGGCGGAGGTTACTTCCGCCTTTTTCCTTACCATCTTATTAAAAGATGGGCTCGAAAAGACAAAGAATATCTTCTTTCATATATTCATCCTCGAGATTTGGATCCAGATCAACCTATTATAGCGGATCTACCTTTAGCAAGAAAATTTAAAAGCTATGTTGGTTTAAAAGAGGCTGAAAAGAAACTTCGACAATTCTTAAAAGATTTCAAATTCATAGATATCGGTTCAGCTAATAAATCAATCGATTGGAACAATTCACAAATAATAATTCTCTAATTAGGTCCGGGCAAACAACTTTCTATTCCACACATCCAATAACCCTTCAATCATTGTTTGTCCGGGCCTTTTTATTAATTTTAATAAAATATTTTAATTAGAAAATTCTAAAAGTTTCTGCATTATTAAAGTTATTTTTACTTATGGTGTTATCTTTTTAAACGAAGTATAATATTTTAAGATATTTCTACATATTTTTTCATGTAAAAATTCTTTAGAGTAATTAAATCTTTGTAATCTGTACAATAAGCAATGATGTTTCTGTATCCCCCTTATATCAAAATTCTTTTTTGTGTTATACTTATTATGTTTGGAATACAATTTACAATTGATATTGCCCTTTGATCAATAGAAAATAGTCCTAAACATGATCATAACCGTGATCCATTCCTAACTTCCGAAGGTTACCATATTTACTATGATAGGTCTTTGATTAAAAAAAAATATTTCTGTATCAAAAATCCTAAAATACCGATTTCACAAATCCGCTCATTCAAACGCCTCTTCACCTCTAAAAAAATAGAATTGTAAATTCCTAAATACAGAAATTTATTTTAACTTAAATCTTTCTAATTATATAGAATTTTAATTGTAAAATCTAAATTTACTCCTAGTTCTTTCCTCTTTCATATTTTTCAGTTATCATTAGACAAGTCTTGAAACTAAATTCTGATCAACTTAAAATTCTACTTTCCCATTCCTTTACTTATAGAAAGATTTAATGGTAAAATCTTTATATTCATTTAAAATTTCTCTGCCTTTGGAAATACATAAACTCAACTGGCATGCTATTCAGTATGCCTTTTTTATTGCCCTTGAATGTGAAAAAATCTGGAGATTAGGACTAAAATCTAAAAGGAAATACCCTTATCCTCCTTGTGTAAATATCGCTCAATGCCTTGATTGTGGCAACATGGCTTATTGCAAAACACTATTATCTAATCCCTTTCCTTCAAGATTCCATTACCCTCTGAAATCACAACTCCAGTCATTAGGGAAAATCGGTTCTAATTCTTCTCTTTGTAATAATGTCATAGGTAAATGCTCTGAACCGAACGCGGTAAATAAACTTATTGGTTACTGTAATTCAACAACCTTTTCCCGTCTTCACAGTTATCCTAACTTAAATAATATCCAACTCAGCGCATCTTATCGGCCTCGCACTCTCGAATGGATCGAAAGGTGCCCTAATTGCTCTAAAATTTTTGGAAATGAAACTTACTGATTCCCCAATGTCAGGAGGTGATTTTGATATCTTCTTCAAAACTGACTTTAAGGGTTTTATTCGTCCTGTTCACTGTGCCACTTTCTCAGGGCCTATCCCTGATGATCTAAATGATTACGAATATATCTATTCCTGTTGGGAAAATGTAGCTGCCGAAAGTTTCATATTTTCAGAAGAAGAGATTATAATTGTCCGGGAAAACATAAACATAATCTTGGGAAATAACCAGAATAATCCGATTGTTTCCCTGCATCTTTTAAACCGAGAGGAACAAATAGATTTTTATGTCCGCACTTTCAAGACTATGGCCATGAAAGGTTTCTGGTCGTTCGACCGTTTCCATTCTCCCAACGACCTAAACCTTGAAAACCCTTTCGAATACCGACTTATAGCTTACCCTGACTTGTCTAAAATAAGTAAAGACAAATCCTCTTTTTGTTACAGGCGATTTGATACTTTTATAAAATCCTGGCAAGCTTATTTCCCCTATCTCCGTTCCTCCTCCTCCCTCACCCTCTCCTAATCCCCACGATCCCAATTCCAACCCGCCAGGATTGAATCCCGCTTTCGGAGAGGATGTCTCCAGACTTCCTCAAACCAACCCTCCAAGGTTGAATCCCAGTTTCGGTGAGGATGTCTCCCGACTTCCTCAAAAAGGAAACAGGAATGTTTCCTCACCAAACCAATCCTCAACTCAACCCATCAGGGTTGAATCTGGTTAGCCGGTGGTGAAGGCGAAGCCGAAACCCCCGGATTTAAAATCTCATAGTCCGCAAGGACTATGCCTCTCTCCTCATAGAGGGCCTAACCCCATCCCTATCCATTATCTCCTATCCCCACTCTCCCTTGTCTATTTGACATAAAAACTTTATTTTTGTATAAATAGAATACAAAAATGTTGTCTGTTGAGAAAATAAAAAATACTCTTCAAAGTTTCTTTACCTCCCAACCAATTGAACGAGCATGGATCTTTGGTTCTTATGCACGAGGTGAACAAACTCCTGATTCAGACATAGACATACTTGTTGATTTTAACAAAGATAATTATCCCAGTCTTCTCAATCATGTAAGAATGATTTATGAATTGGAAAAAATCTTAGGAATCAAAATTGATCTCGTTCCTAATGATGGTTTATATCCAAGTATCAGACCTATAATCGAAAAAGAAAGGATCCTTCTATATGAGAAACATTGACAGAGATCCAATCAGAATTAACCATATGATTGATGCTGCATACAACATCATTGAGTTCATGAAAGGAAAATCTCAAGATGATCTTATAAAAGATAAAATCCTGTTTTATGCTGTTGTCAAAAATATTGAGATCATGGGTGAAGCTGCCAATATGTTGACTAGGGAATTCAAACTGAAATTTCCCGAAATTAATTGGCATGAAATTACAGGTATGAGACACGTATTAGTTCATGAATACTTCCATATTTCACCTTTACAGGTATACAAAGTTTATACCGAAGATATTCCCAATTTATTGCCCTTCCTTGAAAACTTGAAAAAGGAATTAGAAAAATAATCTAAACAGATATATCCGTACCTCCAAATCCACAGACAACTAAAGGTTTCCGGAGAGGATGTCTCCCGACTTCCTCATCTCAACCCGTCAGGGTTGAATTCGCTTCCCCAGAGCTATAGTCCGCAACTCCAACACACCTCTACCTCTGAAAGAGGTTGTATTTGGTTAACCCCAGGGTCTCTGTGCCTGGGGACCTTATCCCCATCCCAATCTACGGATAACATCCCTTCCCTTTCCTCTTTGAACTCTAAACTCTAATCACTATATTTGTAAAAATAATTATTATGGAAACCTTCCCTCTAAATCATAAATACATCCCGCCACTCTCCGATTTCGGTTTCAAAAACCTTTAAACTCACCGTCCCTTGGGAAACCATGTGGGACTGGTAATGATTCAACTGCCTTTGTTCCCAAAAGTGGAAAAGGATTGCAAAACTGAACTGGAAAAAATAATCTTTAGTCTTATGAATATGGAAACAATACAAAAAGAGGGGAAAATACCTTTTTCAAAACAGAAAGGTGATTTTTACGACAGGATTGCAAAAATGAGCAACACAGCATCCCTTACCGGAGATGAACTCCATGCTTACCATCAATGGCTCAAAGTGAAAAACGATGACCTGTTACGTCTTAAAAAAGCCCGGGAAGAAGGTGAGGCCAAGGGTAGAGCTGAAGGTGAAGCCAAGGGTAGAGCCGAAGGAGAAAAATTGCAGGCATGGAAAACCGCAAGAATTTTACATGAAGCTAATCAAACTATAGACTTCATCTCCAAAGTTACAGGTATTCCTGAAGAAGAACTCAAATCCAACCTCTAAAATTCCACGTATCATTTGCTATCCCCCATCCCAATCTACGGATAACATCCCTTCCCCTTCCTCTCTTGTTAACTTTGCATCGCAATCAGGCAAAAAGCACCTGCCATGCGTGGTGGCACAAGCTCTTACCTCACATTGCACCAGTCCAAGAGAGGACGACAGCCTTCAAATTCCTGAACCGTGTAAGACTGAAAGTCTTTCCACATCCCAACCCCATAGAGATTATATTGGCTTAACCCTGGGTCTCCATGCTCGGAATAAAGGCTGCTGACAATGACATACTGACAAACCTGCCGGTGAAATCCCGAATGTTGCAATGGCGCACCAGATTCACTGAGGCCTATTAACCGTACGTCGACCCGGCCATCACCGGGCCAACCATCGATGGATAAGTCCCGGATTCATGACGGCTGTGCCGCCCCGTGTGATACTGCCATCCTTCCCCGGTTCCGACTGCCTCCACACAAACGGACGAATCATTCCCGATCTCCAACCCGTTTCGGCTCTCTTTACCCTGTAACGGCCAAAAGCCCCCTTGAATCCCTGTTTTCCGGAGAGAATCCCTCCCGCCTTCCTCAACTCAACCCTATTCCTCCTCCCTTTGCCTTAGCAACATTCCCGGATTTCTGGCGTAAGGGTTCGGCTCATAAATCTCAGGGTCGCCGATTACCGGCAGGGATTAATAACCTCGATTCAAACCCGTCTCGACTCTTTCCCTGTAACGTGCCCGGAAAGGTCCTGTACCATGGCTGATAGGAGAATTAATCACACAAAAACATTACCATTTCATCCCGAAATGGATCCAAAGGAGTCCCGGCCCTCTCGCCTCGACTCCTTTTTATTTTAAACATCTCTTATATTTAAAAGCTTAGGCGGAAAAGTCTCCCCATCATAAATTAGAGTTTCGGAAGTTACGTCCCCTAAAATTCCTTTTAGATATTCCATGTTTTTAAAAAAATCCGCATGAAAAGTCCCTGATGATTTTATTTCATAAAAGGATAACTGTCCTCCTCGCTCCTCCAATGCATCTACCTCCTTACCCGAATGTTCCCGATAAAAAAATATGTTAGGCTTCATTCCTCTGTTTATTGCCTGTTTTATTAATTCAGTCATGGCCAAATTTTCAAAGAGCATCCCTTTGAAAGGACTTTTTTCTATTTGTTCGCTATTTTCCAATCCCAATAGATAAGCCAATAAACCTGTATCATAAAAATATATTTTAGGCATCTTGGTCAATCTCTTATTTATATTCTTATAATAGGGTTGAACCTGAAATATTATGTATGAGGCATTTAGGATTGACAACCATCCGGAAATCGTTGTTGCTGAAACTCCCACCTCCTTGGAGATTGAAGTGGCATTAAACTCTGAACCGCTTCTTAGTGCTGTCATACGTAGGAAGTTGTCAAATTTTATGAGATTTGTTACCTTCAAAAGGTCCCGAACATCTTTTTCTATATAGGTGGTTACATAATTAGCATAAAATATATTAGGTGGTATATGATCCGCTATAACTCCGGGATATAAACCTTCATAAATTAATGCATTTGTAGAAGTCTCTTCAAGCTTTTTCTTATTTAATTCCGGAAAGGAAAATGGCAATAACGTAAAGATGGAGGCCCTCCCCGATAATGACTGGGTAACTGTTTTTGTCAATAATAAATTACTGCTTCCAGTCAAGATATATCGTCTGGTGCGATCTTTATCTACTGCAACTTGTATCTCTGAAAGCAATTGAGGAACATTTTGCACTTCATCGATTACTACTCGGTCACCTAAAGAGGCCAGGAAACCTTCAGGATCGGTAGAAGCATAATTACGCATCGTCAAAGACTCAAGATTTACACTCGTATATGTGGGAAAAAGATGTTTACATAAAGAAGTCTTTCCGGATTGCCGAGGTCCTGTTATCACCGTTACAGGATAGTAACTTTGAGCTTCTTCGATTTTAGATGAAATTAATCTTGGTATATACATTCTAATATTATTTATAATCAATAATTTATTTTCAGGATGTGGGTATTTCTTTTAATTAAATATGATTATCTTTAAAAATACTCAAAATATTGAAAGCAGTGACGTATGGCTCGTACGTCCAATTGAATACGTCATATTTACTTATTATTTTCAGACATATTAGCCGTGTTTCCTTACATTTAATTTTCTCCAGCTTCCTTCCTCTACCCACATCACTTCTACTTTGGAAATTCCCAACTGTTACTTTGGAAATTCCCAAGTTCCACTTTGATTTTTCAAATATAATAATTTCTCCTTTAATTTCATTCCCTTATCCGTTATCCCTAATCCCCAAGAATCCTATCCCGCGTCCTCAATCCCCAATTCCCTTTATTTACTCCTAAAATTTTTTTATCTTAAAAAAATGTTGTAAATTTGTGTTTTCAAACATATATTGTCTATAAATTTTTCCTACCCGAGAGTTAGCCCATGTTGAAAAAGAGTACCTTGGAACAGGTCGTGAGTGAAGACATGTCTGAAATATGGAATGTCCTCACTCCTGAAGAAAAAAGACTTATTACCGACAATTTCTCTCTCCAGCAATATAAAAAAGGGCAGATCATTTATGCCGAACACGAGGAGCCTGAAAACCTATGGTGCCTCGTAAAAGGTAAGGTCAAAATGTATAAAAGCGGTGTCGGTGACCGTGAACAGATTCTTCGACTTTACCGACCTGTGCAATACTTCGGATACAGAGCTTATTTCGCAAACGAAAACTATGTCTCTTCTTGTGCAGCACTCGAAGCTTCTACTCTTGGAAGTGTCCCCATGAGCCTGGTGGAAAAAATTATCAAAGGTAACACCGACCTCGCAATGTTCTTCATTCATGAGCTTGCCAGAAACCTCGGTGGGTCGGATACCAAAATAGTTAATCTCACACAGAAACATATACGTGGTCGTCTCGCCGATGCTCTGCTACTTCTCGAAGACAACTATGGACTCGAAGACGATGACGCAACTCTCAAAATTTATATGAGCCGTGAAGACCTCGCTAATCTGTCTAATATGACTACCTCTAACGCTATCAGGACTCTCACAGCTTTTGTGGCAGAAAAACTTATACTGGTTGACGGCCGAAGAATAAAAATCCTTAACGAACCTCAGTTACGCAAAATATCCAAATTCGGTTAAAATATAAAAGACATGAGTGAACCCCATGTCTTTAATTTTTTTTTTGAACATCCCCTTGATTGGAAACAATTAGAGAGATCGAAAATTTCAAACAAACAATCACAAATCGTTAAAGCTAACGTAAAAAAAGATGTCAACACTAAGATTTAAAGCAGTGGAAGAAGCCATGGGCAGAAAAGCTATGCCCGTGGAAATCCCGGCCGAACGTCCCGAGGCCTACTACGCAAAGCAAGTATTCAACCGTCAGAAAATGTTTGAATACTTACCGAAAAAAACATTCGATGTGCTCGTTGATGCTATCGACAACCGTAAACCTCTACCTCGTGATTATGCCGACAGTGTGGCTGAAGGCATGAAGCGTTGGGCTATCGACAACGGTGCGCGCCATTATACCCATTGGTTCCAGCCTCTCACCGACGGAACAGCTGAAAAACACGACTCTTTCATCGAGCATGATGGCAAAGGTGGTGTGGTGGAGAAATTTACCGGCAAAATGCTCGTGCAACAGGAACCCGACGCCTCAAGTTTCCCCAGCGGAGGTATACGTAACACTTTCGAGGCAAGAGGATATTCTGCTTGGGATATTTCATCCCCGGCCTTTATTATTGGAGAAACTCTTTGTATTCCCACTATTTTTATTTCTTACACCGGTGAAAGCCTTGACTATAAGACACCTCTTCTAAGAGCTCTGAACGCTGTAGACAAAGCCGGTACTCGAGTTGCCCGGTTCTTCGATCCTGAAGTGAAACATGTAAACGCTTTCTTAGGTTGGGAACAGGAATACTTCCTAGTGGATGAATCGCTTTATTTTGCCCGTCCTGACCTCGCCCTTACCGGTAGAACTCTGATGGGACATGAGAGTGCTAAAAACCAACAGCTCGAAGACCATTATTTCGGAGCTATTCCAAGCAGAGTGGAAGCCTTTATGCTCGATCTTGAAATAGAAGCACATAAGCTCGGCATACCCGTGAAGACACGCCACAACGAGGTAGCTCCTAATCAGTTTGAGCTCGCTCCTATATTTGAAGAAGTAAACCTCGCTAACGACCACAACCTTCTCATAATGTCTGTGATGCGTGAGGTGGGACGACGTCATAATTTCAGGGTGCTTCTACACGAAAAACCGTTTGCTGGTGTGAATGGGTCCGGAAAACACAATAACTGGAGCCTTGGAACCGACAAAGGGGTATTGCTATTCAGCCCCGGAAAGACTAAGAAAGAAAACCTGCAATTCATTACATTTGTTGCTAACACAATGGCGGCAGTGCATAAACACAATGCCCTTATAAAAGCTTCCATCGCTTCAGCCACAAATTCTCACCGTCTAGGTGCCAATGAAGCTCCTCCGGCCATTATATCAATCTTTACCGGAACACAGTTAGGCAATATACTTGAAGACATCTTAAACGGAAAAGTGGAATTGCAGCTGGCAGATAAAGAGGGAGTCACTGTCGGAGTAAACCAGATTCCCGAAATCCTTCTTGACAGCACTGACCGCAACCGTACATCACCTTTCGCTTTTGTAGGAAACAGATTTGAATTCCGTGCGATGGGTTCGCCTGCAAACTGTGCCACTGCTATGCTGGCTCTTAATGCCGCGGTGGCTGATCAGCTAAACGAATTCGCTGAAAAAGTAGAGAAGAGGCTTGAGAAAGGAGAAGAGCTGAGCAAAGTAGTGCTCGATGAAGTGAAGAAACTTATAGAAGAGTCAAGAGCCATTCATTTCGACGGTAACGGTTACTCGGAAGAATGGAAAGAGGAGGCAAACAAAAGAGGTCTTGACTGTGAGACTTCCGTACCTAAAATTTTTGATGCCTACCTAAGCAAATCTTCTAAAGAAATGTTTGAACGAACCGGAGTTCTTTCCGAAGTGGAACTTGAGGCAAGAAATGAAGTGAAATGGGAAATGTATACCAAGAAGGTGCAAATCGAAGCTCGCGTCTTGGGAGACCTGGCCATAAATCATATTCTGCCCGTGGCAATCCGATATCAGTCAATGCTTCTTGACAATGTAAAGAAAATTATTGACCTTTTCCCGAAAGAGAAAGCCCTTGATCTGGCAACCGACGATATGGCCACCATTGAAAAAATCGCTGAACATATGAAAGTGATTAAAAAGGAGGTTAACGAGATGGTAGACGCAAGAAGAGTGGCCAATAAAATCTCAGGTGAAAGGAATAAAGCCATAGCTTATCATGACACAGTTGTTCCCCATATGGATATCATTAGATATCATATCGACAAGCTCGAACTTATGGTAGACAATGAAATATGGCCTTTACCAAAATACAGGGAATTACTCTTCATTAGATAATTCCATTTTCCCTAACACATAATCCCGCCGGATCTCAAATCCGACGGGATTTATTTTTTCTTCCATCATCCCCTATTACCTTACCAACCCTTCAGTCTTGAATCCCTATAAACTCCATCTCACCGAAACTCCCGCTTCCACTCCCCTTCCCCTTTGCAGAAACTCATTATTCATTGATTTGAAATAGAAAGTATAATAATCCGTGTCAGTGAGATTCCTTCCCCATATCCTGAATTCCCAGTTCTTCCATTCCCAGGTAATTGAGGCACCTAACAAAGCATAGAAATTCTGTCTTAATAAATTATCCTCTTCCCAATAGATAGGACCCGTTCCACGTAAATTGACATCAAACACAAGCCTCGAGTCCTTTTTCAGATCCAGATTGTAAAGACCTTGAACGAAGAAAGTGTTAGAGGGAACATAGGGCAGATATTTGCCCGAAAAATCATATATACCATTAAAGAATTCCCGGAACCTGGCATTAGTATAACCGTAGCTGAGATTAAGATCAAAATGTTTCAGGAAATGCCAGTTCCCTGAGAATTCAAAACCGAAACTTCGGGTTTTTCCGGCATTAGCCATTATCCTGCCTGTTGTGGTTCCATCTGGGAACATCGTTAACTGTTGGTCACGGCAGTCGATATAAAACACCGTCAGTTCAAGTCCTAATTTCGCTTCAGGAAGATAAAGGTGACTGCCTATTTCATAGTTCCAGCTCTCCTCAGGTTTATAGCCTACCACATCATCCACATCATAACGGCTTCCGATTCCCATGATATTCATCAGCCTTTGTTGAAGCACATCACTAAACATCTGAGTATTGAAACCTCCCGATTTATATCCTTTGGTAACTTTGCCATAAACATTGCCGTTATCACTGAAATCGTAGGTAACTGCTAATTTGGGGAGCAAGCTGTAGAAATCCCTTTTGAGTTTTCCCCTATCATCCACATAAATGTCTACGTGCCGGTAAGGTATATAACCTTCTCCCTCCTTCTTATAGATCTCATAGCCCGTATCACAAAAACTTTGATAGTTTAAAATGGATTTCTCATAATCAAATCTAAGGCCTGCGATAAAACGCCACTTGCCTACTTTGAATTCGGATTCGTGATATACATCTATACCAAAGGTCGGGATAGTAAACTTAGAATTTAAGGGAAACGTCCGGGTATCCCATTTTATAGGATATGACAGGTTTGAATTGTTACGGTGATCCTCTATAAGAGTCCTTATCCCTACATCTTTAAAGACTACCGGCGCATCCATATCAAGATGTTTATAGAAAGTCATGGCGCCTGCAATCCAATGGTACCATCCGGGGCCATTGTCTCCTTTAAAAATAATCTCCTCTGTGAATGATGTCTCTTTCTTTTTTTGGGTAAGGGTGAAATAACTCTCAGGAAGAAAATCCTGATCAAGAGTCATGTTATCATCGATATGTTGCACCGATGTGATTGATGTCAGGTCAAATTTCTCATGATTATAACCCAAGGTGATGCCATCTGTAAAAGTAAATCGACGGTAGAAACAAGTGTCGTTATATTCTATCCTGCCGGTTTCAACATATTCATAAGGATAGCCTCCCTGCCTCAGGATATTAGCTGAAGCTACATTCTGCAACTTGAGCTCGGGAAGAGGATTATAGATAACCTTGGCCCTTAAATTAAAACTATTTTCTTTGTCTATCTTTTTTCCATTGTATTCATTTCTGAAAAATCCGTCAAGATGTGAATAATCACCGGAAATAGATAAACCTACTTTATTAGAAAACTTATGATACCATCCTGCATTGGCTCTAACCCTTCCTCCGTTCCCGACTTCTACAAATGCCCTCCACCCCTGATAGCTCATAGGAGACAAGGTGGTAATATTTATAACCCCGCCTATTGTGTTTCTTCCATAAAGGGTAGACTGGGGTCCCCGAAGCATCACAACAGAAGAAATATCGGAGATATCGAAATCATAGGCATCTTTATTAAGAAATGGTACATTGTCTACATTAAGCCCGACAGAAGGTTGATCCATTCTTGCTCCTATACCTCTCACATAGATTGTAGAGGTGATTCGTGAACCATAATCCGGCATATAGAAATTTGGCACCACATCGGATACACCACGCATTGTTACTATGCCTAATTGCTCTACGTCTCCGCCTGTTAAAACAGTTGATGCTTCCGGTTCCTCCCTCAATTTGTCTGCCTGTTTTATGGCCGTGATATTGATCTCATCTAATGTCACCACCAATGAATCTTTTGGAGTATACTCTGAAGCTCCTAAATGAGAAAGGGTAGAAATTAGTAAAGTCAGTATGACCAATCTCAGTTTCATCAACACAAAACTACTGCTTAAATCCCATTCACGCAAATTATCAATTACTTTTACCGGACTACATTCTGCCTTCCCACAAACTTATTCATTCCTTTTTGTTATCTTTGCAAAAACCATAGCCATGAAATCTATAAGAGAATTATACCGTATAGGAACAGGTCCGTCATCAAGCCATACAATGGGCCCGAGAAAAGCCGCTGAAATTTTCCTGGAAAATCATAAACATGCTGCCGGATATGAAGTGGTGCTTTACGGAAGCCTTGCTGCAACCGGTAAAGGACACATGACAGACGTTGCAATTCTTGATGTGCTGGAGCAAACCGAGTTGCCCGTCAATATAATCTGGAAACCCGACGTGTTCTTACCATATCACCCTAATGGAATGACTTTCCGTAGCCTCAATGATGCCGGTCTTCCTTCCGATGAATGGACTGTTTATAGTGTCGGTGGTGGAGCTATAGAGGAAGAGGGAACAGCTAAACAGGGCAGCCCGGAAATCTACAATCGTAATACCATGACTGAAATTATGGATTATTGCGAAAAGAGCGGAAGATGTTACTGGGAATATGTGGAAAATACAGAAGGAAAAGATATCAATAATTTCCTCAAAGAAGTTTGGGAGACTATGAAGGCTGCAGTGGAAAGAGGCCTTGTCACAGATGGCAGGTTACCCGGTCCGTTGAATTTACGCCGTAAGGCTCGTTCTTATTATATGCGCGCGGGAGGTTTCAGAGATAATCTTCGGTCCCGAGGTCTGGTTTTCTCTTATGCACTTGCCGTTAGTGAGGAGAATGCTTCCGGCGGGGTTATTGTTACTGCCCCCACTTGCGGAAGTTGCGGAGTCGTTCCTGCCGTGCTCTATCACCTATGGAAAAGCCGAAATTTCTCTGATGAAGAAATGTATCATGCTTTGTCTACAGCTGCTCTTATAGGTAATGTGGTAAAACATAATGCCAGTATCTCAGGCGCTGATGTAGGTTGTCAGGGTGAAGTAGGTGTTGCTTGTGCTATGGCTGCCGGTGCGGCTTGCCAGTTGTTTGGAGGTACTCCGGCCCAAATTGAATATGCAGCCGAAATGGGTCTTGAACATCACCTCGGTATGACTTGCGACCCCGTTTGCGGCCTAGTTCAGATTCCTTGTATCGAGCGTAACGCTTATGCCGCGGCACGTGCTTTGGATGCAAACATATATTCCACCTTCTCTGACGGACAGCACCGTGTTTCCTTCGACAAGCTTATTCAGGTAATGAAAGAAACAGGCCATGACCTTCCGTCCCTTTACAAAGAAACAGGTACAGGTGGCCTTGCTCGCGATTTCAAGGTGGAACACGTGCAATGAGTTCTTTCTCCATTCATACGCTCGGATGCGGATCGGCCAAACCATCATTAAGGCATCAACCCTCTTGTACTGTAGTAGAACATAGAGGGTCCCTCTATATGATAGACTGTGGAGAAGGAGCTCAGAGAGCTTTTATGCAACAAAGGCTTTCCTTCTCTAAATTGCGTCATATCTTTATCACCCATATGCATGGCGATCATGTTTTAGGATTGCCGGGCTTGATAAGCACTTTAGCACTGAGCGGGAATGGAGGAGAAATAACTATTCACACTTTCAAAGAAGGTGTAAAACATCTTAAGGAGATAATAAATTATTTTTCAGGAGAAATACCGTTCTTTCTGAATTATAATATTATAAAACCGGAAGAAAAAGTGATTTTAGAAACAAAATCCCTTTCTGTCAGAACCATTCCTCTCGAACACCGTATGCCCACTGTAGGTTATGTTTTTGAAGAAAAACCAAAACCCAGACATATTAACCCGGAAATGACTTCTTTTCATAATGTACCTGTTGCCTGGATGAAAAGACTTCAGGAAGGAGAGGATTTCGTAAAACCGGATGGAAGTGTGATTCCGAATGCCATGTTGACTAAACCGGCTGATCCCTCTTACAGTTACGCCCATATAAGTGATACGGCCTACATACCGGATATAGCTGAGAAAATCGGACCTGTAGATATTCTGTTTCATGAAACCACTTATCTCGACGATCGTATTGAAGATGCTAAGCAACGTGGCCATTCCACAGCACGTCAAGCTGCTACAGTAGCTAAAGAAGCGGGGGCTAAACGTCTGCTCACAGGTCATTATTCATCTCGTTATAAAGATGATACTCCCTTCCTCAAGGAGGCTCAGGAAGTCTTCCCGAACGTCATACTGAATAATGAGGGCCTCAAAGTAGATCTCTACTGAATCCTTGCTCTAATCATTAACCTCCATTACTCTTCCTGCTGAGTGAGCTACTTGTGTTGGAGAATATAGACTTTGAATCTCCGCAATTCCTATTGAATAATCTCCGGCTCTTTCAACATTGCAATCATAACTGAAAATATAATTGCCTGCCGGCAGATGTTCTATAAAGAAGCTCGTTGCCGATATTCCTGTTTCCTTATAGGTAGGAATCCCTTCCATAAAAATAAGTCCTGAATTTTTATCTTCAGTTTGAAGATTTGCTCCTCTTCCATCCTTTAAAACAAGATAATCCATATCCTTGCCGATTTTCACTGTCAATGATATCCTCACCTTGTCTCCTCTTTTTAAATCCTTGGCCTCTACTGTCTTACCACCACTTATCTTATATATTTTCTTTTCGATTGATAGATTTTCCACTTTTTCTTTTTTCACCTCTTTTATTGGAGATAAATATTGACTCAATATGCCTCCCCAACCCGGTACTCCCGTTTCTCTTATGATAACCAGTTGCTTACCACTGTCTGTAACGGGGTTCAGATTTAATGTAAGACTTCCAAAATAATCCTCTTCTCTTATGGGTATTTCCTTCCCATTTATTATGATCACAGGAGGCTTACGATTTATTTCAAAGTCCGGTATCACTTTTAACAAGGAATTTATAACTCCGGCACTTCTATAATCTTCTCCCCACTCCTGAGTTTCTTTTGCCAGCAATATTTTCTGAGTAAGATTCTCTTTTGCTTCTTTACAATCATTAAATTTTTCAAAAAGCTCCAGCATCAGACCCCGTACATATATAGATTCTCTTTTCTCCATAAATTCTTTAAGAGATGAAGCTATCACAGAGGATTCCTCAGGATCCTGTTTTAACAAATATAATCCTGCAGCAGTTTTATCTGCAATGTTCCAATACCGCCATTGATTCTTAATCGAGTCCTCGCATTCTTTCTCTATTTGTTTTAGCTGTTTGGAAACCGGGATATTAAATTCTCTACGGCACAAAAGATAATTCATGGTAGAAATCACCTCCAATTTTCCGGATTCCTTTCGTTGGCTTTCTAAATTCTGATCAGAATATCTTATTCCTTTTATTACTGAAGATTCCAGGGAAGCTGGAAGCATTCCGTTAGATTTCAAACGGCCTAAAACTTCAAGAATCTCCCGGGTGATATAAGGGGAAGATTTCATTCCTTCAAACCAGCTCCAACCTCCGTCTGCATTCTGTAACTTCAGAAGAGCTTCAATCTTTAGGTCTATATTTCTTGAAGTGGCATCATAGTCTAAATATTTTCCCAGGCTTCCGATGCGCAGATCAGCCCTTTCCTGATTATTAACCCAAGGAGTGGTCTGAATTGAAGAGATCTTTAGTTCAGAATCCTTATTTAGACCGGATAATCTTGCAGTAGAATCTCCCGTTTCCATAAGTCGCCTCAAGGATTCCTCTATAGATTGGTTGTTCTGAATGATATTGAAAGCTGTTACCGTTCCGAATAGCCATTGAGCTAAAGAGAGAGCGCCCTCCCCATTCGACGAAGTTAATGCCGGAAGTGAAGTAAGTACTTCCCAAAGAGGGTTATCGCAATATTTCAATGTCACATTTGCATTTTTCTTAAGCTTCGGTATTTTTATCTGAATCCTCTCTTCAGTTGAGGTAGCATAGAAAGTAATAGCATCAGTAACAGGTGTGCTCGAAGGTAATACAGTAACAAAACCCTGTTCCCCGTCCTTATGGTTCTCTCCTTTTCCGAATGCTTTTACGGCCAATAAACAAACATCTTCCGGGACCGTTAATGAACAAGTCATAACTTTGTTTCCCGATGGAGATAAATTCATTTTTTCTAAGTGACAACTGCCGATGACCCTACCTGACGAAGGATCTGAAATTTCTATATTTCCTTCAATAGCCATTTCTTCATCAGAATTGTTGTAAATGGTTGCTGAAATCTGTGCTTTATCTCCCGTTCTAAGGAATCGTGGCAAAGCTATCTTAACTATAACAGGTTTAGATGCTACTGCATCAAAAGTGGCAACATCTGTCAACAATTCATTATTATATCCTGCAATTTGTAATTGCCAAGTGGTATTAAAATCAGGTACGATGAAATCCAGAGACAAAACGCCGGTGTTGTCAGTTTTCATTTCAGGCTTGAAGAAGGCAACCGGCATTTCAGCGGGTCTGAAATTTACCGGCTCCTCTTCTTCCGCTAAATTTGGACTTTCCTGAACACTATCTTCAATGGAATAATCTGCAGCCGTCTCTTCTATCATTATGGCCGACTCAGTTGTTACCATATTTTTTACAGCCATAGACCTGTAAAGAATTCCTCCGGCCTTAATTCCATTTAGAGGTAACCATGGATAGCCATAAGTCTGCCATTCCGGAACTAAATCAATATTTTTTGGATATACCGGCAAGGGTGAGAACCTTCCGAATGATACTCCTGTAAATATTGATGGTATACGAAGGTTGATCTTATTATAGGAAGATGGATTAAAAATATTGAAATTCCATTTGAATTCCTTTATGCTGTTAAGTGCTTTGTCAGTCATAACTGACATTGCATTCACATTAGAAGCCGGAATATCCCCTGTCTTAAAGAGAAATTTCCAGGTTTCTCTATTACCGGCACTTATATTGTCTCGGAAGGTAATAGTTTCAATCTTTAATTTTTCAAGATTCTTTGCAGGAATTATATTGACAGTGGAATTAACAGATTCAAAGTCGTGAAGACCGGCTAGATTGACAAAAATTTCAGGCTTCCCTTCCGGGATTTCAACCTTTAACACATGCATTCCTTCGCGAGGAGAAATCCAACCTGATTCCAAAAGTTTATGTCCGTCGCTGATATAATATAGAAGCCAGCCACTATAAAAATTCCCCAACTTTACATCTATACTTGTATCAGTATTTTGGTAAACATATTCTGTTACAGGTAACCATAAGGGTGTTGGATAAGGAACCTTTTTGTCATCTGCACGCCATATTACTGTTTCTCCGGAAGTCCAAACGCTATCTCCCGGAAGCTTGAATTCTAATTTATATTTTCCCGATGGCAGTTCCTTTGAATTAATGAAAAGATTGGGACTTATAAAATCTCCCTCAAGCTCTTTCGAATCTGAGAATAAATTTTTTATCCGGTACCTTAATTTTACTTGTTGAGGTAGGCCGGCGGGATCATTAACAATTGCAGTAAATTTAACTGAATCACCCTTTACCTCTATTTTTTCAGGCACATTGAACCTAATATTATAATTTTCTGATATATAGAAATTCAAAGGGAAACTTTTCTCGCTCTCTCCGGTATTTGAGGTTACTTCTGCATGTATCCGATAACGCCCGTTTTCAAATAATGTGCCTTTAAGATTCTGTAAAGGCAAGGAAATGCTGAAAGAGCCTTCCTTATTGGTTATAGTATCGGTATGAAAACTTGCATTGACAGAATTAAAGAACCAACGGTAAGGAATAAAATCTACTTTTATATCTACTTTAGCGTCCGTTATAGGTAGACCGGAATAAGTCATCGCTTTACCTGAGAATATTATAATTTCAGGGTTGCGGGATTCCTCCTGCTCCAAAGTAACTTGAAATGGAGGGGTCTTATACTCCTCTACTTCTATACTACATTCTCCTCCGAATTCGTTGGGGAAAGAAGAATAATTTGCTTTGAGCCTATAGGTACCCAATAATCTATCTCGTGGAATAACAAAATAATCGGTGCTTCTTCCATCTTTATTTAAGAAGAGATTCTTTTCTCCCACTGAAATATAATTAACATCCCTTAATTCAACTGTAATTTCAGTATCAGACATTAAGGAATTCTTAATCTTATCCTGTTTCCAGCCTACAGCCATAAATCTAACCGTATCTCCGGGTCGGTACACACTGAGATCTGTAAACAAGGATATATTATGGCTCACTCTCGGTTGTTCCGGGAAATAATGAAAGCCTGCTTCAAGGGTCGCTTTGCTTTCACCATACCGAGCTTCTATTCTATAGAAACCGTCAGGAAGAGATACGAAGCCCTGATTATTGGTTACTAATTTTCCTTTGGCTCCTTTTGATGCATCTTTATAATAGTTTACTACAGCTCCCTCTATGGGTTGCATATCTTTACTATCTACTACATAAACTTTTCCCGAATCCTTAATATTGGTTTCAAAAGAAGACAATAAAGTGATGCCACTAACCCGGAAAGTTGATAAGTTGAAATTTCTGTAGTTTTTATTCCAATCCGGGGGTAAATTACCGCTTAAGGAGGGTATTGCTACATACATTCCGGGTAATAGTCCCGGTATCTCTATCTCTTTACTCCTTTGTCCGTCATCATTAGCTTCTTTTTCTTCTATCCCGACTTTTATTGAGCGAAAAGGTTTTCCCTTTATTTTCTTTGCAATAACTTCACCATAAGGTGAGATTTGACTATCGCTAAGTCGATACAACAAAACATAACCTTCAGAAAGATTTCTTAAAGTCACTTTTCCTTTAAGAGTATCTCCGGGAACTACCTTATTAGGAAATTCCAGGCTGATATTTTCTTCACTCATCTGAGAGAGAGCATATCTAACTTTTTCATGATAACAACCGTCGGGATATTTTTCAAGCCATCCGGCCATTTCTTTTTTATATTCAACCTGTGACGTACTATAATTGCTCCAGATTTGATAAAGAAGATATCCCGCTCCCTCTTCCCCCTCCAATTTTCTTAAAGAATTAAGTAAGTAAGCAAGACGATCAGGTTGTTTGAGTAATCCTGAGTAATCATAAAAGGCTAAAGCTTTGATCACTGACCTTTCTTTTCCTTCTGCATTAATTACACCGTTAAGGATTTTTTTTGATTCTTCTTTAAATCTGCCCTCAATAGATTGTTCTGATTCTTGAGGATAAAAGGGTATTACAGTGTAATTATCTTCTTTTAAATAATTTTTCAAAATACCTTCACTTTTAAATGAAAGGAAATCCTGAATGGTTATTCCAATTTTTTCTCCTGCGGCAACATCGGTTAGTAATGACGAAAACTTAGCGATTCCTTCTTCTTTTTCCTGCCACATTCCTTCTGTAGATTCTTGTATGAGAGAAAGAATTTTTTCTTTATACATCTCTCCGCTCCATTCTGTGGGATCTGAAGGCCATGAAGACTCAAGAGGAAGACTTCTTCCCTCATAAAGGCTTATGTTGTCTAAATATTCCTGACTCAGAATTTCAGCCTCAATAAGAAAAGCTACCCTTTTCGAATTTGTAGAAAGAAAAGGCACTACCGAATCAATTAAGTTTAAATCTTTGCGCAATGCTTCACTGTCACCAATCAGATTATTGGCAATTATCATATTCATCATGGCTCTCAGAGCCTTTGTGTCATCCCGCAGGGACAAAGCTTCATTTAATGAAGACCGAGCGTTTCTGTCTACAGTTTCAGGGAAGGCGAAATCCGGAAGGTTTTGTGCCTCAACTGAATAGAAATTAAAGACAGAGAGGAATAAAAACAGAAACGCCGGAAAGAAATGTTTACTCTCTCCGACGTTATTTAATATCTTAAACTTTTTCATTTCTCACCAATTTTAACCTGATTGCCTTTATGATGATCTTTCTTACGCTTATGTTTCATTTCTTCAAACTTACCTCGGAAACTTGATTCAGCTTCCTGCATTTTGTATATTTGTTTTTGAGTGAGAAATTCAGAAAATTTTTCGTCATACTCCTTTTGTGTGGCTGCCCAGTTTGCGTTTGCAGTATTGAATGCATTTCTTACTTGTTGATATTCTTCCTCACTCGGATTCTTTTCCTCTTTCAGTTTACGGTCCATTACCACTGCCTCTTGGTAACAATCCTTTTTACTCTCACACATTTCCTCATAAAGCTCATAGAATTTTTTCTTTTGCAATTCAGAAAGTTGCATTTCCTGGGCGAGATATTTCATTTTAAATTCCATCACCTCACGCATCATTTTCTCTCGTCGTGTGCCATCTTCTCCCTTAGCCGATGCAGGAAGTATCAAGGTTATTATAAATAGTATCGATAAGAATATTTTCTTCATAGTAAAGATCCGGTTATCAGTCTTTTTTATCCGTTTTTATCGTTTTGAGAAGAAGTTGTAATAGTGGAATATTCCGGCTGGAATGAATAATCAAAATCTTTTTCGAAATCCTCTATGTTATCATAGCTCATTATGAAATCCTCGTCTTCATAGAAATTGTCCGGTATATAAGGTACATAATGGATATCATAATCGTAATCAGAGTCTATCATATCCACAAGAGCGGCAGGTGGATTGTCGAGGCTCATTGACATAGGCTGTGTAGCTGTATGAAACACCTTCATCATTAACCATATTCCACAGAACATGGCTGCAAGGTAAACATACGGTTTTATTCGCTGCCATCTGGTGTGGTCAACTGTGCGAACAACCTTAGGATACTCCGGCAACTTATTCAATATATTTTTCTGAAGATCAGGGAAATAATTCTCGGGAACTTTCATTCCCGAATCTTTCCCGAATCTATTTATCAGTTCTTCTTCCTGTCTCATATCATTAAGACTAATCTCATTTAAGATAGTTTAACGCTTGGAAAAAATTTATCATGAACTTTTCTTTTTGCAGGATGTTCTAATGATATAAAGAAATTCATGATGTTTGGTTAGTTGAAAATTGTTTATTAATGATAGGCTCCGACCGGTTGGGAAACCGGCCGTTGTTGTTTTTATTCACTTAGCCATTCTGTAAGTTTTTTCACCGCGTGATGATAGCTTGCTTTTAATGCACCGACAGAGGTTCCCAATATTTCTGACATTTCTTCATATTTCATCTCGTCGTAATATCTCATATTAAACACAAGTTTCTGTTTTTCTGGCAAATTTGAAATTGCTATCTGAAACCTTTTCTGTAGGTCATCTCCATCAAAATATTCATCAGCCTCTAGATTTCGCATCATGACACTTTCCTCTTCCATATCCCCGGTGCTTTGAACTCTGTGCTTCTCTTTGTTAAGGAAATTTATAGATTCGTTTACGGCAATTTTAAACAGCCAGGTAGAGAGTTTGGCATCCCCTCTGAAATTGTGCAGATTACTCCATGCTTTAATAAAAACATTCTGCACTACATCGTTGGCATCGTCATGATTAAGCACCATCCGGCGTATCTGCCAATACACGGGCTCACTATAGTATTGTAAAAGAGTCTCGAATGCTTTTGACGCCGTCTTTTCGTCTTGAAGCTGTTTTACGAGCTCTTTCTCATCTATGGGTGCTTTATAAGCCATTAAAATTTTTTCTTTCCACAAAGATACTATTTAGAGACCATTCCACAATATAAATATTCAATATGATTATCCCTATAAATATTCCTTTCCTCATTTATTTCTCGAAAAACAAAACGGTATCTTGAAATCAAGATACCGTTTATACGGGAAACAAATTTTTCTGAATTAGTTCTGAATATTATTTCTTTAAATATGAAGTGTCGGCATATGCACCTGTGAATGAGCCATAAAATCTTCCTGCTACCTGATATTTGATTTCACATTGAGTGAGATCCTCACTTGTGGTAGTGAATTCTATTGTATTGAAAATAAAATCTTCATTCGGTGTAGTTGCATTACCTTCTACAACTTCCGGTATTATATTTTCTCCATAAACCTTAATTACTCCGTCAGTGTATTCAACCTTCAGGTCATTAAGATTAATCTGTGCTTTCTTAGGCTCTTGTTCCACATTTGAAAACTTGGCATTAAACATCAGAAGCTGTGCCTTACTTTCTTTCAAATCTAATGAAAGTTGGTAGTAAATATCCTCAGTCTCATATGTCTGATCCACACCCATCATATTATACTGTGTGGTAGTTTTTCCTACATAGAAAGTATTTTTTTGGAAAGTTTTTACCTTATAATTTTCCCCCACATTATAATTAGCAATTAAAACCAATGAAGCCTGTGGTACATACATATCAGCTGAAGTGATATTATACATTTTAGGGAAATAAAAATAGGGTGAAAGAAGGAAATTTCCGTCTGTCACATTTTGGGAAGGCACGGTTAAATTTTTGAAATAAATGTCATATCCTGTAGAGGTATAAGGTTCAACAGCTGAAGTAAAATTCACTGCCGTATTATTGAGAATAAGATTGGAAGCTGCCACAGAGCCTTTCATGTCACTTATTGTGAGATCAAAATAATACCAACCTTCTGAAGCAAATGTGCTTCCGTCTGTAACGTCAGTGATAAGGTTTACTGCATTCAGATTATAAGTCTGAGTAATGGTTGATTCGCTTTTACCACATGAAGTAAAAGCCACAAGGCCTAACAAAAAGGCACCGCTAATGAATTTTGTTTTCATTTTTATTATATTTGTTCGTATTTAAAACGTTGATAGAAAAGAAGATATTATATTATTATTATTTCTTCTATGGCCATAGAGCGTTTTTCAGGATCTTTGGTCAGAATAAGTGTGAAGGGGCCTGAAATTTCCTCCGGCAACTCAAATTCCACCAACGAATGTCCTGAAAGATCTTTGGGATATTGAGGTTCTACATCTATAGAATTCATATTTGGAGCACTAAGACTCACCATTTGTGGTAAATAAATTTTATATCCCGGATTGTAAGAAAGCCAAACCATAAGTTTTCTTCCATTTTCAATGCCGGGAATCTCTATTTTTGTTTGAGAAGAGGGTGAAATCAGTACGTGTCCGTTGTGATAATTGGAAGGTAATCCCAACAGACCATCCGTCAGAACCGATAAATCGGAGTATTCATCATCCAAAGGCGTTAAGGCTTTTAAATTCTTTCCCATCAGCTTATTATTATCCTTATATTCTTCTGCCTTTTGAAGCATAAGTCTGTAATCAGCAAGATAGCTTTCAATAAGCCAACCCGACTCATTATATGATGAAATATTTTTATCTAAAAGGGATTCAATATCTTTAATCCATATTTCACTCTTGGAGAAATCTCCGTTAAGTCGATTTAATTCAAGCCTTGTTAATGCCAGCTCTCCCAGGAGAATATCTATTTTTTCACGTTCTTCTCCCTGAGCTTTGTCCTGTAAAGTTTTTATATTATCATGGAAAGTCAGAAATAAGGCCTCAGGCAAATATGTTTTCCGAGCTATATTAACTCCTTCATATAAAGGCAACAGGGATAAATTTTCTTTCACAAAATTTTCCTGGGCTATCATAAAATCAGATATAGCTTTTCCGGTAACCGGATAATTTTCCCGGGCTTTCTTCTCCAAAAGATTCTTCCAATCTGCATCAGGATTGGCCGTCAGTTCAGCCAGCACAAAAGATTTTAAATCACTAAGACTGCTTGCATCAGGTCCGCTTCCGTTAAGAAACACCGCGGTCACATTTTTATCCTTGTAATTTTGCAATCTCCTTTGCATTATTCCAAACACAGGGAAAGGAGTGAAATAATCGTCAAAATTATTTATATAATCCCAGATGAGTATTCTTTTAGTCTTGGTATTCCATTCATCCAGCCTTTCCATAAATGCTATTTCTTGCGGAGTTTCAGCGTACGAAAGAGGATAATTTATTGCGCTTATCAAGACCCCGGCATTTTGTGGTAGGGTATCATTTGGCACTTGGCTCGTGGTGCGATAGTCTGAAGTATAGAAAATATGGTTGGGAAATTCCTCTGATAATTTGTTAATCAAACTGAACAACGCAGGCGAGGCATTCCCTTTTGTATTCCCTATTTCCACACACACCTGGCATAGGCATACTATATCATTGTCGTTAGGGATGATGGAGAACCTGGCTTTATCGTTCCTGCCATAATTATCCCTGATATATTCTGAAATATACTCGTGGAGCTTGGTTGAAGAGAAACAAAACTGACTCCTGTGGGTCACTCCGTTCACTTTGGCATATACAGATTCTGAAGGATCTTCTGGCAACACATTGGAAAGATTATGCCCCCAGATACCCCAGTCTTCATCCAGCGAATTTAATCCTAACGAATCGGCACCTTTCCCTAAGGCTTCCGGTAAATAAACCTCACGGTATTTGAAAGCTGATATTTCTTTATCTTGTTCAATTTTTCTTGCCGGAGAGCAGCTCGGAAATGTTAAGACAGATATTAAGATACTGATAAAACAAAAAGTTCTGAAATTCATTGTAAAAGTTTGTCAGAAACAAATTTGGATATTTCCTGTAATAGAATATATATTTCGGTAAGAGTCTACTGCCTTTCCCTCTTCCGTGAATTTGGGATCATAAAATGTGTTCCAGGCTCCTGATATACCTAGAATAAGATTTTTTGTCACTAAGAAAGTCCCATCAACTCCAACCATGGCATTCATATTACTGATACCGTTCATTGTTAACTCATCGAAAAAAGTCAACTCCGGGAAGGAACCCACTCCCGCTAAGGCTGATATTGCTGATACCGCATCATCTTTGATAAAAAATTTACCTTGCAGGGACACGTTGTAATAGAATTCCTTGACATCAAGGGCTATTAAATCCAAATTAAGGTGAAGTCCTATTTTATTCCATTCTTTTGACACTCTTGGACCTAATAACCCTAAATTGCGACGTTTGTAAGTTTTCTGCCATCCGGTATTTTTTTCATAGAGCACCACCGGTGGTGTAAGCCTGTAAGAGGCTTTTGCTCCCAAACTCCATCCCTTCTTCAAAGAAGCCATAAAAGCCAGGTTCCCTCCAACCTTATTAAAGTATTTATTACCATAGGAACCACTAATCATCATATTCCACCCGTGAGGTAATGTCTGGTTCACTTCGGCCCAGCCTTCCAAGCCGGAGCCTCCGGACTCATATAATGTCCCGTCGTTATAGCCGTCTGTTGCCTTGTAATTAATTCCTGCAGAAATTGAAGTGTTTTTCCATAAGTGAGCATACCCTAAAGATGCTACGGAATATAAATGTCCTACCGATGCAAGTTCTTCCTGCCGAGTATCATAATAAGCTCCGGTATAAGAAAGCATAAAACGGTTGGGAAGACTTCTTGTGCTCAGATATCTCATATGCTCCATCCATTCCTCTTGTTCGGCATTACTCGGATTATAATTCTTAACCTGATATTGATAGGCATTTTTAAAATCCCTCATCTGTTCATAAGCAACGCCCTTCATATAAAGTAGGTCGCGGTTATCCGGATCGAATTCCAGAGCTGCATCAATTCTGGAGAGGGCCTCTTCCGGCATTTTTTGCTCAAGAAGATATTGAGCAAAATCCTGCGACATTCCTGCAAAAGGAGCTATCAGCTGTGGATTAGCATATGTAGAACCATCTTTTTTAGGATCCAGGAGTGAGAGTGCTTGTGGATACCTTCCTTGTTGTTGAAGCGCTACTGCCTGCCTGATAATAAAATAAGGCTGATCAGGAAATAATTCATATCCCTTTGCTGCATACTTATAAAAAAGATCATTCTTCTTTAAAGTCTGGCTCATGTTTATAGATGCCCTCACTGCTGTTTCGCTATCTGGAATTGTACTCAAAAGATCCTGAGCCGTATGCAAAGCCTCTTCATAACGGTCGTTCTCAATTAGATCTTTTATCTTCAAGGCCATGAAATCTTCGTAAGCGGCAGCAAACCGGCTGCGGTTTACAGGATCATCTGTACTTGCCTCTCCATAAAGCCTTCGAGCTTCTTCCCATTTTCCTAATTTGCCGAGAATATTGATTCTTCTTGACACTGCGGCCACCCACTGGTCGGAACCTACAGGCATGTATTTTGAAGCATCGGTAAGGCGTTTGTAAGCACCTTCCCAGTCTTCCTGTTCTCCATCAATATTTGCAAGCTGCAACTGCATTGCTATATATTCCTCTTTCAAATCCGGGTCATCCGGATTATTTGAAAATAATTCCTGAAGCAGTCTTGAAGCCGCTCCTTCGTTCCCCATCCTTTTATGAAGTTCGTATTCCTTTAGCAGAAGATCATTTGTTCTACCCTCAATTTTATATGCCTCTTTCAGATACATCAGGGCATCGTCATAATATCCACGTGTGATTGAAGTATTCAGCAGATAGCTTAAAGCATCTCGGTCTCCGGTTGTGTCATAAAGACGGCCGGAAATATCATAAGGATCTCTCAAGCGTGCATCATTCACAGCCTCTCGCATGGCGTTCGCGTAATAAGCCCCTCCTACTCTGTTTTCCTTTAGAAATGAGAGAACTCTTGTATACAATCCCTGTTCTGACATAAGGCTTGCCACCCGTTGCACCAAAGTGTTGTTAGCGGGGAATACAACCAATCCTCTTTTTGCCACATTTAAGGCTTTATCGTAATCTCCCATCTTTATATAGAGGTCGCTCAATTCCATGTAGTAATCCAGGACATCCGGATTATTATTCACTAGCTCTTCAAGCTTTGCTATTTGCTCGGCCATACTTGATGTGCTTAGTCTTCGGGTCCAGTTGTCACGTTGAATGGCATTCCTCTCCCTTATCACTATTGAGTCGTTGGGATATATCCGGGCCAGGCGTTCCAAAGCGGCATCAGCCTCTACCTTATTACCTGTTTTTCTATACAAGGCGATCTTTCTGCGCCAGAGGTCGCGGTCGTATGGTTGTTGTTCCAGAAGCTCGTTGATATAACAGATAGCACTGGAATAATGATTTGATTCATCTTCCACATCTATCAGGAGACGCCTTGCCCCCCAGTGATGGTCGCTTATCTGCAAGGCCTTGACAAGATTATAGCGTGCCTTCTGCAGATCTCTTCTGGCTTGATAATAATATTTTCCATTAAGATAAAGAAGATCGGGATCTTCCGGATAAAGTTTCAACCCTTCGTCTATCTCCTTCTTGGCTGCTTCCCACGCGTTTGAATTCTCAAGTTCCTCCGCTCGGGAAACATAATATCGGCTCGTGTGTACATCCTTTCCTTGCGGTTGGCTATACAACGGAATTACCGGCCATCCCGACAAACCGATGAGCAACGTTATAAATATTTTTAGGATATTTCTATTTTTCAGATTCATAAACCTGAGTCTATCTTTCTTTAAGGCATATTCCCTTCCAAAGGAATATCATTAATGTTATCTTTTCCGGATCTGTCATTCCGTTTCTTTGCTCCCTTTCTCTTAATTGTTTTCCATTCTTTTCCTCTGTTGCGGAAATAATTGAAATATCCCGCCAGGCTACAGAAAGTGATAAAAGGATGGAATAGGAAAGGTTCTGTTATTCCCGCTATAATAAGTTTTAGATAGCTGCGCCATGAACTCTTCCAATTCACAGCTTTAATCAGATAGTCATAAACGAGCACAAGGAATGTCAGCGAGATTGCAAACACATAAATCATCCCGAAAATCACAAAGGCAGTATTCCAGTTAACGGCTCCTACCAGAACCAACCATATCATGAAAAGGAAACCGCTTGCTTCGATCAACGGGGCTAAAAATTCAAATATGAAAATGTATGGCAAAGTGAGGAGACCCATCCTCTTATATTTATAATTGAAGAAGAGTTTGCGGTGACTCGACACTACCTCACACAAGCCTCTCGACCATCTTGTCCTCTGGCGCCATAAAAGTCTAAGGTTATATGGTCCCTCGGTCCAGCAACAAACCTGCGGCAATTGAGCAAGGCGATAATCTTTCCCTGTATTTTCCATATAGGTCACAATCCTCATGAGAAGATCCAGGTCTTCAGCAAGGCTTGTGGAATCATAACCTCCCGACTTCACCACAACCTCAGTATCAAAAAGTCCGAAGCCGCCCGAAATATTAGGAAGAGTGTTAATACTCGACCATCCCATTTTTCCGATAAGGAAGGATCGCATGTATTCCAGTTGTTGAAAAACGGGTAAGGGATTGTTGCTCACCTTGGCTTCTACGACCCGGCCGTCTTCCACTATGCAGCCATTGAGCATCAACATGGTTGCACCCACTCCAACCATCGGTTCATGGCTGTTTATTACCGTCCATATCATTCGATATAACGCCATCGGTTCTATGATGCAGTCTACATCTGTACTGACAAAATATTTTGAATAACAAACATTCAGGCCTGCATTTACACTGTCAGCTTTATGGCCTCCTGATTCTTTGTCTACTACCGTGATTTGGGAAAATCTTTCTTCGGTTGATTTATATACAGCTTTGATAGGTTTTGAGGGTACTCTCTTTTGATTTATGAATGGTATGCTCTCAAGTTTAAATTCCTTGATCAACAGTTCCAATGTCTTATCCTTACTCCCGTCGTTAACGATAATAATATCGTAATTAGGATAATATATTCCTAATAGAGAATATACATTATCAAGAATTGTCTTTTCCTCATTGAAAGCAGGTGCTATGATGGAAACCGTCGGTGTAATCGGTGATGACTTTAGTGTGTATCTTATGGTATCATCATCCGGTACATTCACCAATAGCCTCTTCTGTGCCGTATTGCTTCTCACAGCTAAATACACCAGAAACACCATGGCTACCAAGGTGTAGAAAAAAACTAAATAAGAAAATATGTAATATATTACGACCCACATGGGTGGTTGATGGTTTGCTTTTTTTGGTTTTTAGTGTATGGCCTATGGTCGATACAAGGTTACTTTTAAACAACAGAATAGAGATTGTCGCCATATTCGGAATGATACCGGGCTGTCTTTTCGAGAGGAAGATCCTTTTGAGTAAGTGGATTTTCAAAAAATTCAAAAAGAGGTTTTTCTTTTTCTGTAGCAGAAGCCTTTAATGCAAGGAATTTCTGTCGACCTTCATCTCCATACCAGTATATACATCTTAAGGCTTCGAATTTCACATGTTGAGAGCCGCTGTTTTTGTATCCGTCAAGAAGAGTATTAAGGCTTTCACCGGTGTTAAGTCTCGTCAAAGCATGCATTATGGCTACTTTTCCACCATCAGGTTGAGTAAGCATCATGTCTTTCATCTGTTCCTCCCCTTCAGTGTATTTAAGATAACCCCATGTTCTTGCTATCTCCTCGATAATCTCTGAATCGCTGTTATGCTGAAACAAGTCTTCCAGTTCTCCGCAATATTCTTTCTGATTGAACTGACGCATCATTCTCACAAACATGGCCTGGGTCTGAGGATTCTTCTGCATGACGGCCCAATGAGCCAGATTGGGTATCTTGCGTCGGGCACTCTTTCTTCTCTGCAGAACGAAACCAAGCTGAATCTCGTCGTACATGCAGAAATTCTCGGCAAAGAAATCACTCTCAAAATATCCTAGATCAGTATTGGCACTACTCATTATCGAAGCATACATGGCCAGCCTTTTAACTCTTCTTCGTTTGTTGTTGATAAGTTGATTCGCTACCCATTGATTGGTGGGAGCTTTGAACGCTCTGAGCATAAGTAAAGCCTCTACCTTCTGATGAAGTCTGTCTTTTACAATTATCTCCTCGAGAAATTCAATAAGGCCAAAAATCCCCAATAAAACATGGAGGTTTCTGCTCCCTTCCACAGCCGCTTCTTCAGAAATCCTTGCCTTATAAATTATACGAGCCATGCATAGTTTCTCTTTATAGCCCTTAAGAAGTTTACGGGGGTCGCTTTCGGTTGAATCTATCCCTAAAAGCTCCATTTCCTCGTCTCTTCCCATTTTGTCAGGTGCCTGTGGAGAAAGTATATAATTTATTGCATCGCCGTATCTCTCTGTTAGCCTTTTTTCCAGCTTCATGGCTTTTCTACGCCTGAAGGCTTTGATAAAAATCTTATATAAACTTATCAGAATCAGCCATAATGAAATGGATAGTGAAATAGCCGCTACTCTTATAATCCATGAAAAATCACGGAAATGATCAAAAAGCCAGGTAATCCCGATCACAATATATGTGAGGGCAAGATTATACCAATATGATATTTCAGCAATTGAATCCATTTTACCAATTACAAATTTACAAAAAAAAGAGATACCTGAGGCATCCCTTTTTCTATGTTTAATTTCTTTACGGAATCACTCCGTTATCTTTCACTGTGAAGGTCATCCACCATTTTTACGTCACTATGTACGTATATATCATTGTAAGGCGTAGAGTTCAGATGGGTGGTAGTGTAGGGATCCTTATAACCCTCTTTTTCCATAGGAACTACGGTTGCATGCCATTGATGTTGATCTTCAGTTACATTACCATTATTATAATCATAACCGAAAGCATTGATATAATAAGGTGGTTCATAAGTGAATTCTATAAGGGATTCATTCATTGCCTTGTAGAGATCCTTACGGTTAAGATCGTTTGCCTCTTCCACACTTGCAAATTCATCTCCTTCATTCCATACCACTTTTTCTGTCTGGAAGTAGTTATAAACCTCGAAGTTTATTCCATCTTTATTATATTCCCAACAAGCATCTATCACATTCTGGTTGATTCCTCTTGTGTAGACATGTATATATCCGAATTTGAATGACTCACCTAAAGTAATATCGGCAGGTTCAAAATCAACATACAGAGTCACGACATTTCCATCTATATTGTAAGAAACACTTGTATTCTTATTTTCGAGGAAATTCTCAAAGTCAGTATTTGTGTAACCTCCGTAAATTCCATTTCCATCACCTTCTACAAAGTGTTCTTTGAATATATATAGGTCATCAGATTCAATCAGATAATGGATAGGAACCGGAATCTTAATATCTACATCAGTTGCATAACGCACGTGGATTGACAATTTTGTCACAAGGTCTGCAATTTTATAGTCAGAATGTGAATCAAGAATTGCATAGTTCACCTCAACTTCTTGGTTATGTTCAATTGCTATAACTGTATCATCGCCATCATTTTCATCATTTCCATCATCAGGTAAGGTCGGATCATCCTCATCATCAGCTACATCATCACCCGGGCCTAAATATCTCGGATCATTCGGTTCTATTGAAGTATTTGTGTTTTCACCCGGAAGAATCTTTACTATCCAGTCATTGAAAACCCAGTCTCTTTTTACTTTTTCATTTGGGTTCTGGCCGTTTGCCCAGAAATCGAAACCTACATAGTATTCTCCGTCAATCAGAAGAATAATATAGTCAAAATACATTTTCCCTCCATCCTGGCTGTTGGAATACGCGAATTGTTTACCTGCCTTAGCTATAATATCGCTCATATGTTCATATAAAGCAATACCATTGTTCTGATCTCCTTTTCCACCGTTGAAACCACCAGCATGGTCATAACCGCCATTCCATGAATTCCAATCTAAAGGACAATAAACATAAAGTTCATTCATCTTGTCTGAACCCAAGAAATCTTGATTATAACCATCCTTATAATGGGTTTCTCCCTTATATACTTGCTGAATAAAGAAGTTATCCCAGGTTACAACAGTTTTGTTTACCCAATTTTCACGAACTTTAGAAAATTCAGCCACAACTTTGTCTTTCTCCTCCTGTGAAATTGCTCCCGGCACATCATATGTGTTGGACCACATATTGCCATTGGCATTTTGACCTCCTCTTGTTTGAATAGCCTTTGTGCTGTTGCCTAAAGTTTGTTTACCAGACCAGGCCACCACATCAGGTGTCTTGACTAAAGAAACCTCTCCTATCTGAGTAAGGTTTCCTCCTGAATTTCCTAAATCAGCCTCGTTAAGCTCATTGGAACATGAGGCCAAACCGATAGTCGCTATCGCGGCTGCCGTCATTATGTATTGTTTCCTAAACTTAATCATAGTCTTCATTGCATTAATTTCTATTCATATCGATTAGGTAAATCGGTTCAGAATTATTCACATCGATTAGGGGATGCGAATAGGTTTCATACTTTGTTTTGTAATTTTTCTCTTATTCCTCCGGTGCTACTTTTTGTAGGATTAGTTAATTAAATCATGCACCGGAGAAGCCGCCAACCTAATTCAATCTTTCTACCTTTTGTTACCTTTTATGTTGCTTTTTTATGCTTTATAACACAAAATTAGTCAAATTTCGGACCAAAAGCAAAAGCTTTAACATATATTAACTGGAAGAAAGGGTGACCGCAAAGTCACCCTTTCTTTTATTTATCTGTATCTCAGATTATTTGCGGATAAGAACTTTCTTACCGTTGATGATGTAAAGACCCGGGGTGAGGCTGTTGAGTGAGTCAGCGTTGCCGTTTCTTACAATCTGGATACCATTGATGCTGTATACATTGAACTTGCTGTCTGCGTTGAAGAGGTTTTGAACACCTGTTGTTCCGTTTACTACGTAATATGTAGCGTATACATTCGGAAGATCTTCATTTACTTCTTCATAAGAAGTAACATTTCCGTCTTTATCAGTTGTTTCATTTATAGTCTTTGTTTCATAGAGACCCTTAACGATGAGTTGATATGTTCCCTCTGTCATGATGTCCTCTTCTTCTTCAGCACCAAGTGATGAGAAGTTCATTGTGAATTCTGTGCTAGCATCGCCAAGACGATTCTTCAACGGAGTTTCGCAATACCATACATCACCTGTTGTGAGGTTTTCAAGAACTACGGGAGCAGGACGGAGTTCATAGATACCTACCATCGGATTTTCATTGAAGGTCAATACGATTGTGTTGATTGACTTAACTTCTGAACCTGATTCCGGTGTCAAAGTGAATGTGCCTTCTTCGTAGATTGAGTATTTAACTGTGATAACAGGGAGATATCCGGGAATTTCTTCATCTTCAATATCTTCGTTATTGTTGATATAGAATCCTCTTACAGTTACTTCATAGTTACCGGCTTCAGTAATTTGAACGGCTTCTGTTCCGCCAATTTCTTTAAAGGTGATTGAATAAACTGAATTACCGTTTTCATCATATCCTTTGAATAATGGCTCTGAACTATACCATGAGTTACCGGTTGTAGTGTTTTCTGCAGTTACGTTGGCAGGTACTACTTCAGTGTAACCTACCTTACCTTCGAATGTGATAGTAATTTCATTGAGGTTTTCTACTGTTGTTCCTGCTTCCGGAGAGAAGGTTACATAGCCTGAAGGAAGGATAGTATAACCTGCACTGAATACCGGGAGATATCCGGGTTCTTCTTCTTCAGCATCTTCGTTCTGGTTGATATAGAATCCTTTTACAGATACTACATAGTTACCAACTTCGTCAATTGTAACAACTTCTGTACCGTTAAGATCAGTAAATTCTACTGTATAAACGCTCCATACCTGGTCGGTTTCTTCATTGTATTGATATCCAACGAACAGAGGTTCTGAGCAATACCATGCATTACCTGTAGTAGTGTTTTCGATTACTACATTTCCGGGATATGCCTGTTCGAATCCTACACGGCCTTCGAATGTAAGAGTAAGCTCTTGGATCTGAGCAAGGGTTGAACCATTTTCAGGTGAGATTGACAGATAGTTTTCCGGGATAACTGAATATTCAGCGGTAAATACCGGAAGAACACTCATTACATCTGTTTCATCTTCTTCATTTACAACGTAGCAGTTTCTGAGAGAGAGAATGTAGTTTCCTACTGTATTAACTACTACATCATTTCCTTCCTCGTCAACAAATGTTACTGTGAGAGTAGTATAAGCTCCATTAGCATCTTCAGTATAGTCTACATCTACTGAGCCTAAATATTCAACGCCTGTTGTAGCGTTTTGGAGCATAACAGCATTGCCACGTTGATTTTCAACATTTACATTATCCTGGATGGTAACTGTTACTGTGCTGAGGTTTTCTACAGTTGCACCTGATTCCGGATCGAATGAGATATAACCTTCGGGAAGAAGATCATAGTAGTAAGTCAAAGGAGGAAGATCGAAATTAATATCATTTCCTTCTTCATCTTGACCAAGTGTCAGGTAGAAACCTCTGAGAGTAAGTACATATGCACCAACTTCTGTAATTTCAACCGGTGTATTCTCTCCAGCTAAAGTAAATGTAAGAACCCAGCTCTTGTAACCATCCTCATCAGGTCTCTGCTGTTCCGGTTCAGTACACTGATATGTAACATCTGCAGTTGTATTTTCAAGATATATGACATTATTATCCTGGAAACCAGCCAATTTGTCATTTAATGTAACAGTGATTGTGCTGAGATCGGTAACAGTGCTTAAAGTTGATGGTGAAAGAGATACAAGACCATTAGGAATCAAAGTATATGACTCTTCGATAACAGGAAGATTGAATGAACCGAGAACAACATCTTCATCGATAACGTCTACATAGAAACCTTTGAGGGTAAGTGTATAATTACCAATAGGAAGTTCTGCAACAACGTCTTTTGAAGTCAGTTCTGAGAATTCAAATTGGAAAGATCTTCCACCTTCGCTATTGCGGCCGAGGTCGGTAGGTTCCCAGCAATAGTAAACATCTTCAGTTGTAGTGTTTTCAAGAACAGCAACAGCCGGCATTACTCCATCCATAACGCCTACGTTCGGATCAGCGAAAGTAACGATCAGACCGTTAAGTTCATTAACAATACCGGGTTCAAGGTTGAATGAAGGAGTAGTGTCAACATCAACCAAATTGAATACAGAAACGATGGGTTCATCTTGACCCGCTACAGGAATAGTAACTGTATAAGTTCCGGCCGGCAAATTACCTTCATTGTTGAATTCAATTAACCATTCAGTATTATCATTTTCGTTAGCGGGGTAAGCTTGGCCTGTATAGGTCTTTGTACCTTCTTCATTACCACCTTCGAGAGTGATACCTTCACCAAGTTCCTGACCCTCTTCAAAGTAAACTTTTACACCTGTAAAGTTGTAAGTTGATTCATAACCGTTAACTGCAGGATAAATAGTATACTCTTCTGGGTAGATAGTATAACCGGCAGTCATAACCGGGAGGTCAACCGGCTCACTTTCAACCTCACCTTCGAGAGTAGTAGTATACCATCCACGGAGTGTAAGGATATAGGTACCAGTTTGGTTAATGGTCACATTTTCTTCTTCACCCAATTCTTGGAAGTTAAGTATCCAGGTTTGATATCCATCTTCTGTACGACTTCCATACTCAGGCTCTGAACAGTAATAAGTTTCACCCCCTATTAATTCCAATGTTGCTACTGACATATTTTCGTAGAAACCAACATTAGGGTTGTTGAAAACAACGGTTATTTGGCTGAGATCACCTTCAGCAACATAACCGGGAGCAGGTGTCAGCACATAACTGATGGTTCCGTCGTTAATGACATCATCATCAGCTTGTGTAGCCGGACTGCTATTTGTGCTCTGAGCGGCAAATACGATACCGGCACTGAGAGCCAAACCAGCAGTCAATCCAAAAATAGTAGATTTTCTCATGTGTTTGTAAAATTGGTTATTAAAAATTGAGTTTATTTTTTATTCCTGAATAGGCTAATAGATAGGGAATTGATAGTCAAGCATTTGCTCGGTGTCTTTCGGCTTCATAAGGGAGAGAGATTGTCTATAACTTTATATTACGATGCAAATTTGATGAAAATTTGGCTGCAATCCAAATAAAACAATAAAAAAATTACACATAATTCTCAATTGAATCTTCAGAAAATTATGTGTAATTTTTTATTCTTTATTTACCGCAAGAGATTCTGATGTTGACAGTACCGTCGGGAGCCACACTGATATCAAGGGTTGTTCCGGCCGGCAGTTTTATCCCTTTTTCGTCTCCCTGATAGTTTTTCAGTGACTCGGGAGCTCTTCCGCTGCCACCTTCAACCGGATGCAAGGCTCTGCTGTCGTCATACCCTTCCACAGGTTTCACTTCTATCGGAGCTATCTTCATCGGTTTGTGGGCCGGTGCGGCAGGTGCAGGTTTGGGTGCCGGAGCACCCGCTTTCTTTCCTCCGGCTGCAAAACGAAGTATGGGTTGGTCGGTAGCCATTACATCGCCGTCATTAAGCAACAGAGCTTCCACTACCCCATCTCTTTCAGCCACAAGATTATTTTCCATCTTCATGGCTTCATAAGTTAGTATAGTGTCACCCGCCTTGACAGCATCACCCGGTTTAACCTTAAACTCAAGCACCGTACCTCCCATAGGAGCCAACATTACTTCTCCTTCAGTTTTTTGTTCTCCTGAAGAGGGCTGGGCAGCCACAGTTGCACCCTCAAATTCGATAAGAGGCTGGTCAGTGGCCATTACGTCTCCTTCATTCACGAGAATTTTCTTAACCTTTCCACCCATTTCAGATGCAAGGTCATTCTCCATTTTCATGGCTTCATAGATAAGCACTGTGTCTCCCGGCTTAACTTCATCACCCGGTTTCACCTTTATAGTCATAACAGTACCACCCATCGGCGCACGGAAAACCGGACCTGACCCGGCAGTCTGTGCTTCCTTGTTGTCTGCCTTGCCCGTTTCCGATGCTTTTTTACCTGAAGCCTCGAATTCAGCCTTACGTTTGTTGGTAAGATAGGTTTTGGCTACAGCAGGCAGAAGTTCCAAAAGAAGATATTCCTCTTCATTTTGAGCGAGTTTAACTCCACCGAATTGAGGCAATTCAGGATTCTCCGGTTTCTTATATGTGGATACATCAAATGGTTTCTCTTCGGCTTCACCGGTTATGTGTTTCCTGAATTCAGGGTCAATTTCCACCGGAGTCTTACCATATTCCCCTTTAACGAGAGCTATAAATTGGTTGCTCTTGTTGGTATAGTCGGGTTTCCCGTTCCTTCTGTCCATAGCTAAAGAAACAGCCTGTGATCCCACAATCTGGCTGGTGGGTGTAACCAAAGGCACCAGACCTGCATCACGACGCACTTTGGGAATCAAAGCCATTGCTTCTTCAATTACATCTTCAGCATTGAGAGCACGAAGGTTGGCCACCATATTGGAATACATACCTCCGGGAACCTCGGCATTCTTCACTATCTCATTCGGTTTAGGGAATCCGAAATATGCATCGATCTTATGGCAGGCATCAAGAAGTTCCTCTTCACGGTTATCTTTAGCACATTCAATCGCACGGTCGAACTCTGCATCTATCTCTTTGGGCATTGCTGCATATGCTTCCTCGAAGTCACGTTGCCATTTGTCTTTGTTCAGGTCGAAATCTGAGAGGGCCATTCTTGCCTCCTTGAGAGTTTCACGTATCTTGGCCACAGCCTCCATATTTACATCGAGTTCCACCCCTAACTTTTGACAGAAGATATCCACCAGTTCAATAGCCGGAGCTGCTGAACCACCACCAAACCACCAAATGTTTGTATCAACGATATCCACTCCCTGAATAATTGCTGTCAGTACGGAAGCAAGACCGTAACCCGGGGTGCAGTGTGTATGGAAATCCACAGGCACCTTCAATGCAGCCTTGAGTTTGGGCATAAGGGTATAGATACGTGAAGGATTCACCAATCCGGCCATATCCTTAACCGTTATCATCTTGGCACCCAGTTTCTCCATTTCCAAGGCAAGATTTACGAAATATTCGTCGGTGAATATTTTTTCATCTTCAGGAGTCCCCTTCGGGTCAATAGTGTAGCACACTGCCGTATCTGCAATACCTCCCAGGTCGTTGATCATCTTGATTGACGACTTTATGTTGTCGATATCATTGAGGGCATCGAATATACGCATGATATTCAAGCCGTTTTTTATTGCCTCACGGTAAAAACCTTCAAGCACACTTTCAGGATAAGGAACATATCCGAACAGATTGCGGCCTCTTGAAAGAGCGCTGAGTAAAGAAATTCCCTTCATGGCTTTGGAACATTCACGCAAACGGTCCCATGGGCTTTCCCCCAGATACCTCATCACGGAATCAGGCACAGCGCCGCCCCATACTTCCATGATGTAGAATTTCGCCTCCTTATATAAAGGAAGGAGTTTATCTATATTTTCTTGTTTCATGCGTGTTGCAAACAATGATTGCTGGCCGTCACGCAAGGTTAGGTCTCTTATTTTCAGTTTTCTTGCCATAGTCTTTTCTTACGCGTAGTTTTAATGGTATTGATTAATTTTCAAAGATAAGAATAAATTTCAAAAAGAGAAAAAATTTTTAGGGATGACAGAAGAAAAATTGGGGTAAATAAGAGGGATTTTATTATTTTTGCGGTGTAAAAAAGCAAAGAGAAAAGAGCATGAAAAGAGCATTATTAAGTTGCCTGGTTGTTTTTAGTGTGGTTGCGCTTTGGGCCGGGGTGACTATACCTCCTACAGAAGTTCCCTATAACGTTAATTATCATTGGGGTATTATCAATGTCAACATAGCACATGGTTCTGTGAAATATCATTGTGACGGCACGAACTTTTCAGGTACACTTGATGGAGTGAGCATTCCTTGGGAAGGACATGTTATCATAATTGCCGACACTTTGGAAACCCAGATGTTGCCGGGTTCAAAATTCAGCACTGAGAAAATAAATTATCAGTCGGGATGGTACCGTCGTCCAAAAGCCAAGTATTTCAGAAGCCCGGACTATAATCCGGCCAATCCGGAGATCTATCGCACCATCGCCGGAGCCGGAGAGTATTCCGCCAGTCCCAATTCAATGGAGGCCATTGCAATCACTTCCGACATGGTGGGTATGTATTATTATGCCAATGAACTCGATTTCGAAAATATGACTCCAAATGAAAAAATTACAATCCCTATCCAGGGAATTTATGCTCAGGAAGTTCAGGTGACATATTTAGGCAAAGGTTCTTACGAAATTGAAAACACTGTTTATCCCACCTATAACATTATGTTTGAATATAACTATCAGGGTAAAATGTCAGGATATCCGGTACAAATGAGGATTGACTGCAAAAACCGGCTTCCAATTTTCCTGAGTGCAAGTATTCCGGTGGGTAAAGTTGAAATGATCTGGAATCCCTGATCAGGATGTGGAATCAGTTCTTTCCGATAAAAGAGTATCCCGGTTTCCAAATTATGCATATATAGCTCAAGAAGACCCTATATTTTAACAGGATAATCATAGTGAAATTATTTTTTGGCTATTTTTGTAGAGAATCATTATAAATACAGATTTGGAAAAGATAGATAGTTTCAAGATAGATCATGAAAAGTTGCTGAGAGGAGTTTATGTTTCGCGGAGAGACATCACACCTCTTGGAGATCATCTTACCACTTTCGATATAAGGCTGACGGAACCGAACAGAATGGCAGCGGTTGATCCCATGGCACTCCACAGCATGGAACATCTTGCAGCCACGTTTTTACGAAATCACCCCGTATGGAAAGACAAAATCGTATATTGGGGACCGATGGGATGTTGCACCGGCAACTATCTGATTCTCCAGGGCTATCTTAACCCGGAAGATATATTGCCATTGTTGCGTGAAACTTTCCGGTTTATAGCAGAATTTGAAGGAGAGATTCCGGGAGCTACTGCTAAAGATTGCGGAAACTATCTGTTCAACAATCTTAAGGTGGCCAAAGAAACAGCTTCATCCTTCCTGTCGGAAGTACTTGAAAACCCGGACTACGAGAATATTAATTATCCGTCGATTTCCCAATAAACATATAAGATATGACAAAAAAATTCTTATTCTTAGCAGTATCCTCTTTTATTTTTATGCTGGCTTCTTGTGGAGCAGGGGGTAAAACTGAAACAAAAGATGAAACAAAGGCTATAGACGACGATGCTTTCTATGCCACACAACCTGTGCACAGCGGTCTTTACAATGCCGATTATTATGATATTACAGGTACATCAGAAAGAAAAGGCAAATTCGACGGTAGAATCTATTTCAGTCTGAGCCCTGAAACATCAGCTTTCTATGTCTTCGAGAACGGCAACCGAACCAAGATAGACTACCAGGTGAATCTGCAGAAGCCTTTTGAAAAGAACGACAGCGGTGTTTATGTAAGTATTGATGCAAAAAACCAGCCTGTGTGTATAAATACCGACAGTACAACTTATTTCCTTGATTTCCAAAGAGGACAGGAAAACATCAAGATCGGATTCGATCCCAAGCCTCGTCACGAAGGCACGGCTCTTGAAATCCTTGAAAAGATGGCAGCCCAGAAAAAGAAGTAACTGATGAAGTATACCTTCTCGCAGCGTTTAGCCCACTTCTTCCACGTGATCTCTAATATAAGACCCGTGGTTTGGATTGGGCTTTATATCTGCGTGACGCCTATATTTGCATTAATTTACTGGGGTTTGCCCGATGATCAGTTCAGAGTGCCCGACGGGGCTTCTACTGATTACGGAAGTTGGCTATATTATAGCATTGTGACCATCACTACTCTCGGTTTCGGAGACTATACTCCTGCTCATCCCGGGGCACAGGCAGTGACAGCAGTGGAAGTGATGTGCGGATTAATTTTCCTGGGTCTTTTCCTAAATGCAGTAGGTGCGATGAAGTCGGAAATAGATGTCGAATCGGAAATTGAAAAACAGAAAGCTTTGCATCATGCAATGGAAAGTGATAAATTGCAGAAGTCGATGCCGATGATTCTGAATTCCCTAAATGTTTTCTTAGCTTACTGTTACGCCGTTACAACACGGGTGGGAGCCAGAGATGAAGATGAGATAAGATATAATCCCGACTTCAGATTCAATGATCTTGCCGATATGTTCAAGCCTTCCGGCCTGAGTTTCGACCATACCTCAATGCCGGCTGTGGAACGGCTCATGCACAGTGCCGACCATGCAAGTCTGGCTTTGGATTCCCTGCAACAAAGAATCGACCTGACTTTATGGCCTGATCTTTTGGAAGACTGCTTCTCATTTGTAGCCAATTATCAGATGTTTTCAAATACTGACATCATGTTCCGTAATCCTGACAAGATAGTGCTGACAGAAAACGGAGATGAGAAAACTGCAGAACAAATATTGTCGCAAAAGATATCGGACTATAAAAATGATACCGATCTTCCTCCCGATCCTGACCTTCAGGCCGTGGAAGAACTATACGACTTCATTAAAGAAAATGCAGCCCTGGCAGAAAAAATAGAAACAAGATTAGCCAATTCGGCAATTATTGTGAACTCTTGATATAATTTGATTGTTAACACTTTAAGATAACCATTGTGCAATTTCTAATACAGCACTTTTCTAACTGACAAGAAACCAAAAACAAACAATATAAAACACTATGAAGAAACAGATCCTCATCATGACTTTGGGCGCCGCCCTTATCAGCCTTACCGGTTGCAACAAAAAAGTGGGCGAATTCCAAAGTTCCTATTTCTCAACCGATCCCACTCCACTTGAAACTGTGGGAGAAAATGTTCCCGCTGTTGTAACCGGAAATATCCCGGCAAAATTCATGCAGAAGAACGCAAAGGTGACAGTGACACCGGTGCTCACTTATGCTGATGGTGAAACTAAAGGAGCTCCTGTGGTTATTCAAGGAGAAAATGTGCGTGCCAACGGACAGGTGGTAAGCTATGCTACCGGAGGTACAGTGAACGTGCCTTTCAATGCTCAGTACAAGCCTGAAATGGCTGAATCAGACCTTTGCCTTGATTTTGAAGTAGACCAGAACGGTAAGCTTTACGGACTTCCCCGCGTGAAAGTAGGTTACGGTATTATCGCAACATCAACTCTTGCATCTGCAGAAACCATTCATCCGGCTATCGCTGCCGACAAGTTCCAGAGGGTTATCAACGAAAAATACAATGCAGAGATCCTGTTCCTCATCAATCAGGCCATCATCCGCAAGAACCAGATCGATGCTCCCGACTATGTTGACCTCAACAAACGTCTAATTGAAGCTAACCAGGCTCCCAATCAGGAAATCGTAGGTGTGAACATCGCTTCTACAGCTTCTCCCGACGGTACACTCGCTTTCAATACAGCACTTGCTGAAAGACGTGAGGAAGTAACAACAGCTTTCATGGAAAACCAGCTTAAGAAAGATAATATCACCAATTTCGGTGAAATCACTTCTTCTTTCACTCCGGAAGACTGGGAAGGTTTCAAAGAACTCGTAGAGAAAAGCAATATTCAGGATAAAGACCTGATTCTCGCAGTTCTCACAATGTATAAGGATCCCAATCAGAGGGAACAGGAAATCAAGAATATGACCAGTGTATTCGATGAACTCGCCAAGGAGATTCTTCCGAAACTGAGATATTCAAAGATCCAGGCTTCTATCAATATCATCGGAAAGAGCGATGAAGAGATAGCTAACCTCGCTGCTACAGATCCCAAAGCACTCACTGAAGATGAGCTTCTTTATGCTGCAACTCTGACTACCGACAATGCACAGAAAATGGCGATCTATAAGAAAGCCACCGAGCTCTTCCCCAACAGCTATCGTGCTTACAACAACCTCGGTATGACTGAATATATCGCAGGAAACTATGATCAGGCAAAAGCTGATTTCGAGAAAGCAAAGAAACTTGATCCGAGCTCCAAGGAAGTTGATATGAACATGGGTCTTATCGAACTCTTAAACGGCAACTATAACAAGGCTAATGAATATATCGGTTCTGCTGCCGGAGTTCCCGAAGCCAATGATGCTCTCGGCGTTTACTACCTAACCCAGGGTGAAGTTAGCAAGGCCAACACAGCTTTCGGCAACGCCAAGACAAATAATGCAGCTTTGGCAAAGATTCTTTCAAAAGACTATTCAGCTGCCCAGGCTATTCTCTCAGCTGTTCCGGATCCCAATGCTACAACCTATTATCTTGAAGCAGTGGTAGGTGCACGGACTAACAACGAGACTGCAGTTGTAAACAACCTGAAGAAAGCTGTAGCACTTGATCCTGCAATGGCACAACAGGCTCAAAACGACCTCGAATTCGCTAACTACAACCTCAGCGGAATCTAATCCGGGGATTACCCTAAAACTTACTGGCGGGTCAGTATAGCACTGACCCGCTTTTATTTGGCGGATAGCTGATTTTGAATTATTTTTGCATAATTAGCCGGGATAGTATTCCGGCCTCAAAAGTAGAAAAATCCATATTGCAATGTTAACACTCCAGACTATAAAGGCAGATCCCAATTTTGTGATAAACCGACTGGCCGTGAAAGGCTTCGACGGAAGCAAGGTAATAAATGATATTCTCGATATCGATGCAAGACGTCGCCGACTCCAGCAACGATGCGACAACGATGCCGCTGAATTGAAAAAACTTGCCGCTTCAATCGGAGCTCTCATGAAAGAGGGAAAAAAAGAGGAGGCGGAAGCTGTCAAATCCAAAGTAGCTGAAATAAAGGAGAACACTAAGAAACTTCAGGATGAGCTTGAAGAAAGCGAAAATGAAATGCGTGACCTTCTTCTCACGGTACCTAATCTGCCGAATGCCGATGTGCCGGAAGGAAAGTGTGCCGAAGACAATGTGGTGGTTAAAACCGGCGGAAAAATGCCGGAACTGGGGCCTGATGCTCTCCCCCACTGGGATCTTGCTAAGAAATACAATCTGATAGATTTTGAACTCGGAGTGAAAGTAACCGGAGCCGGTTTCCCATTTTATATTGGGAAGGGAGCACGCCTTCAGAGGGCTTTAATCCAGTTCTTTCTGGACAGTGCCTGGAATGCCGGATATACCGAAGTGGAACCTCCCTTCGTAGTGAACGCAGCTTCAGGTTACGGCACCGGCCAACTTCCCGACAAAGAAGGTCAGATGTATCATGTATGCGTGGATGATCTTTATCTTATTCCCACAGCTGAGGTGCCCGTGACCAATATGTATCGAGACGTGATAATTCCCGGGAATGAACTTCCCAAGAAGAATTGTGCATATTCACCATGCTGGCGTCGCGAAGCAGGAAGTTATGGAAAAGACGTGAGAGGCTTAAACCGTCTGCATCAGTTTGACAAGGTGGAGATTGTAAGAATAGAGAAACCCGAGGATTCATACGCTGCTCTCGAGGATATGAAAAGCCATGTGGAAAATCTTCTGAATACTTTGGGACTTCCCTGGAGAATACTGAGACTATGTGGAGGCGACATGTCCTTTACTTCTGCTATTACCTACGATTTTGAAGTATGGAGTGCGGCTCAGCAAAGATGGCTCGAAGTTTCATCAGTTTCCAATTTCGAAACCTATCAGGCTAACAGATTGAAATGCCGCTATCGTGACGAAGACAAAAAAATTAAACTCTGCCATACGCTCAATGGTTCCGCTCTTGCATTACCCCGCATAGTGGCCTCGCTGCTTGAAGATAATCAGACCGACAAAGGGATTGTAATCCCTGAGTGTCTACGTAAATATACAGGATTTGACATTATAGACTGAAGAAGATGAACCAGGAAGTTCCATATCCCTATGTGAGCAAAGAGGAGAAAAAGATTCCTATCAACGATCCATCCGGGAAATGGAGCGACCTCGTTTTATTGCCGGAGTGGGAGGAGAAATATTATAACGTCTATACGGTGAAGAAGCATGGTAAATGGGTGATGCTAAAGGCGTTGAAACCCGAATATGCGGATAAGCCGGAATATAAGGCTATGCTCGAAAAGGAATTCGACGTGAGATATAATCTCTGTCATCCAAATATCGTTATGGTTAACGATCTGGAGGAGGTGCCGGGCGTAGGGCTGGCAATCATAACCGACGACGTTTACGGTTATTCCCTCAGAAGACTTATAGATGAAAGAAGACTTACCCCGAGAATAGTGAGACGCCTTGAAACCCAGCTTCTGGATGCCATGCAATATATCCAGGAGAATCATGTGAGACATATGCCTATCACTCCCGACACTATTATCTTTACGGAATACAACGAAAACCTCAAGCTTATAAATGTTGGTTACGATCAGCAGGATGCTCTCAGTGAGCAAGACACAAGACAAGATATAGCTTCCTATGGTAAAGTACTTGAGGAAGTGCTTCAACATCTGCCGGCCAACCTTCCCAAACTGAAAAAGATTGCCGGGAAGTGTGAAGCTCCCGATTCTCCCTACCGTACGGTAGCCGATCTGCAGCTCGATATGGAGAGACGCACATCGAGCCAGCTTTATATCATTATCTGTATTTTTATTATTATTATGGCCTTTGTTCTCATCTGGCTCACTTTATAAGATCCTTATGATAGAAATAAAGAAAATAGAACCTACAAAATCTAATCTCAAGAAATTCATTCAGTTTCAGATTGATTTATACAAGGATCATCCTTTTTTCGTGCCCCCGTTGATCTCCGACGATCTCGGCACCCTGTCGCCTGATAAGAATCCGGCCTTCGATTTCTGCGATGCAGTCTATTTTATGGCGTATAAAGACGGAAAACCTGTTGGGCGTATTGCAGGAATAATCAATAAACAGGTGAATGAAAAGCATAACACGGCTACGGCCAGATTCGGATTTGTCGATTTTATCGACGATGAAAAAGTGTCGGCAGCCTTGATTAACGCAGTGGAGGACTGGGCAACGGAAAACGGCATGAATAAGCTTATCGGGCCCATGGGTTTCACCGACATGGATCATGAAGGAATGTTGGTGCAAGGTTTCGAGGAATTGGGAACAATGGCCACTATCTATAATTATGACTATTATCCTAGGCATCTTGAAAGATTGGGCTATGAAAAGGAGGCCGATTGGGTGGAATTCCTGATGGATGTTCCTGATAAGATTCCTGAAAAATATGATCGTATCGCCGACATTGTAAAGAAAAAATATGGTCTGAAGATCAAGAAATATAAAAGTCCTAAAAAAGCCAAGGCAGAGATAGGACGTCCCCTTTTCAATCTTATTAATGATGCTTACGACGGCCTTTATGAATATTCACGGCTCACAGACAAACAGATTGAATATTATATCGATATTTATCTTGGGCTTATAAACTTCGATCTCCTTACAGCAATACTTGATAAAGATGACAATCTTGTGGGAATCGGAATATCTATGCCATCATTAAGCCGGGCGTTACAGAAAAGCCGGGGAAAACTGTTTCCTTTCGGATGGTATCATCTGCTCAGGGCTTTGAAATGTAAAACAGATAGGGTTGACCTGCTTCTTGTAGCTGTAAAACCCGAATACCAGAACAAGGGGGTGAATGCCTTGCTTTTCCAGGACCTTATCCCTTATTATATAAAATACGGATTTAAATACGCCGAATCAAATCTGGAGCTTGAAACCAACAATAAGGTGCAGGGACAGTGGGATTATTTCACCAACCGTCAGCACCGGCGCAGAAGGGCCTACCGTAAACTACTGTAATGAAAGTAGAGGAAATCAATCCCTACAATCAGAGGGAAGAAAAGGGTGGCCAGGTTGAGGCAATGTTCGATTCGATTGCCCGAAGATACGATATAATGAATACTGCCATGTCTCTGGGGCAACATAAGCTATGGCGCAACAGAGCGTTGAAGGCAGCTCTAAAGGCTCTTCCGGATAAAAAAATTCATTCCGTGTTGGATGTCGCCACCGGAACGGGAGATGTAGCCTTCAGACTTCAGGAATTATTACCCGAATCCAAAATCACCGGCATAGACCTTTCCGAGGGAATGTTACAGGTGGCTAGAAAGAAACTCCTGCAATTACCTTTAACTCAACGGGAAATGATTGCTTTCGGTAAGGGAGATTCCTTAAATATGCCCTTTCACAATTCTCAGTTTGACCTTATAACGGTGGCATATGGCGTGAGAAATTTTAGCGACCTTAAAAAAGGTTTAGCAGAAATGAGACGGGTACTTTCTGATGACGGTGTTCTCTGCATAATCGAACTTTCAACTCCGGAAGGATCTTTGACAAAACCTTTATATAATCTTTATTCCGGCAAAATAATTCCATTGTTGGGAAAAAGAGTCACGGGAGATTCACGGGCATATTCATATCTTCCGGAAAGCATTGCGGCGTGCCCGCAACGAGAGGAGATGGCATCTCTATTGAAGGAAGCCGGGTTCAGCGATGTAAATTGGAAATCCCTTACTTTCGGGGCTCTGACTTATTATATAGCGAAATGAAAAGATCGGACTTTGAAATAATGGCGCCTGTAGGGAGCTTTGAATCTTTATATGCCGCTATCGCCGCAGGTGCAAATGCCGTGTATTTCGGTATCGAGGGATTGAATATGAGAAGCCGTTCGAGTTCCAATTTCAATCTTGATGATCTTCGAGCTATTGTGGCCGAATGTAATTCAAAAAATGTAAAGACCTACCTCACTGTAAACACCATAATCTATGATGAAGATATATCATATATGCATTCTATTGTGGATGTGGCGAAAGAAAGCGGAGTGACGGCTATAATAGCGACGGATATCTCTACAATACTCTATGCACGAAGCATAGACGTAGAAGTGCATATCTCCACCCAGGCAAATATTTCTAATATCGGAGCAGTAAGATTCTACGCTCAATATGCTGATGTGATGGTTTTGGCCCGGGAGCTTAACATGGATCAGGTTAAAGCTATCCATGACGCTATCGTAAAGGAAAATATCCGTGGACCGAAGGGAGAGCTTATACGAATAGAGATGTTCTGCCACGGTGCTTTATGCATGGCCGTGAGCGGTAAATGCTATTTGAGTCTTCACGAAATGAACTCAAGTGCCAACCGTGGAGCCTGCAACCAGATTTGCCGAAGGGCATACCGCGTCACGGATATGGAAACTGATGATGAACTTGTAGTGGATAATAAATTCATCATGTCGCCCAAAGACCTTAAGACAATTCATTTTCTTGACCGGATGGTGGATGCCGGAGTATCTGTTTTCAAAATCGAAGGGAGAGCCCGAGGACCTGAATATGTCTTTGAAACCGTAAGGTGCTATTCGGAAGCTCTTGAAGCTATATGCAAGGGAACTTTTACTGAAAATGAGATTACACTATGGGATGAAAGATTAGGGAAGGTATTCAACCGGGGTTTCTGGAACGGGTATTATTTGGGACAACGTCTTGGGGAATGGAGTAAAAAATACGGCTCTTCAGCTACCCGTGTAAAACAATATGTGGCCAAGACAATTCGCTATTTCTCTAAATTAGGAGTCGGAGAGTTTAGAATGGAAGCCGGTGAGTTGCATCCGGGAGATGAAGCGATAATAACAGGACCAACTACCGGAGCTCTGATTTTCAAGGTGGAGGAACTTAGACTTGACTTGGAACCTGTGAAAGAAGTGAAGAAAGGCGACCTTTTCTCTATGCCGGTACCCGCAAAAGTAAGACCTTCCGACCGTCTTTACCGTTGGGATGAAGTAAAGTCTTGATTATATTACTGGTCTGAATATAAATAAGGAACTTGATAATATTTATAAAATTGAGGGAAGCCCGAATGAGCCTCCCTCTGTGTTTTTATTGGATTAGTCAAGGTGTGTTATTTCACCATTACCTTCTTACCGTTGATGATGTAGATTCCGGCTTTCATGTTGTTGCGGTCTACTTTAACGCCCTGAAGGTTATAGATTACTTCGTCACCATTGAGAGAATCTAAAATGCTAACGATTCCTGTCGTATTGTCTTGATCCGGTGAATTGATTGTAAGAACAAATGTATCTATATTTAGTGAAAGATTCAACATTCCACCGTTCCAGTTAGTGATAACAATATTGGCAGAGTCCTTGTTTACAAGTTTGATTTCCAAGGGCTGATTTTTGTAAGCTTCAAAAGTTTCTGATGTGGAAGCTACGCCTAAATTGTATTCACCATTCCAGTCATTGCTTCCAAGTTTGAATTCCAAATTTCCTTCTGTCGGTTTGTAAACCATGAATGAGCCTGTGTAAACATTGGGAGCATTTTCAGTATTAACCAAAGCATATGAACTCATGGCATTCCAATTGTTCATTGTGCCACGGAGGAACAGATCGTATTCAATCACCTCACCCGGATTGAATTTGTTAGGATCTTCGATAAGGTTGATAACTGTAGGCATTACTTCGAGATAAATATCATCCTCGAGCACATAACCTGCGTATTCTACTTGCTTACCGTTATCCTTGTTGTTGAATATCAGATTAACTGTAGAACCCTCTTCAGCTTCAAAATTGTAAACATTGAATACATTACCGTTGATTGTTTCTGTGGTAGCCGGAGCTATACCGGGCCAAGCAGTGCCAACAGTATTATTACCAGAATAGATGTATAGATAGAGATCTTCCCAGTCAGTCTGGTCGTAAGCATAAACTGTGTATTTGCCGATTACCGGAGCATCACTCGGCGTATAGGTGGCCGGGTCAATCGGTGTAACTTTAGTTAACGTTACCTCATAATAAAGAGTCGGAGCCAAAGTAACGTTTGCTAATTCCACTTGAGCTTTATCATAATTGTTGAAGATTAGGTTGGCAACTTTTATCTCCTCCGGGAGTTCTACATTATAATAAGTATATTCAAGTTCATTTATTATCTCTTTACCTGCAGGAGCAAATCCTGGCCATGAATTGCCTACATCTCCATTTTCATCCCAAAGATAAAGGTAAGTAGGATTCCATTCGGTCAAGTTGTATGCATATACTTTGTATGTTACCATAACAGGAGCCGCAGGCTGATTTGAACCTTCGATTTCGATTGTCATCTCATCTATATCAACGGTAAGTGTCATCGTTCCGGTAACCCAATTTTTCACAATAAAATTATCACCACCATTAACAATTTCTCCGCTATAAGGTTTGTCGGAATAAACATTTATATTGCTTTGTAATGTACCCCAGCTATTAATATTCCAGCTTTCATCATTGGTAAGTTTAAATTCTAGGTTTCCTTCTTCGGGAGCGGTAACTTCAAATGTTCCGGTATAAACCGAAGTTTCCTCTACTCTTTCAAGAGTATTCATTTCATCCCAATTACCCCAATTACCTCCGATGCCTGGTACCCAAAGTTTTTCAGAATAATATTTAGGTTGATCCGGACCTGCTATTTCCAAATTACGGGTTAGTAGATTGAAAGTTAGATTCAAAGTACCATTTCCCCAATTATTAAGCACGACATTTCCTCCACCAGGCACTAGTCCTACATTTTTAGGTACATTTGCATATACATCAAGGTTAGGTACATTATCACCAACACCAAAATTATAGGTGCTCCAATTACTGTCAGCTATCTTGAATTCAGTAGCAGTGTTATCTTCAAAAGATATTGCATAAAAATATGGGGCATCGGAGAATTGGGTCATTTTAACCTGATCCGAGGCAGGCCAACCATCTTGGTTTACTACCAGACCTCGTGCAAACAACTCAGGATATTCGAAATCTCCATCTTTAAAGCCGCTATATGCGTTATAAGTAGCTCCTTCAACATAAAGATAATAATTTGCAGTCTGATCCATGTCCTGTCCTGCATCGAAAATTATACCTCCGAAGTATGGTGATTCGCTCTCCGGGAGTTCAAAATTCCAGACATATAGACCCTCATTATTGGCTTGCAATTGTTCTCCGGGCCAAGACACATTACCTACATTGCTGTCCCAGTAGTAAACATAAACATTCTCCCAATATTCCGGAGCCTCAAAATAAGCTGTGTACGTTTTAGTTACATCAGAAAACGCAGGTTGATTTTCTCCTTTTACTTCTAACTCTTTCGTCTGTAAGTTAAAAGTTATTTCCATGGGTCCACCCTCCCAGTTAGTAATCTTAATATTGTCAATGGAACCATTTTCCAAAGTCTGAATACCGGGTCGATTGCTGTAAACATTCATGGAAGTTCCCCCATAATTGTTGGCTCCCCAATCAGAATCAGCTATCTTGAATGTTGCTTCTCCTTGCGCCACATTTTCAAATTGATAAGTATAAATGTTGTTATCTTGGGAGACCATTACATCGTTTGTTCCCCATCCATTCATGTCTCCTCTGACATAGAGAGTAGGATCTGCTGCCTGTGCGGTCAGACCTCCGAACGCCATCAATGCTAACGCACCACCGGCAATGCTTTTCTGTAAAAGTTTTTTCATGTTTTAAATTTTAAGTTATTCTTGCGGAGATATCTTTCTCCTCATTTTATCACATCAAAATTATTAAAAAATCCCTGTTTTCACAAAGAAATGATGAGACATTTTGTATGGAGTTTGAGATTTGTAATTCATGGTTAGATCAGTATTCAAAAAAATTATCATGATCCACAAAAATACCCAAAGTAATGGAAGTAGGGACATACCGCTCGTACGTCCGCTTAAAAAGAGAGTGTTTTTCACTCATTTCCCGGATACATGAGCTGTGTGTCCGTATATTTGAGAGGTTAATCATATTGATAATGAATTTTGGATACTTTACGGATAATCATAAAAAATTATAATGATCCACTAAATACCCAAAATAATGGAAGTAGGGACGTACGGCTCGTACGTCCGCTTAAACAGTTTCTCCGAAATTTTATTTAAGTAGATCGGGACGAAGGCGTTTGGTTCTTTCAAGACTTTGCGTATGACGCCATTCCGATATTTTAGCTTCATGACCCGATAACAGAATTTCCGGTACTTTCCATCCTTTATAGTCTGCAGGACGAGTGTAGATAGGCGGCGCCAGCAAGTTATCCTGAAAAGAATCGGATAGAGCCGATTGCTCGTCACCGATAGCCCCGGGGATTAACCTGACTATGGCGTCTGTCATAACCATAGCAGGAAGTTCTCCACCGGTCAGCACATAATCCCCGATAGATATCTCCCGTGTCACCAGATGTTCTCTTATTCTATAATCCACTCCTTTGTAATGACCGCATAAAATCACTATGTTTTCAAACATTGACAAACGATTGGCAATCTGCTGGTTAAATGTCTCTCCATCAGGAGAAGTGAATATGATCTCGTCATATTTCCTTTGGCTTTTCAAATCTGCGATACAAAGGTCAACAGGTTCTATCTTCATCACCATTCCCGCCTCCCCTCCAAAAGGATAATCATCAACTTTTCTATGAATATCCCGGGTATAATCACGCAGATTATGCACCACAATTTCAACAAGGCCCTTCTGTTGGGCTCTTTTAAGTATAGAGCAGGATAAGACCGACTCAAACATTTCCGGCAAAACGGTGATTATATCTATTCTCATAATCCCTCTTATATTTAAAAATAAAAAGCGGGAGGATACAATCCCTGCATCTTCCCGCCCATGAGTCTATGAAAAGTTATCAGTCAATAAGTTCATCAGCTTTATAACCACCCATCACGCGGATAGCGTTCTTAAGCATGACATACTGTTGGAAGAGATTGTTAACAGGAACCTCATCCTTGGTATAGTCGTGCATCGGGCTCTTGAGGAAGAAGCTGAGGAATCTCTGTATTCCGTATCTTCCGGCTCTCTTGGCCACGTCGCTGAGGAGCACGAGATCGAGACAGAGAGGTGCTGCAAGGATTGAGTCACGGCAGAGGAAATTGATCTTGATCTGCATCGGATAACCCATCCAACCGAAGATATCGATATTATCCCAACCCTCTTTGTTGTCGTTGCGTGGAGGATAATAATTGATACGCACTTTATGATAGTAATCTTTATAGAGATCGGGTTGATCCTCGGGCACCAGGATACTTTCAAGAGTTGAAAGCTTGCTAACCTCTTTGGTGCGGAAATTAGCAGGTTCGTCAAGCACGAGCCCATCGCGGTTGCCAAGGATATTGGTTGAGAACCATCCTGCAAGGCCAAGACAACGAACGCCGATGATAGGAGCGAAACCTGACTTCACCAGAGTCTGACCTGTCTTGAAGTCTTTTCCGGCAATAGGCACCCTCATCTTTTCAGCAAACTCCCACATAGCCGGGATATCGACTGTGGTATTCGGAGCTCCCATAATGAAGGGACATCCTTCCGCAATTGCAGCGTAGGCATAGCACATTGAAGGAGCGATGTGGTCTTTGTCATCATCCTTCATGGCCTTCTCTAAATCTGCCAATGTTTTATGAACAGTTTCATCGTAAGGTACATAGACTTCGGTTGAAGCAGCCCATAGAACTACGATTCTGTCAACTCCGGTCTCTTTCTTGAAGTTACGGATATCTTCACGAATCTGTTCAGTCATGTCCCAGCGATCCTTCACAACCTTTACATTATCTCCGTCAAGACGACGTGCATAATTTTTGTCAAAAGCCGCCTTCATCGGCTTGATAGCCTCTAATTCTTCCTTAACAGGGAGAATGTCTTTTGCTTTAAGAACTTCTGCGTTGACTGCTGATTCAAATGCATTGGCCGGATATACATCCCATGCGCCGAAAACGATATCATCCAAAGTAGCCAAAGGAATGATATCTTTATATTTCAGATATTTTTTATTTTCACCTTCTCCAACCCTGATTTTATCATATTGGGTCATAGAACCCACGGGTTTTGCAAGCCCTTTGCGAGCCATGAGGACACCGGTCATGAATGTGGAGGTTACAGCTCCAAGTCCTACTACGAGTACTCCAAGTTTACCTTGTGCCGGTGCAGCCTTTTGATTTTCCATATCTTATATCGTGTGTTTAGTTAGTCTGTTAGTATTTTTTAAGCTTTTAAGCCTTTATACGATTTTACGAGACAAAATTAACCTCAAATTCAGATATTACAAATAAAATAGGGCTAAAATAGCCCTATTTTATTCTTAAAAATTCGTAAAGAGTAATTGATATAGTTAATTTATATTAAATTCTAACTCAACTAAAGAATTTTAGTTAATATATGTTAATTATGCCCTCAATAGATATGAAACAATTTCAGGCCATTACCACTTATTTCTGTTAAAATCAATGGTTAAGCTCCCGGATCTAAGGAACTGCTATAACTATTGACCGATCTTTATAGAGAGGTGAGTTTCAATTCTTTATATTCCTTCCAAAAAGGATAATATCTCATCAAGATTTTTAATGGCTTCTCCATCATGTTTTAACGGAGTATCAGAATCCCAACCCTTTCCTTCGAGTAATAGTGTATGGCAACCTAACTTACGAGCGGGCACAATATCATTTTTGATACTATCTCCCACCACCAATACTTCTTCCGGCTTTAAATCCAAAGCTTTAAGGCCAAGCTGAAATATACCTTCATGAGGTTTCCTCACGCCTACTTTGGCGCTTTCCACTATTTTCTTAAAACAATCATAAATGCCGAAATCCTTTAAAACGGCCTCTATATTTCCATAGAAATTAGAAACCAGCACCAAAGGATATTTTTTTGATAGCTCCTCCAGAACTGCTTTCGATTTAGTCACGTTCTCCTTGGCCACTTCATAACAATAGGCGGCGATCTCTTTAGCTTTCTCTTCTACCTGTGCAGGAGCGAAATTTCCAGTCTGTGCAAGATACTGAAGCTCTATCTGCATTTTAATATCAAGCAGGTCACCAAAATTATGATGCGGAAGGATATGGAGGGTTCGTTCCAGTTCCTGCTCTCCATATACATATGCTTCACGAAAAAGAGCATCGTTGGCAATAACTCCGGCTTTGTTCCAGCCGTCGCGTATAACGTGGCTCCAATGGTCACCACCGGTATCTAAAGTTCCTCCGTAATCAAAAATTATTCCTTTTATCATATTCCGGGAAAAGTTATTGGAAATGGGTTGTAACTCTAATCTTTTAACTCTAAATAAAATTTTTTGCAGATATGCTCGTGACGCACCACCATATAAACAAGAATTATATTTAGCACTATCACCTCGAATGCAAAATAAAGCCAAGGCATTCTGAATATCAATATGGCCGCAAAAAGGGCGAAACTTCTTACATTAAAACTCAGAATATTGGTATATTTCATCAACGGAAGACTCTTTTCTCGGAATCTTTCACGGAATTCCTTAGGAATATGATTCCCGAATTTTTCTTTCAGAGTCTTTCTTAATTTCTGCATCCAGGGAGTGCGTTTCTCCTGGCTTGTGGTATAATTGGCATAAAAGCCCATCACTATTTTTTTGATGAAATCTTTTTTCCATGACAAGGCATGGAACTGTTCCCATAAATGGGATGCAGATTCAAGTTCACTACCTTCCTTACCCTTTACAAAGAAAAGATGGAACTGACGGTAGTAATCGGCCATTGCAGCCTGTATACCATGAAAAAAACCTGTTATTAATGCGAAGATCCAGATAGCCCATAGATGGGTCATGAAAAAGTGGCTCGTATGATTCTCGCGTAGACAAATGGCTACATAGATGGCACAAAACCATATCTCTCCGCTAAGACCGTCAAGAATCCTGCCGAGTCGAGAGTACTGACCCGTCATTCGGGCCAGCTGACCGTCGGCACTGTCAAAAGAATCCGCCCATACAAGAAGAATCACACCTCCTATATTTATCCAGAGATTATTAAAATAAAAACATACTCCTGCACCTATTCCTAAAAAAATTGATGCTATGGTTATCACGTTAGGTGTGATGCCGAATCTTCTGGCAATAAGAGCCCACATATATCCGATGGGACGATAAAAAATCAGATCGAAGGTCTCCTCCGTGTCCATCGATTTCAAGGAATCCTTGAATCCCGGTTTCTTACCGGTGGCCGTTTGTCGGTTTTTAATTGCTTCTTCAGACACTTGTCTACCTCCTTTTCAATTCTTCTTTTTCCATTCCTTGATGGCTGCAAAAATCCCTTTGGCTATATATGGAGCTGCTTCCTTTCTACAAGGTGCGAAACTGGGCCAGTCGTTGAAGTCGATTATCCTTACGGCACCATCCTTATCCACAATACAATCTCCACCGTAAATCTTTATATCGAAAATTTCTGCCGTACGAGTACAGAGTGCATGAAGGGCCTCATCATCAAACGGGAGATGCTGGCTTACCCCGTTTATCTCTTCATATCCGTATTTGCTGTGATGGTCATCAAAAGGATAGAACCAAAAGAAAAATGGCTGTCCTACCACCCCGTAGAATTTCACCAGATCTCCTTGAAGATGGCGATTGATCACAGCTCGCTTGATGCCGCGATAGAAGAATTCATGGAGAACTTCCTGAGCTTCTTCCGGATGACGACAATAACTTACATCCTCCTTATGCATGGAATGGAGTTCTCCCCGTTTTATCCAGCAGGATGTGATATTGTTTTTTTGTAGATCGGGAATTATCTTTTCGTTTGTATTTACTATAAGACTGTCTGCGGTAGGTATGTTATTACCTATGAGAATACGTGTCATTCTCTCGCGTGTGCAATTCTCAATGCCGAATCCGGAATTTATTACTAATCTTCCCTCCTCTTCCAATTTCTGAAGCTTAATAATCGATTCCTTTTCCCGGCACATATCCATGATTATGGATTGTGTAGGTGTGGAATTTCGGAATTGCTCTTCACTCATCACTTCCACTTCACAACCTCTACGTCGAAGCTGATCGGCCACTGCATTGAATATCGCCGCATCATTACCGATATGGTTTGGCGAGTAAGCTCCGGCCCTCATGATTCCGGCTATCTTTATTTCAGCCATCTTTTTTTCTATTTAGCCTGGTTTTCTTGGAGAAAGAGATTTGCTTTCTCTATATCGGAGAGATGATCCACATCCAAAACTTTTCCCATAGGGAAGGCATCAAGGGATAATCCACTCTCTATAAGTTTCCTCTGGAAATTCCTCATTCGGTTCACACCGTTATCCATGCAATTCTGTAATACTGGTATGGAGGATAGTCTCAAACCATAGATTCCCGCACTAACATATTGGATACCCTCCACAGGTTGGTCGAGATAGGCTGTAATCCTACCATTATCTTCAGTCTGCACATAAAGAGGCTTTTCATCATCGATGAAAGCAGTTACTCCCATTACTCCGTCTAAATCTGCGGGTGCATTTTGAAATCTCTCAACATATTTCCTGAAGTCTTCCTCCCGAAAGATTGTATCGACTGTTGTAATAACGAAACGGTCTTCAGGTTTCATTATATTGAGGAGATGGTAAAAACTGTGCATAGAGGATGGTGTCTTCTTTGAAAGGAGTTTCAGTTCACAATTCAATAATGGCACCTGTTGTTGGAGATATTCCCAAACTTCAGGCATATCGCTGTTAACAATAACGCTTATAGAGCGAGCCCCGCAGTCCTGCATTATATCAATGAGACGCCCTATCATCGGTTTCCCTGCTATTTTTACCAATGGTTTTGGAAGAAGAGACCCTTCCTCCTTTATTCTATTACCGTCACCGGCTGCTATTATTCCGAAGTCAATCATCTGGATCCTGATTTATTTCGTTTCCTAAATGGGGACGGTCAGGCTTATCTATTCTTTCAGGCTTTTCATGCACCTGTTTTTTCAGAGGATTGGAAGCCGACTCCTCAAATGTCTTTCTTCTTCTATAAATATCGATGGCCATATAAATGGCATCTCTCATAGATACAGCTTCGGCCTCACCCTTCCAGGCTTTGTCATACGCGGTGCCATGGTCCGGAGAAGTTCTGACGTAAGGTAGACCGGCACTGAAATTAACCCCTCCGGAAGAGGCCAAAGTTTTAAAAGGAGCAAGACCCTGATCGTGATACATTGCCAGGACACCATCAAAATTACGATAGTTGGCATGACCGAAAAAACCATCTGCCGGGAAGGGACCGAACACGAGCCTACCCTTCTCAAGAAGCTCATTGATAGCAGGTTTAATCACTTCTTCCTCCTCAGTTCCTAACAGACCCCCATCTCCGGCATGTGGATTGAGACTAAGCACAGCTATAGTCGGCCTGACTATGCCGAAATCTTTCTTTAACGTATCTGCAAATTTTTCAGCTGTGGATATAATCCTTTCCTTTGAAATGCTTTCCGACACTTTAGTGATGGGAAGATGCACAGTGAGCAAGGCTACCCGAAGGCTATCATTACAAAGAATCATCAGCGCCTCCTCCCCCTCGCCAAGACGCGATGAGAGAAATTCTGTATGTCCGGGAAAAGAAAAGTTCTCCGATTGAACTGCTTCTTTGGAAATAGGGGCAGTTACCAATACATCTATATCTTGATTGAGTAACGCCTTTACAGCTTTTTCAAGCGCCTCTACCGCGCTTTTACCCGCATCTTTCCTAATTTCTCCCGGATGAAATTCAGGATGAAACTTTAACGGAACTATATTTATCATCCCGTCTTTTATGCCTGAAAGATCGTCTGCAATAGTAAAATTAAGATCCGGAAGATTGAACTCCTTTATGGCTTTTTTCACCAATTCGGGGATACCGAACACCACAGGTGTAAAAAGTTCTGTGATCTCTTCTTCGGCGATAGCCTTAAGGATCACTTCATAGCTTATTCCGTTTATATCTCCGTGAGTTATTCCTACTCTTACGGGTTCTGACATATCTTAACAATCTTTGCCTGCAAGCATTCCACAGGCTGCCATTATATCTTCTCCGCGTGAAGCCCTTATTGTGGCTATGATGCCATGGCTGTTAAGGAAATTGCGGAACATTATCATTCTCTCTTCTGTGGCCGGCTGGAGATCTACACCCGGTATCTTATGAAACCGGATAAGATTCACTCGGCAATCCAGGCCGCTTATCATGGCTTCTAAAGCGCGCGCATGTTCAATGTCGTCATTAACTCCTTTCCACATGATATATTCAAACGACAGACGACGTTGATGGCTGAAATCGTATGATTTCAAAACCTTAATAACCGATGAAATAGGGAAGGCTTTCTGTGCCGGCATCATCTGCTGACGAAGAGTTGCATTTGGAGTGTGAAGACTAACTGCTATGTGCACTTTGGTATCATCAAGCAATTCTTTTAGCTGTGGAAGTTTACCTACAGTTGAAACGGTGATACGTTTCGGGCTCCAACCTAAACCCCAGGAGGAAACGAGAACATCTATGGCCCTCTTAACTTCAGAGAAATTATCCAAAGGTTCCCCCATTCCCATAAATACTATATTAGTAAGATCGTCGTCTGAATCACCATGAAGCAAAGAACTGACCGTGAGTATCTGGTTTAGTATCTGTGCAGCGGTAAGATTTCCGGAGAATCCGTTTCTTCCTGTGGCACAGAAATAACAGTTCATACGGCATCCTATCTGGGATGAGACGCACAGAGTGGCCCTCTCCTTATCAGGAATCATCACCGATTCTATCTTTTTCCCTTTAGGGGTATTGAAGAGGTACTTTATTGTACCGTCGGCTGATTTATAACTGGCTATAGGTTTCTCCCTGCCTATAACACAATTGGCAGCCAGCCATTCCCGGTTTTTCTTCGATATATTGTTCATTACATCGAAGTCAGTGGCTTTTTTCTTATAAATCCACTCCGCAAGTTGCTTGCCCGTAAAAGCAGGCATCCCTCCTGAGATGGCAAGCCTCTTCAATTGTTCGAGGTCCATCCCAAGAAGGACAACCGGAGTTACCTTATTGGAATCAGTCGCCTGCATCAGAATCAGTCGCCTGCTTCGAATTTATAGATATTATTCTTAAAGTGCTTTGCTCCTTTAAGCATTTCGCCCATATTAGGATTTATGAGCTGGAAATATTGCTGTTCGTATTGTGAATCAGTGTAAGGGAAATTTTCTGTATTTTCAGAAACTATCTGATAAGCGTAAACACCGTTATCACCTTTTACCAATACTACATCACCCGGTTTCCCTCCGGCTATCTGACCTATCACTGATGCATCACGCACCTGTGCATTGCGTCCGAAACGGAAATTAGGATTATTCTTGGCTTCTACTCCCATTGCTGTTGAAGCGCTCTCCATAGTAGAGGTCTGTGAACTGTATTGACCAAGAAGATCATCACCGGCTTTTGACTTTCTTACCTTTGTGGATAGAGCGTTTTGAACCTCGCTGTTGTTTACAGGCACATAATCTTCATAAGAAGCCAGAACGGCTGCTGCATAAAGTGCGGGACTCGTTGCATCTTTCGATTCATAAACATGGCTTACATTTCCGGGTTTTCCATCGATCATAACCCAACGAACCACCTGACGGCTGTCGGGATAGAAACTTTGCATATTCGGCATTCTAGGCACTGCTGGAGTGGAAGCCGTAAGATCAACGTTTCTGATGGTATAACCCTCTTTCGGAGCATTTTCAACAAATAACTTTGCACTTTCATTGGCTGTGATGAAATCTTCGAGCTTAGTACGTGCATCGCTTACTGTAGCTGTGCTCGGTTTAAGTTCATAGTTCACTTCATCAAATTCATAGATCACAGCCGGATTGCTCTTCTTAGTGACTTTTGCTAACAAAGACCCTTGAGGTGAAGAAAGCAGATTAATATATTTGCCATTGCTATTGAGCAATGTGTCTACCTGTGCTGCATCAAGTGCGCCTGTAGGACCCTGTGCATTGTAAAGGGCGATCCATTGCTCTTTTTGTACGAATACACTGTCTGCCGGATAAACGTTAGAAACTGAATCTATGGCAAGTCCTTCGTTCAGACTTACAAGAGTTTTTTCTGCAAGACCCGGACCCAGCACTTGTACAATATCGAGTTGCAATGAATCGATTTCAGTTTTACGCGGTCCAACTTTTACAACAGTAAAACCTTTGATATTTTCAGTAAGGATTTCTACTGAATCTTTAGGTGCTGAAGTGACAAATTCCTTAACTTTCCCACGAGGAAGATCCTGTTCACGAAGCTGACGGTGAGTAACAACTACACCCTCTTTGCGGAGATCCTTACTGAGATTTTCATTACCGCTTCTGAGTGCTACAGCTGTCTGTTGAGCTAATTGTGAGGATGCCTGACGGTCTGCATCTGAAGGAGCTATGGTTACAGCTATAAAAGCTACCTCTTTAGTAAGTTCTTCAACTTTATAGTCACTCTTGTTGTTTTCATATTCCTCGCGAATCTCTTGCTCGGTAGGAGCATATTTTTCGTCGTTGACGTTGCCATAAGGTTTGAATGCAAGATCTACATTACGTGTTGCTACATAGTCATTATAAAGTGCTTTCTTGTCAAGTTCGTTGGCTCTTACAGTTCCCATCAGAAGACGTTGATAGGTGTTACGACGTATCATTTGAGCCGTTTCGCTTTCCATTGCCACCCAATATCTCTGATAAGGAGCCATTTCAGCTTCAGTGATACCGTTGCGCTTCGGGTTGAAAATAATTTCATATGCCTGTGCCGGGGTAGAGACTCCGTATCCTGCTGCATTCAATTGTTGCAAAATTTCGTTGATGCGAGGATTAATTGGCTGTTGCAATATATAATAAGAAAGTTGTGAAGAAGAGGTGCGTATACCGGCATTGTCTGCCGCTTTATCCAAAAGAGCCTCTCCCATCAATTGGTCAAGAGCCATCTGTGAGAGCACCTGGGTATCATAATTCGCATATTGAGCCGGATTCTGTTTCCGTGCATTCTCAAGTTGTGAATTAAGTTCCTCACGCTTTCTGATATAATCGTTGTATTCGATTTTTGTACCGCCCACTTTAGCCACCGTGGTCTGGTCGCCAAACAAATTGCGGCTGTTGGTGATTGCGTCGCCGATAATAAAAGCGAGCAAAGCGACGCCTATCACTACTATCAATAGCACTGATTTGCTTCTGATTTTCTCTAAGGTTGCCATTCTATGATGTAACTGTTAGGTTATTGATTACAAATTATCTTAGCGGCTATTTTTAATTTTGCCGCAAATATCACGCAAAGATAACACATTCCGTGGAATTGCACAATAAATAGGTTAGATTACGACATATGGAAAGCTTTTTTCAAATCTTCCACTCGGTCGAGTTTCTCCCAGGTAAAAAGTTCCACGTCTTTCACTATATCCTTGCCGTCATATTTGGATGAAAAAACTTTCCTTTTTGTTTCCGGAGTTCTTCCCATATGACCATAAGCTGCTGTCTCACTGTAGATAGGATTTCTCAGTCCCAAATTTTTCTCTATCGCACCCGGTCGTAGATCAAACATTTCTGATATCTTTGAAGCTATCTCTGAGTCACTATATGGCACTCGGGCTGTACCATAAGTATTCACATAAATATTTATAGGTTCAGCCACTCCTATTGCATAACTTACCTGCACCAAGGCCTCCCGGGCTACTCCTGCGGCCACAAGATTTTTGGCTATATGGCGGCAAGCATAAGCTGCCGATCTATCCACCTTGGAAGGATCTTTCCCTGAAAAAGCTCCGCCTCCATGAGCGCCCCGGCCTCCGTAAGTGTCTACTATGATCTTACGCCCGGTCAATCCGGTATCTGCATGCGGTCCGCCTAATACAAATTTTCCTGTAGGATTTACATGAAGTATCAAATTCCCGTCAAAAAGTTTCCTGACATCCTCCGGAAGTTTCTCTATTACCCTGGGAAGCAAAACATGTTTCACATCTTCACGTATTGTTTCAAGCATTTTGGCTTCAGCCGCATCACGAGCTGCCGGTGTATCATCAAGAGGATCCACGAATTCATCATGTTGGGTAGATAAAACAATAGTATGTATCCTCAAAGGCCTCCTGTTTTCATCATACTCCACAGTGACCTGACTTTTGGAGTCAGGACGAAGATAGGTCTTTTGTTTACCTTTACGGTAATATGTCATCTCCTTCCCTTCTTTTCTTATTTCTGATAGTTCCCTCAGAAGCATATGGGAAAGATCGAGAGTCAGGGGCATATAATTATCTGTCTCATCTACTGCATAACCAAACATCATACCTTGATCACCTGCCCCTTGTAAAGAAAGCTCTCCGTGATCCACTCCCCTTTCAATGTCAGGACTCTGTTCGTGAAGAGCTGAAAGGATACCTAAAGAGTCACCGTCAAAACGGTATTCCCCACGGTCATAACCTATTTTTTTTATAAGGTCTCTGACAGAAGAGTGAAGATCCACATAGGCTTCGGATGAAACTTCGCCTGCCACAACAACCTGCCCTGTTGTACAGAGGGTTTCTATGGCCACATGACTCTCCGGATCGCGGGCAAGGAATTCATCCAGTAAGGTATCACTAATCTGATCTGCCACTTTATCCGGATGGCCTTCGGAAACAGATTCTGATGTAAATAGATATGACATTGTCTAAGTGTTATAAAATATAAAAAAAGACATTCAGGGCTTTCACCATTGAATGTCGTGCAATAACTTCAAGTCTAACTATGACTTTGCATTTTTAGCATTTTTTCAAGTGGTTGCAAGCAGCCAAATTTATCCACCTTTTGGTTTGTCGGGGTGAGAAGACTCGAACTTCCGACCTCTACGTCCCGAACGTAGCGCGCTAACCAACTGTGCTACACCCCGAGTGCTCAGGTTGCCCTTTTGCGTCTGCAAAGTTATATAATTTTATTTATTACTCAAAAGATAATTTCAAATTATTTCTTAAGTATAAAGATGGATGAGAGTTATGGATGAAGTCTTATCTTGTCGATTTTAATTTTTGCCAAGTTTTCCTTGATGTTTCCCAAATGGCTTTTCCTCTGCTCAATCCCAATATAATGGCTGTTTTAATTCGAGGTTTTATATTTCTTTCCTTTATTAATTTTCTGACTTCCTGCATCCTTGATTTATCGAATCCATGAAAAGCCTGCATTGTGATATAGTGAAGTAAACCTCTATAAGTATCTTCTAATTTTTCATGAGATATACCGAGTCTTTGTGCCAAATCGTAAGTGAGCTTGAGAGATGAATAATATAAATCAAACCTTTTTCTAAAATCAGGATTTCCTGTTATACTTTTATTATTGACCGAATACCCCAAAGAAGGTATATCGAGATATTGGAACCTCCCTTCATGAGACATTAATACAACTAACTGAAAGTCTTCCATGAGCCACTCCCTATTCCTGAAAAAATCTGTATTCTCTTTGTAGATTTTTTCAAAAACATTCTTGCGGTAAAGAGCTGTGCATAAATGTACCGGAACAGGATGTAAATGGCTCAGGAGTCTTTCCGTTATTTTCGGATCGTTGAATAATGCTGTAAATGGATAAGTTTTATTATCCCAAGGAGAACTTAATATTTTTTTGTCTTCTTCAAAATAAAACCAGTCCGTGCAGACAAGTACCACATCTTTCTGTTGATCCAACACGGCCACTTCCCTTTTAAGTTTATCTTTTCGAATCCAGAAGTCGTCACCAGCCAGGTCGGCTATATACTCCCCTCGAGCTTCAAGTACACAATCGATGTAATTATCTCTTACTCCTTTGTTAATATCATTTCGTATATAACGAATAATATCGGGATACCTCTCCTGATAATTCCTGCATATATCTCCTGTAGAGTCAGTGGAAGCATCATCACCAATAATAATCTCCATATTAAAATCAATATCCTGTACTAATATAGAGTCTAAGGTGCGGGAAATGGTATCTTCCTGATTATAGGTGGCCACAATCACTGTTACTTTGATTTTATCTTTTTCCATTAGTAAACTGAATTTTTCACCATCTGTAACAATGTGGAATAGTCTTGGTTTTTTTCACCGAATGTAAGTAACCTTTGCCAAGTTCCTTTAAACTTAGCCAGAATGTGCTTTTCCGGCTCTTGTAATTTCTATATGCTTTAACAGGAATTCTTGCCAAGGATGAAAAGGGATATAAAATTCCCATGATAAATCCTTGCCCTCTTAGAATACCGGGTGAAACCTTGTCGCCTGTAGACATCGTAGGATGTATAGCTATTTCCAGATCAATAAACCTGACATTTAATCCTCTCTTTATTGCGGAAATTAAAAACAACTCGTCTTCACCGGCCTGGTAAAAGGAGTTTCCCAATCCTAATTCCGGCCAAAACCGGAGATTACCGATCTGAGACCGTCGAAAAGCCAACTCCACCGAGGATGCATAATACCCTTTTGGTAAAGGAAGAGAAAGCTTTTGTTCTTTTTCAGGATATTTTTTTGTTAATGGAAATTTAATTTTAAAAACTGCAATATCCATTTCCGGCCTATCCTTAAATATCTCAGCTATTTTTTTTATAGCCTCAGAATGGAATTGCAGATCATCGTCGCTAATCAGCACTATATCACTTTCACAGTGGTTGATAGCATTGTTACGATTATTAGAAAGTCCTGTTTCGTCGTATCTGAATACCCTCACATCGTTTCTTGAACTTATAGACTGAGGCAAAGGAGTGTTATTATGATCTTGCCAGGATACAACATACCTTATTCCGGGACTTGGAGGCATTACCTCGGAAGCAACCTTCTCCATACCCTGAGGTTTATAGGTGCATATGGCAATGTCAAGTTCAGACATAAATAATAGAAGTCCTTGAAAGACAAATTTTTGTTTAAACGGGTTCGTCGAGAGGACTTCTTCTCCGATAACTTTTCTTTGTCTTAGTTTTCGATTCTTTGGCTTTATTAATCCCGGATTTTGCTTTCCCTCTTGTTTGGTGTGATTTAACAGTCGAAGTGGAGTCAATCAATTCAGTATGTTCTATTACTACAGGCAACTCATGAGGCCCGGTTTCTCTACGACTACAAAGAGGCAAAACTATTCCGGCTGCTATTATAATCAAAGCAACTAAGGCAATAGCCAAAATACCTCTACGCTCGGATGCTGAATATGAATGACGCGACATTAGAATGGATAACCTATAGCCAGATGGAAAGCAAAGGCCTTTGTGAATTTAATATTGAAATAATGAGGAATTCCCGTATTGTAAGGAGCATGAAGACCGTATCCCAAGTCACCTCGCAATACCATCACTCCTATGTCTACTCGAAGACCTACTCCTGTTCCCAAGGCAATATCGCGAAGAAATGTTTTTCCCGTTAGGAGGCCGCCCGGACGTTGCGGATCATTTTTCAAAAGCCATACATTTCCTGCATCCAGGAAAACTGCCCCATGTAAAATACTGACAATAGGGAAACGATATTCCACGTTAGCCTCTAATTTAAAAGTACCGGTCTGATCAAAATATCCGTCACGGTATTGATTTGGTGGCCGATAAGAACCAGGACCCAATGAACGAATCGTAAAAGCACGGATGGAGTTAGCTCCTCCGATATAGAATTGTTCGGAGTAAGGCACCTGTTTTGAATTACCATATGGATGCTCGGCACCTATTAAGACTCTGCTCACAATCCATTGATCAGATTTTCTTATCAAACGACGGTTATAAACCAGCTGAACCTGGCCTTTGATAAACTGTGAGAAGGGTGTACCGAATAAAGTTTTAGTACCTTTTACCCCGGCAAGAGTATAGATACCGTCGAATATATTTCCCGCTTCAGTTAGAATAGTCTGGAAATTTATGCCGTTGATCCTTTCTCTTTCAAAGAATTTGTCATAAGTATATGTCCAGCTCATCTGAGGAATAAACTGGCTTTGGAAACCTAAGGCTATAGCCGGATTCTGCATCATTATTTCATCAAATTCCGGAGTATGGCTTAAAAGCTTGGTGTAACTGAGTTTAAAGAGGGTTAATTGATTGAGTGCATGTCGCGTTGCTCTCCACTCATAGGTAATCCCAGCATTAAATTCGGCTATATTAAAAAATTGTGGTCTATTCAAGGTATTGGCACCAACACTGATGGTTGTCCAGTTTAAATCTCTTTGGATTCTTCTTACGAAACGTGGTGCTAATAATCTTGGGAAAGCCAGAGAGGCAGTGATTCCGAATTGGTAACTATTGAAATTTTTATTTCTTTCTCCTCCAGTTTGCCATTCATAATCCGCATTTATTTGCACACTCAGTTTTTCTCCTCCTCCGAATATATTGTTGTGAGAAAGCCCTAATACGATACCGGGCCCAAGATAACTGTTGGATTTAGAAGTTAAGTTGGCCGCAATGGTAGCTTCGATTGGACTCTGGAAACGGGCCGTAGTGTAAACATCTACCAGCGGATGCTCAGGATTGGTGTCGGAAGGTAGAACATTAATTTGAATACCTCCAAAGATTCCTAATCTTGACAGCCGGGTTTGGGTAAGATTCATGTCCCTTACGGAAAATATCTTACCTTCGCGGAAAGTGATACAACCGGGCACCAGATTCTTCCTGAGACGTGCCGGTTCATAAACAATCAACTCTCCTCTTGCCGTCTGTGTAGTATCCGGTGTACCCATGGATTCCTCACTGTTTCTCAAGATAATAGTTTCTATCTTTCCCGTTCTATACTGTAATTTAGCCATACTTGGAATATTATTCACAAGATTAAGCTTTATTGCAACTTCCCCGGGTGTGATCAGTGAATCGGCAAGAAATTCTATATATTCCGGACGGAAATAATAATAACCATGATTTCGCATCGAATTCACGATCCTTACCCTTTCTGCTTCAAGTGAATCAACACTGAATATTTCTCCTTTCTGCAGATAAGGACTTCTACGAGCAACGGAATCTATAAACCTGTTGATCTTTGTGGAGGTATTCAGGTATTGAATAGAATCTATTCGATAGGGCTTTGTTACATGTAAAGTATATCCTATGGCCGCTTTCCGATCATTCTTTTTATTATTTTCTATATTATAAACTACCTGCGAACCAAAGTATCCGTTATCGTCAAGTAATTGTTGCATAAGTTTTGCCCTGACTTCCGGCTTTACCTCACTTACAAGCACAGGAGGTTTCACCCATTTCTTATAAAGCCATCCTTTTAGACCCTTGGCAGAATCATTCCAGTTATTATAAACCCATAATCCTAATGGTATCTTTATAAATGGTGCTATGATATAGTCGTTTGCATCGGCAGTACCTGTTTTCTTCAACTCTGATTCCAATGCCCCAGGTAACTTTTCATGGTCTGCGGTTAATACATCAAAAGTTCCTAAACCTGTATATCGAGTCTCTCCGGGCTCAAGTCTTTTTGTTGTGGAACAGGAGACAATCCATAAGAGAAGGAACGACACCGGCAATATCCAAGCTAAATTTATCCTTTTATTAATTTTCATTGCCTTCTATCTTCTTAACGTTTATGGAATCGTTGGACATTGTTTCTTTCCTGACTTCTTGTTTTCCTTTGGAAACAGAATCAACCCTTTCTGATGTTTCCGATTTCAAGGAATCCGTGGTATGCGAGACACCTGGTCTGAAGTTACCCGATCCCAAACCGGGCATAGGAGAACCGGGACGGTTTTTATTCTTTGATGATCCCCATTTAAAGAGTGATTTTAGATTCGACAGGCGTCTACGTAACATAAAACCACCACCTGTTTCTGTTATCTCACCTTCCAGAATACTTTCATAACCTGTATGACGGAATAAACGGGCATACATGGTGACATTACTTGTTTGTTTGAGAATATACTCAAAGGAAATGTCACTGATAAGGTTTTCCGAGAAGTTCTCATCTGCAGCCGCATCAGTAGTGTAATTACCACCTACAGAGATTTTAAATCTATTATTAAAGAGTGATTTTGAAACCTGGTAACTATAACTTGTGGAAGAACCTGTTTCACCATTATAAGAATTTCCATACTGATCTACACCCAGACTGATATCTACTCCTCTTACGTTATTGGCAAGCCATCCGTTAATAGTAGAAGTTAGAATATTATACATTGTTCCCTGTAAGATGTCACTGCTGGCGGTCTTAACTCCGGCACCTGAATATTGACCTGTAATCAGCATATTAAGTGCAGCCATACTCCTTGCATTCGGTGTCATCGATTGCAATTCGTTTCTGATAGACATATCATCATCGGTATCCAGATTGAATTCAATCTTAGGATCCCTGAGGTTGTTGGTGATATCTACACCAACCTGGAAATTCACAATTCTAGAGTTTCCGTTTTCAATCACACTTGCCCTTACATCATCAGTTGCAGATATATTGAAAGAAGGATTCATTATATCCCCTTGGAACATAACATAGCTCGTTGGATCAAAAACAAATTTCTTTTCTCCCACAATAGGCATGCTATAACTTGCATATCCATTTCCTAAATAAACCTGGCCATTGAGCCTCATGTCTCCCAGATAATTCTGGAAATAAGTAAGTTGTCCGCTTGGTTCTAACTCTACTTTTGCCGATCCGGTAGTTGTTGAACCGGGATATATCACCTTCACCTGCATACCCGGTTCTAAGGTGAGTCCCGCAAGTATTCTCATGGAAACATTAGATGCCACGGTATCCTCTTTCAAAGTCAAAACAGTGTCATTGAAATTTACGAATCTTACAATTCCGGAAGTATTGTGGGAGGTTAGCTGGGCAGTAGTCTGAGGTATGGAATAAGTCACATTGGTTTTAGACAGTATGGAAACTCCGGCTCCGAGATTAAGATGTTCCAATGGTCCACGGGCATTTGCATGTAAATCCAGGAATAGCTTTCCATATAGATCCGAATGGGCTTTCTGATCATTATTGATCAATTGGAAATCATTCGCGTCAAGTTTAAGGTTGAACACCATTGATCTTAAATCACTCATATCTATGGTGCCGTCTATCTGAATAGGATTCTTGTTTGCTCCGTAGATATCAAATTTTTTAAAGTCTATTACATTATCCGTTACAAAAATTGAATCCTGATTGAATTTGACTGAACTGCCCATCATAGGGATGAAAACACCTACAGAGTCGCATGCCAGATAACCGTTCAATTTAGGCAGTTTTAAAGATCCGCTCAGATCAAATTCACCATTAAGATAACCTGCAACTTGCACCATATCTTTCCCCAGGAAAGGATTCGCAATCTTAAGAGGGAATCTAGTCAGATCAAGTTCCATGGTCTTCACCTGTAAAACCTTTGCAGAATCCGGTTCCAACAGCGCTTTAGCTGCCAAAGCATTCTGTCCGTTTATTTTTAATCCTATCCGTGCTCCAGTGGAACCATCGTCATTTCTTCCTGCACGAAGTGAAAGATTGAAGTCACCTACCTGCATTTTATCGTAGGTGAAATTATGTATACCAACATTTCCGGTACCATATAGCCAACTTTCGTAATAACCTACCCTCAGATCTGCATCTATAGCTGCCGTGATCGGGGGCGCAAAAACTGAAAGTTGAAGAAAGTCCTGAAGCAAGATATTGTCTAAAGCAAGATGTAATTCATCATTACCCTCAGGTCCCGGTTCTGTTTTCAAAAGAATACTACTCTTAGGGCTGGTAGCCTGCAAATTAGCATCAATCTTGAAATTCTTGGTATTCAATTGCAAACTGTTATCAGAATTGAAAGTCCAGGGGATATAACCTATCATTGCCTTCAGAGGAGTGAAATGCACCGTTATGAGTGAATCCTGGAAAGCTGCCGTCAGACCTAAACGATAGCCCATTTCTTTTTTCTGATTTAATTGCCTGAGTCCCAACATCAGACGATTTTCTCCTACGTATCCGTTGACGTTGACATCAGCAAAATCTCCTATAGGATTGTTGGCTCTATTCCCCATATGTGCTCTGTAGTCGAGCAATTCACCCCTTTGTTTTAGATTGAGAGTCAAGGTATCCACGCGAAGGCTGGAATTGGCAAATTGTCTTGCTCCGAAAGAAGCACTTATTATAGTATCATTTACAATATGGCCATATAAAGAGTCTACGCTTAGTCCTGCCCCTGCTAATATATCCGCAATGGCTCCGTTTCCTGATGCGTCCAGATTCAATCTGAATTGTGGCAACATCCTTTGCAGCATTTCAATATTCAGGTCTCTCACAGCTATTTGTCGGCGTGCAGTATCAGCTACCATCGTAAACGAGTTTATAAGACCTTTTAGACCGGAATCGGCTTCGAAATTCAGGCATGTGCCCTTTGCATCCACATCAGCTATAACCTTATCCAAGGTGCTCTTGAAAATTATATCAATATCATTCGGGATGGCGTAATAACTGGCTCCGGAAATGAATGCCATGTCTTGAAGACAAAGATTTACATCATATAGCCATTTATCCGGACTGGCATCAGCCTTTAGTGTTATTGTACCGCTTAAAGTACTATTGTCTTTAGATAATCCTAAAGAGAAGAGATCTATTTTATCAATAACTGCTTTTAAATCGGCTGTATAAAGATCAGGTGCTACTGTACCTCTTCCTTCAATATCTAAACGCAAAATATCATTTGGTGAATCTAACTTAATATCGAAGATTCCGTTACTCAGACCAATATCTGCCGTGATGTCATTTAGAGTCTGGTTATTATAATCTATAGAAGAAACCAGCAAATGAATATCACTAATCGCTTTTGGTTTGGTGGGATTGAATCCTGAACCTTGAGCCGTTAGTGTGGCACTAACTTCTCCAATGCCGAGATCAGGCATAAATCCTCTAATATCCAAATTGTTGACACTTACTGAAGCTTTATAAGTTTCAGGTCTCAAATCCACAGCACCGTCAGCCAATACTTCTCCCATAGAAGTCTTTAAATCAAAATTTGCTGTGAAAGATTCGTTGCGCGCTGTGGCCTTTCCCGTCAATTTTAACTTTGGAACAGAAAAACCTTTCAGCTCCAATATATTGTCGATTATCTTGGGAGAAGTCACTTCACCCTGGAATGAAATATTGGCGATTAATTTCTTGATATCTAACACATTTTGAGCTTTCCCATGTGCTGTTATATCCATTACATTATCAATGCCCACTTTAAGTTCAGTGAGATTAATATCCGATAAAGAACCACCCGCCTCTACATTAAATTCCAAAGGATTACGTTCAGGAAGTTTGGAAGTATATGGATGTAAGGCAGGAACGAAAGCCTCGATATCAGGCCAACCTACATTTCCGAAAGCATCGAGATTGAATAAAGCATAGGGTTCCAATGCCATAACTGAGAATGGAATGGATGCATTGGCATTTAATTCTGTATAAGGAGTGGCAAGAAAAACCTCCTGAAGAGCCAGGCCTGTAGAATCCACAGCGATAGTACCCGTACCTTGAGTCACAATCAAACCACACCTTTCCTGTGCTGAAATGTCTGCAATCGGGAGCCTGACTGTGGAAGATTCATTATAAAAATTATCTAATGTTATATTAACATTGGAAAATTCAAGATAGGAAGGATCAAATCCGGGTAAAGGTTTGGCTCCCTTAGTTGCATAAAGTGCTTTGAAGTCTTTTACTCTTACTGTATCTCCTTTTATAATAATGGGGGGTCCGGAGGTTGAAACAGTATCTATAGGAGCCGGATGGGTCTTGATATATTCCGGAGTTGGAGTAAGATAAGTTACACTACCGTCTGAAGTACCAAGATAATCAGCTGTAATAAGATTGTCCGAGAGATTAATTATTCCATTTCTGATCGCCACATTTTGTGAAATCAAAGACAAGGTGTCTATTGTAGGCAACATTGCCATCCCAAAGGTGAAATCCTCAATACTGGCATCGTGAAGAAGTATTTTTAAATTCACCGGAGCCGTTGTGTCATTAGGGGAAGGCTTTTTCTTCCACACATCCATATTAAGACTAAGATCGGCTCTCTTGATAAGCAACTTATTGACATCAACTGTCATTGTCTTGATATCTACCGAACTTTTATCGTCAATTTCGATTAAACCTGCTTTTAATTTTAAAAGCATGGATGAATCGGGAGCCATTATCCTGATCCCGGCTTCTTCGAGCTTCAGTTCATTGATATCTACATCTAAATGAAACAATGGAGCCAGCTTGACATCGGCCACAACTTCCTTGGCATAAACCATGGTATCTCCCGGGGCTTCAACAATTGTAACTCCGTCTAAAGCAACATCTACCGGCCACTTCAGACGAAATCTGTCTATTCCTATTTTCATCCCGGTGGATTTCTCCACTACATTACAGGCAACATTTTTCACAAAAGTCTGTACGGGAGGCACATAAAGAAGTATGGGAATAATAATAGCTATAAATATAACGCTGATTATTATCCACATAAAAGTCTTAAGCACTAACCTTAACCACTTGGGATGGATCCAATGCTTTTTTTCTTTTTTAAGAGTATCTCCCGTCTCTTCCTGTGGAGATTTTTTTTCTATATCTTCAGTCACTCTTTGAGTTCGAGGCTATACTGAATCTTTATCTTCTAATTGACTTATGCGGGCTTATCAGGAAGCCATGATTTCTGAAGTATGAAGAATAAAAAGGCGAAAAAGAATGCACCAGTGGTGTCAGCTACTATATCTCCATATTCAAAACCTCTTCCAAGACCCATCCATGCTTGAACGAACTCTATCATAATTCCGAAAAAAGCTGAAATCAGGCCCGCAATAAAAATCTGAAGTAATACCTCCGGCTTCCAATTTTTTCTCCTCTGCTGGTCTATTAGAATAACGATTGCAAGACCACCGAACATAAGGGAATGTGCCAGTTTATCAGCACCGGGGAAAAGGGGTGGAGGATTATCTCCCAATGGTTTCGGAGCCAAGGTAAGCCATAAGATAGCTATTGTCACTATTGCAGTAAAAATCCACGGTGGCAACATTGAAAGGCTTCGGCGGATCCTCTCCATATTGCAAATTTATATAAAATTTCCTTTATATCTATATATTCGTTTGATTAGCAAAACCCTTGTTCCATTTAAAATTTTTATTTCTGCCACCGGTCTTGCTATTTTGAATTTTCTCTCTTGGGAAATTTCCATTCCGGATTAAGTTCCTTTAAGGGGATTAAGAAAAATTCCCTTTTTTTCAAATGTTTATGAGGAAGTATCAGTTGTTGTGTTTCTAAAACAATATCATCTATGGCCATTATATCTATATCAATCACACGATCCTTATACCCTCCATTAACGTCACGATGACTCTCAGCGCAAATCGACTTCTCTATTCTCTGCAGTTTAAAAAGAATATCTTCCGGTTTATCCTCACTTTTAAAAGAAACCCCGAGGTTTAGAAATCTGTTGGCAGATTCATAACCCCAGGGTTCTGTCTCTATAAAGGAACTGATGCAACAAACACCGAAATCTTCCGATATCTTAATTAGAGCGGTTTCTATAAAGGCTCTTCTATTGCCAAGATTACTGCCTAAATTGGCGTAGACTACAGGCATTATAGGCCTCTCTTCACTTCCACCTCTTCGAAACCTTCTATCAGGTCACCTTCCCTGATATCGTTGTAACCTTGAACTGAAAGACCACAGTCATAACCGGAAACAACCTCTTTTACATCATCTTTGAAGCGTTTCAAGGATCCTAGTTCTCCTGTATAGATTACAATACCGTCTCGTATCACTCTGACTTTATTGCTTCTCTTTATCTTTCCATCGCGTACAATAGCTCCCGCAATAGTACCGACTTTAGAAATATGATAAGTTTGAAGAACTTCAGCAGTTCCGGTAACTTCCTCTTTGATTTCAGGTGACAACAATCCTTCCATGGCATCTTTCACCTCCTCTATGGCTTTATAAATCACAGAGTAAAGTCTTATTTCTACCCCCTCTTTCTCTGCCTCTTTACGAGCAGCTGCAGAGGGACGAACCTGGAAGCCTATAATAATTGCATCTGAAGCCGCGGCAAGAGTTACATCACTTTCTGATATCGCACCTACACCCTTATGAAGCACATTTACTTGAATTTCAGGTGTTGAAAGTTTAATTAAGGCATCAGAGATCGCTTCTACAGAACCGTCAACATCACCCTTAACCACAAGGTTGAGTTCATGGAAATCATTGAGAGCTCTTCTACGTCCCAATTCCTCCAACCCAAGACGTTTCTTAGTTCTCAGACCAAGTTCTCTTTGCAATTGTTCTCTCTTAGTTGCAATCTCACGTGCTTCCTGTTCCGTTTCAAGCACATTGAAAGTATCACCGGCAGTGGGAGCTCCATTCATTCCCAGAATCATAACCGGTGTGGCCGGCCCGGCTTCTGTTACTCTCTGGTTACGTTCATTAAACATTGCCTTGATCCTTCCATAGTGGGTTCCGGCCAGTATAACATCACCGATTCTTAAAGTACCGTTTTGAACTAAAACTGTAGCTACATATCCACGGCCTTTATCAAGACTGGATTCTATAACAGACCCCATTGCGAGTCGGTCGGGATTCGCTTTTAGATCAAGCATTTCTGCCTCCAGCAAAACTTTTTCCATCAGCTCTTCCACACCCATTCCTTTTTTGGCTGAAATGTCCTGACTCTGATATTTCCCTCCCCAGTCTTCCACAAGATAATTCATAGCAGAAAGCTGTTCTTTGATTTTATCCGGATTGGCCGTGGGTTTATCTATCTTATTTATGGCAAATACCATTGGAACGCCTGCTGCAGATGCATGGTTGATGGCCTCAACAGTCTGTGGCATCACATCATCATCAGCAGCTACAATTATGATAGCGATATCCGTTACTTTGGCTCCACGGGCTCGCATGGCCGTGAAGGCTTCATGGCCCGGTGTGTCGAGGAATGTAATCCTTCTTCCGTCAGGCAATTTTACATTATAGGCACCTATATGCTGAGTTATTCCTCCCGCTTCACCGGCAATTACATTTGCCTTTCTGATATAGTCAAGTAATGAGGTTTTCCCGTGGTCTACGTGGCCCATCACTGTAACGATCGGGGGACGAGACTGCAAATCTTCCTCACTGTCTTCTTCCGGGGCAATTGCCTCACTAACTTCAGCACTAACATATTCTGTGGTGTAACCAAATTCATCAGCCACGATATTGATGGTTTCGGCGTCTAAGCGCTGGTTTATTGACACCATGACACCCAGATTCATACAGGTGGCTATTACATTGTTCACAGGAACTTCCATTAGATTAGCAAGATCGTTAGCGGTTACAAACTCTGTTAGTTTGATTATCTTGCTTTCCTCTTCTTCCCTTCTTTGGTTTTCAAGTTCCCTGTTATGGATAGCCTCTTTCTTTTCTTTCCTCCATTTCAGACTCTTTTTGGGAGCCTTTGTGGTGAGACGGGCCAATGTTTCCTTAACTTGTTTCTGAACATCCTCTTGTGAATATTCCTCTGCACGGTTCTTTTCACCTTTCTTGCCGTGACGCTCACTTTTCTTATCTCCTCTTTTACGGTCGCGATCATTTTGAGGACCTCTACGGTCATCTTTATTTTTTTTACCGTCGCCCGCTAAGGCAGCCTGTGCGGCAGCTTTTTCGATATCTACCTTTTCTTTACCTATTCTGCGACGTTTTTTCTTATCGCTTCCTCCTTCATTTTCTCCTTTTGCACCATGGCCTTTTTTCTTAGGCCTTGTAGACTGATTCAGACTGGAAAGATCTATCTTCCCTATCACTTTCAATTCCTTGGGTGCTTCTGGAGTATTAAGACGGAATACATCATTTTCATCTTCCGACTCAGCTTCTTTCTTAGATGATATATTTATATCTTCTTTAATTTCAATCCTTTCCTCTTGTGGGTGTTCAGGTTTCTTTTCTACAACAGGAACTGCCTTTGGTTGTGAAGCTACTTTAGATTCCTCCTGGGGCTCCTTCTCTTTCTTTATACTCTTTTCTTCAGGAATTCTTTTTTCTACAACCCCGGATTCTTTAGGACCTTTGTTTTCTTTCTCTTTAAGAACTTCAGGTTCTACAGTTTTTTTGGGAAGTTCTGGCGCCACAGATTTTTCAGTTTTTTTAAAAACTGGAGGTTGCGGTTCTACGGAAACCTGTACCTTCTTAGGGGATTCAACTTTTGGCTTAACTTCCTGTGGCTTGCGTTTTAAATCATCAAGATTGATTTTACCCACCACTTTCAGCTGAGGTGGTTCGGGGGCCTGTTGCCTCTTTTCTGCCTTTTCCACCCGATCTGAACGGCGTTCATTTAATTTTCCCTCTACCTTTGCTTTCTCAGCTTTATCGTGGCTGAACTCTTTGCGCAACAGGGCCACTGCCTCTTCATCTATACGGGCATTGGGATTGCTGTCAACCTCAATATTATGTTTGCGGAGATATTCTACTACTGTATTTACCCCCACATTTAAATCATTGGCTACTTTACTTATTTTTGTTCGCATTCTGCTGATAGGTGGTTATTTACTTCAATCTTCAAATTCTGCCTTAATCACTTCCAATACATGGGCTAAAGTATCGTCTTCAAGATCAGCCTGCTCAAGTTTTTCCGGTGTGGCATTCAACACCGACTTAGCTGTACCCAATCCTATATTTTTGAGTTGTTCGATCACCCAGGAATCTATTTCATCTGCAAATTCATCCAAATAAATATCTTCCTCTCCTTCTTCTATATCTCTGTATACGTCTATAGTATAACCGGTTAACTTTGTAGCTAAGCGGATATTTAAGCCTCCTTTACCTATTGCCAGAGATACTTCATCGGGATGAAGAAAGACCTCCGCTTTCTTCTCTTCTTCGTTTAGACGAATAGATGAGATACTTGCCGGACTTAATGCCCTTTGTATAAACAGCTGAGGATTTGATGTATAGGAAATCACATCGATATTCTCGTTGCGCAATTCCCTTACAATACCGTGTATTCTACTTCCCTTAATTCCCACACAGGCTCCTACGGGATCAATGCGGTCATCATAGCTTTCTACTGCTATCTTGGCTCTTTCACCCGGGATTCGTGCTACCGCCCTGATAGTTATTAATCCATCGTGAATCTCCGGCACCTCCTGCTCAAACAATCTTCGTAGAAATGCCTCATCTGTCCTTGAAACAATCACTTTAGGATTTGTGTTAGCGTTGTCGACTCTTTTTACAACTGCCCTAACCATATCTCCTTTTCTGAAATTGTCACTCGGAATCTGTTCATCTTTAGGCATTATCAATTCATTGTGTTCTTCGTCAAGTAATAAGGCCTCACGTTTCCACACTTGGTGAACTTCTCCTGTGACTATCTCTCCTTCAAGTTCTTTAAATTTCTGTGAAAGAGCCTCTTTCTGCAAATCCAGAATTTTCGACTGCAAAGTCTGACGCAGATTTAAAATAGCCCTTCTGCCAAATTTTTCAAAATATATTTGTTTTGATACATCTTCCCCGATTTCACATTCAGGGTCGATTTCACGTGCTTCTGTTATTCCTATTTCTTTATCCGGGTTCTCAACGGCCTCATCAGGCACAACCTCGAGATTCTGGTATATTTCACAGTCGCCTTTGTCTGGATTCATGATGACATCAAAATTCTCATCCGATCCAAACATTTTTGCCAGCACATTGCGGAATGATTCCTCAAGCACGCTGATCATAGTGGTCTTGTCAATGTTCTTGAGTTCCTTGAACTCCGCGAACCGGTCTACCATATTGACCGTCTCAGCCTTTTTAGCCATAGGGTTAGAATTTCAATATGTATTTCGTTTGTTTTACTTCATCATAGCCCAAGACATGGTCTACATCTTCTATTATAGGCCTTTTGCTCTCGGGTTTCTTAACTTTTTCTTTTACTGTTACAGTAAAGGTGTCTTCGCCGGCATCTTTCAATATGCCACTCAGTTTCTTTCCGTCTTTCTTTAAGACCTCAACTTCATGGCCTATATATTTGCGGTATTGTCTTTTCACTTTGAATGGTGAAGTTAGTCCTGCGCTCCCCACTTCAAGTGTGTAGTCTTCTTGGTCTCGATCAAACTCCTGCTCGATAGCACGGGTAAGTCGCTCACATTCCTCTATAGAAACGGGCGTATCGCTGTCTATCTCTACTTCTATCTGGTTGTCAGGCTTTACCGAAACATCCACAAGGAAAAGGTCGCTTCCTTCCAACTCCTTCTCCACAAATTCTTTTATTGCCTTGGCGTCTAACATCTCTGTTCTTAAAAAAGAGGAGGAGACTATCGCCCCCTCCAGGATTTTCATTGCAAATATAATGAATTTTATACCTTTATAGAATAAGATAGACTCATTATTCTTCCTTTAAATTGGCTTATTAATACTTTTTAATTTTATTTAACAATTTGAAACCGATATTCTAATCACTCTAACTCAGCATCTATAGCCTTCAAAAAATCTGCAAGCAATGGGTTCTCATCTACTGCCAGTTTAAGGAATTCCTTTTTATTTAAGCCTTTATCCTTATCTTCTTTTTCGGAAATACTTATTTGTAATCCCACAAAGTCGTTGTGGAGTTTTTCTTTAAAGAAAGAAAGCAATTCAGGAAGAGCGCTTTCAAAGGCCTGCTTTTGAGCCGGGTGATCTACCATCACTCGATAGGTAGTATCATCTATTTTTCCCGGCTTTGAAGATCTCATAGCAGCAATTAGAATTCTTTGCTCTGGATGTTTTCCGATATATTCCTCCCATTTCTTATTTAAATCCTCTTCGGTAAAAGGTTGGTTTTGGGGATCTATATCTTTCCCTTTTGAGATTGTGTCTTTATCTTTTGAAATCCTGAAACTGGCCGGACGTACCGACGTTTGTTTCGTAGATGAGGGTTCTTTACTATAAGTTTTTTTAATCTCATTTATCAAGGGAGCCTTATGGATATTTGGCCGAACGGCTTGAGGCTTATTGGAGCCGGTCGGCACCTCGAAAGGGGGTGTAGGAGCTTTATCTGGAGTTTGGGAATTGTTAGATTTCAGTGTTTCAGAAGTTGGAGTCAACAAACGGCTTAGTCTTATTAAAGCAAGTTCTACCAATAATCTTTTATTCCCCGATGTGCGATAATTGAAATCAGTTTCATTAAGTATTTTAATAGCTGAATAATACCATTCCACCGGGAATTGCGGAGCCTGCTGAAGATATTTTTTTGACCATTCTTCCGACGTTTCCAATAATGACACGGTTCTCGGGTCCAAAGTCACCATTAAATTTCTGATATGTTCGGCCAATCCATTTATAAAGAATTGCATATCAAAACCTTTATCAGTCACTTCCTTTAAAGTGAGTAGAGCCGCTGGTATATCTCCTTCCTTGAAAATGTCTATCAATCTGAAATAAAATTCCTGATCAAGTACATTAAGCGCTTCAATAGTAGATTTATAAGTTACATTTCCATGAGTGGAGGCAACAACTTGATCAAATATTGACAGGGCATCTCGCATCGCTCCATCAGCCTTCAAAGCAATTACTCCTAAAGCTTCTCTCTCAGCATTAATACCTTCTTTTTTAGCCACTTCTTCCAGGTGGTCAGTTATATCTGCTACTGTTATTCTACGGAAATCGTAAATCTGGCAGCGACTTAGGATAGTAGGAATAACTTTGTGTCTTTCCGTAGTAGCCAATATAAAAATCACATTACGTGGAGGTTCCTCTAAAGTTTTTAGAAATGCATTGAAAGCTGAATTTGAGAGCATATGCACTTCATCTATTATGAAAACTCTGTAACGGCCATCCTGCGAAGCGATGTTTACTTGTTCGGAAATATTCCTGATATTATCAACCGAATTATTTGAGGCGGCATCCAGCTCTATGAGGTTAAAGGAATTACCTTTTTCTATAGCCTGGCATGATTCACATTCTCCACAAGCTTCTCCGTCAGAAGTAGGATGTAGGCAATTGATTGTTTTCGCAAATATTCGCGCACAGGAAGTCTTTCCAACACCTCGGGGACCACAGAAAAGATAAGCCTGTGCCAATTTACCACCTAAAATAGCATTCTTCAAAGTGGCGGTTAATGCCCGTTGACCCACTACACTGCTGAAGTTGGCAGGACGGTACTTACGGGCTGATACTATGTATTGTTCTGATGACATTTTTTGTTTTATTCTTTGCAAATATAACTTTTTTATATGGCTTTAAGTCCTCTTTGATAAATTTATAAATTAAAATATTGAGCCATCCGCAACAATATAGCTTCACAAGCGTTTAAATTGAAGAAATATAATCCTTTTAATATATGGCCAAATCAAATATTTATACCCGCACCGGAGATGGCATCACCACCTCCATAATCGGAGGAGAAAGGATTCCTAAATATTCATTAAGACTTGAGGCTTACGGCACTGTGGATGAATTATCCTCATTTATTGGCAATCTTGTTGCTGATGATGCTGTGATTGATCAGCAAAGAATCGAGCTTATAAAAGTGCAAAACATGCTTTTCAATATCGGAGGATATTTAGCCACCCCTCCTGCTATCAGACATAAAGAGGTTCCGGGTCTGTCACAAGACAATATTCTTGAGATGGAAGGATGGATCGACGTAATGGATGAACAATTACCGAAACTTAATAATTTCATTATACCAGGAGGTTGTAAGGCGTCTGCTAAGGCAAATATGGCACGTACGGTCTGCAGAAGAGCGGAGAGAAGAATTCTGCAACTTGCTGCTGAGGAGGAAATCAACATTTTGGTTATTGCCTACATTAATAGATTATCGGATTATTTATTTGTAATAGGAAGGTATCTCAACAAATTTGCCGATTATGAAGAAATCTATTGGCAAAAACCTGAAAATCTTTGATTTTTGAAATATTGATTTTTCTATAATAAATTATTATATAAGATTAAAATCGAGTTTAATAAATTATAATTTACAGTCTAAATTTTAATATTTTCAACGTCTTAATATTTAAATAAACTATAAAATAACATATGTACTGGACATTAGAATTAGCATCAAAACTTGAAGATGCACCTTGGCCCGCTACCAAGGAAGAGTTGATAGACTATGCAATGAGAAGTGGAGCCCCCATGGAAGTGATAGAAAATCTTCAGGAGATGGAAGATGAAGGCGAAACCTACGAAAGTATCGAAGAAATTTGGCCCGATTACCCATCCAAAGACGACTTCTTCTTTAACGAAGATGAATACTAAAAAAGAGGCTTAGGCCTCTTTTTTAGTATCGCCGAAATGATTTAGCGTACGTCAGCGGCTTTTGTGGAGCGAAACGACGTAAAAAGCCTGCGGGGTAGCGGTTTACGAAGTAAAAAATCATGAGGCAATATTTTTATCGAGGATCTGAACTTAGAGAACGTCAGAAGGCTTGTGCAAAGCGAAGCGACGTAACAAGTCAGTCTGGTGCTCGTTGCCGAAAGGCAAAATTCAGTCCTCAATATTAACTAAAAAACAATGATTTAGCGTACGTCAGGGGCTTTTGTGGAGCGAAGTGATGTAAAAAGCTTCCGATTATACTAAGAAAAACTCCTTTCCCTACTCTTGGGGGGTAGCCTACGGATAAAGAAATAAAAATCATTGGGTTGCACGTGAAATGAAATGCAAAAAAAGATTGTATGAGGTTCTGGGATAGCTTTGGATAGCTCATCATAAATTTATTCTTAACTTTGTAATTTCAAAGAAAAAATATGAAGAAATCTAAATTTTTAGTCGACC
>JAFLTS010000001.1 GCA_022509185.1 Muribaculaceae bacterium | reverse complement strand
TTCATCATAAGAAAGAGCCTCCTTGTATTCTAATGCGACAGAAAGTATCTGGAACCATGAATCCCTCAGTATAAAGTCAGCATACTCTTCATCGAGTTTCTTTCTGTTCTTGAAAATCTCATAAAAATGATTAAGGGCAAATTTAACCGTTCTTAGATTAGCGTATATCTTACCCCTCTCAAGAGGAGAATAATCATAAAAATGACTGAGTATATGTTCAGTAACAGGTTGCTGTCCCTTAATAAATTCCGCAAAACTTTCTCCCCCTATTTCACGTGCTATATTTTCGATTATGCTGATGATGTCGGCTTCAAAATTGAGAGTTTTCTCCACCGCTTTCTCATGAAATTCCAGATTATCCTTATTCTTTTCCAAAAGGAAAGAATGATTGGAGAGGAGAATCACCTTGTATCCATTATTCTCTGAAAGGTCGTTTATGAAACCGAGGAAATCCTGAAACGGAATCTTATCAGTGTTAAGACGTTCGAGATCATCGATTATAATGACCATATTGGGAGTGAAAAGAAAAGAGAGGATCTTGGGATCAAAAATTTTCTCGGTGTCTAACCACTCATTTAATTTCGGAATGCTGCTAATAGTATTCTTTACTCCTTTGAAAATATATCCTAACTTATCGGAGGAGCCATCGGAGACTTCCCCCAGGAAAGTTGTTGTCAATTTATTTTGGACCTCAGAAAGTGAAGAAAGCCCAAAAACCGAAAACATTATTGGATAGTATTTATCTTCAGCCGGAAGGTGTTTTTTGACGATATTTTTAACCTTCTTTGAAAAGGTTCCTTCTTTTTCTTCAACTTTATTTGTTGGAAGATAAGGAGTGTTTGCAATCTCTTTTTTCAGTTGATTTTTGACATAATAGGACTTTCCGGAACCCCAAGGTCCGGAAATGACTATAGCTCCTGTGTGAGGAATAGAAAGGAAAGACTTGATGCCTTCTGTAATCTGGGGAGGAGTCAAAATTAATAAAAATTAAAGTGGAAGTTTAGAGTTAAAATGCCAGGTAAATTAGCTTCAGAAAAAATTGTTATAGATTTTATAAAGCTGATTTTAAATTTAATAATGAGCTCTGAAATTTAAATTGAACTTACTTTTAATTATATCTCAAATCTTATACTTTAGAAGTTTTGCAGGTCATCAGACACAAAGGTATTTTCTTCAACATCTTTAATAACAACAGTATTAAGTGCACCTACACTATTATCTCCTCCATTGACATTACCAATAATTTTGTTCCCTATTGTAAGGAAATATTATTACATTTTGAAGTATTATATTGTTTTTTATCTTCAGAAAGATAAAATTTTAAATCCTTTTATTTATTATCATTTGAAAATAAATTATAATATATAAATAATTATAATTTTAAAAATTTACCAATTTCAAGATCTTGTTCAGGCTCTATCCATTTTCCCATACCTGAAGCGGGGAAAAAAGTTAATTCTCCAAAATATATTTTACCTTTAACATTATAAAGATCAACTCTTATAAAAGGGAAACCTTTAGATAATTTTTTAACTATCTCAATCATTAAATCGAAGTTATCAGGTTTTTCTTCTACATGATTAAAATCGGGAGGACAAACTTTTTCTCCATACGTTAATAAATTCCAATCCAAATCATAATAGTTGGCCCGGTGATTTTTAAATCTATCATAATCGACTTTAAGAAATTTCGGTTCTCCATCAAAACAAAAGAACTTATAATCTTTTATATCTTCGGAATAATTATCAATAAATTCTTCTACTATTATCTTTTTTTCAACATTTTTATAAGGCCATTCTCTACCCCATAAATAAAAATTCTTTTTAAGATTTTTGTTTAATTTCCTACTTATTGAATTTTTATCTATATTTTTTTTATCCTTACAGATTATAATTCCACCACTATCATGGGTACATTTCATGACAAATTTATCAGGTAACTCCTCATAATTAATTTCATCTGGATTATTATATACTTTTAAGGTTTTAATTATAAAATCATTTCCAATTATTTTGCTCACATGATCTTTAACTAAATTCTTATCAACTAATTTAGTATATAAAGGATTTCTATTATTTAATTTTAACCATTGAAGTTTTTCGTTAAAAGATTGGGGATTATTTAGATTTGGAAAATTATCAGTTCTATTCCAATATCTTAGAATAATATATATTCGATCACTTAATAAAGGAGAAATGAAAGATAATATATGACTAAAAAGTTTGTTCGGATTTTTTATTAATTCTAAGAATTTATTTCTCATCAATATGTCTTTTCTATAATTAAATTTAATTTTTAAATTCAAGGATAGTAACTAATAGTCATTTCTTAAATTCTTTATTTGTCAAAACAAATGTTTAAACTATATATACTTTTTTATAAGTTTAAACCTTCAAAAATTACTTTTTATTATTTTTGTAATAATTTAAAATTTCACTAGTATATTCTCCCAAGGCAGGAGTTCCTGTAAATTGAGATATCCACATTGAAAATCCTGTGCAATTAAATTCTATTAGAATTGGATTTCCATTTTCATTTAAACTAATATCTAATTGGAGTAATCTTAAATGTGGCAATAATTCATTTATTTTTTTTGCGAAAGAAATAATTTGATTCCAATTAGGAATATAAATATCTTGTTTTTCAAAATCAATATTGTTATGTTTTAAAAACTTTTGACCATATTGATTTACTGCATATTTATTTAATTTACCATCATCATTAATTCTAACCATACATCCTCCTTGATGAAGATTATCTACTGGAGAACCTTCATGACCAATCCTAATTACAGAACTTAAAATTTTAATTTCATCATCTTTGATAGATTTATATGTTGCAATACGTATAGTATTAATTGAAGATTTACATAAATTAGATAGCACTTTATGTTGTTTTACACCTTCTTGGATAATAATATCATTACTTAAATTATTAAGATAATTAAAATCAAGTATATTCAATTCTTTATCAATAAATATATTATTAGAATTCTTATTGAATATTTTTACACCTCTACCACTATCTGTTTCAATAGTTTCTTTAACTACGATTGTTTCAAAATTAGATTCTTTTAAAATTTCATCTAATTTAGAATTATTTAAATCTATTTTCTTATATTTATCATTATAAAAATGATTATCAATTTTTCTAATTATGGTCTGAGGCAACATGCCAGGTAAAAATTTATCAAAGAGGTTCTTGTCCTGGTAAAGTGGAATATATTTTTTTTCGTTAAGAAAATCACTTATAATAAATGCACCTTCTTGCGATAGTATGCTTATATTTGGACCAATATATTTAGAATATAATCTATATGCCCAAGGACTTTTAAATCCGAAGATACTTTTATAGAAATCTATATATTCGTCTTCTCCTTCTTCCTTTTTTAAAGAAAAATTATTTTTTATAAGTAGATTTTTTTCCCTTTTCTCATATTTATAGTTTCCAATTATTATTTTTATTTTAAATATTAATTTATTAATATAATTTATTAATTTATATACTTGCTTAAAATTCATTTACTAATTTTTAAGGATTTAATTTGTTTTCAATAAATTCAAGTAATTTTTTTGGTGAAAAGAACATCTTAGATTCCTCTGTATAATTTATTATTTTATTTTTTTTTAATTCATGCAGAAAATTTGGATTTATGTCCTCAGTTCTTTCAAAATAAATAATATAATCAGGATTATAAAATGGAGCCTTTAAAATATAAGGATTGTTAGTTATTATAAATTTATCATAAACAATAGCTTCTCCCGTTCTTATTGTATAGCCAGTACCTTCACCTTGCATTATTTCCAATAAACATTTTGATTTTTGAATATAATTTAAATTCTCATCATATGTCATAAATTTATCCGAATATTCAATGCCATCTAAATTTATTCTTTTCTCAATTGGTACACCCATCAATATAAATTTTATATTTAAATTATATTTTTTTAAATATTTATAAACAGTTAATATCTTATCAAATCGATCTTTTACTTTTGCTAGAAGATATATATCATATATTAATCTGTCTTGTTTAAAAAATTTTGGTTTTGAATAAGGAATTGGATAATACAATAAATTATATTTTTCTGCATCTTTAAAATCAAATGAAATGATTATATCTGAATCCTTTTTTAAATTTTCAATATATAAAGGTTCATTAGTATATCTATATCGTATAGTTCTAATTAAATCATTAATTATTATTACAATCTTTGAATTTGGATACTTTTTTTTAATATATTTTATTATATCACTTTCATTTGTAACCCAATTTAAAAATATTATAAAACATATAGGTTTACTTTTTATAAATTTAAATTTAATTATTAACTTATTCCAAAATGATTTTCCAGGTAAATTTATAATCTTATTTAATTTTTGATTAAAATGAATTTTCTTTATAAGGAATAAAATATTATTATCTAATTTATTTTCTTCTATATATTTTACATTTTCAGCAATTAGTAATTCTTCATACGCTCTTTTATACAAGTCCCAGGTACCGGCTAATATAACATAATTATATTTATCAGTATAATTTCCTTTGTCCATTATATAAATTTTATTTATACAATCCTTTTTGTTTCATTTCATCAATGGATTTTTCATAGGTATCTTGCTTAACCGGTTGAGTTAAGACCCATTTTGCAAATTCTTTTATACCTTTTTCAAAATCCCATTTAGGTTCATAATCTAAAAGATCTTTAGCCTTCGTTATGTCAGCATAGTTATGACGAATATCACCCAATCGGTAATTCCCATTTACTTTAATAGTTACTTTTTTATCATAACTTTTATTTAATGTTTCTGCAACTTTCATTACATCAGTTGCGACACCAGTACCTATATTAAAAGCTTCACCACTAATTCCAGGAACTGTCAGACCTTTTATTGTTGCTTCAACTACATCATCAATATAAACGAAATCCCTAGTCTCTTTCCCGTCCTCAAAAATATTTATCTCATTGCCATTCAAGATACGAGTTGAGAAAATTGAGAGAATTCCTGTATAAGGATTAGATAAGGATTGTCCCGGGCCATAAACATTTTGATATCGGAATGATACTGATTCGATACCTAAAGATTTACAAACCAAATGAACAAGCTGACCTTGAACCTGTTTTGTTATACCATAAACAGATCCCGGGTGGATTAATGAATCTTCTGTGGTAGCAACGAGTTTAAGATTTTCTTTACAATCTTTATATTTTACTTCAAAATCACCCTGAGACATGGTCTCCTCAGGACGCTCATTTGGATATACATATTGCCCGAGTTCTTCACTCCAATATCTTCCTTCACCATAGATAGCCCGAGATTCAGCAACTACAACTCTTTTGACATTCGTCTTTTCGTTTGCCAGAATATCAAGAAGAATAGCAGTACCCCCAATATTAACATCTACATATTTTTCAATTTCATACATAGATTGGCCAGTACCAGTTTCCGCTGCAAGATGAAGAACAATATCCACTCCTTCCAATGCATTCAACCAGTCTTTGCGAGAAGTGACCGACCCTTTGATGAAATTTACCTTATCTTTAATACTTAAGAACAAGGGGGAGTCAGATTCAGGATTTTCTCCGTGTATTTGTTTAGATAGGTTGTCTAAAACAGTAACCTTAATTCCTTGGTTAACTAATTTCAAAGCAACATTAGAGCCGATAAACCCGGCTCCTCCTGTAATCAGAACATGTTTCATTACAACAAAATATGATGAAGTTAAATTTATCTTATCTTTAGAACCGGTTTTAATTTGTTGAATAAGAAATTCTTATTCTTTTTATCTAAAGACAGAATCATTAAGGTGAAGGATATAATTATTGAAATCAAAACAATGAGGACAAGACCACCAAAATTTTGTTCTATGTAAGGATTAATTATTTGAAGAATAAAATAGGATAAAAAGGAAACTGAAATGAGGGGGAGTAATACTTTTATCAAATAAGTAGTTAAATGGTAGTCTATTAAGGTTTTAATATTAATAATAGTAGCCAAAACCAACATGAACCTAAAAATAAAAGACAGGATAAAAATTGTTTGAGGAGGATAACCGAATCTATAAAATAAATATCCGATGACCACAGGTAAAATCATAAATAAACCGCTATTAATACTATAGGCCTTCAGTTTCCCTATTGCTTGAATAAATACCCATTGAGGAGTAATTAATACATTAACGAGGCTATATAACAATATCCAGAATAAAAAGATTGAAGCATAATCCGGCACCTCTTTCAGCCATAAATGAAGAATATAATCTCGTCTAACTATTACAGGAAGGATTATTAACCATAATAGATAATAAGAGAAGAGACTTGAATTGTTCATCATGGATATACTTCCTTTAACATCTCCGGAAGCATAACTTTTTATTATTTGGGGTGTTAAAGCAACATAGAAATTCCTTGAAAAATTTGTTATGGCATTATTTACTTGTGAAGCAACACCACGGGCAGCATTGACTACAGGACCAAAAAATAAATTTAAAATAATATTAGTTCCCTGGTCATTTATTAACCAGGCTATAGTACTCCCCCCTGTCCAACCCATAAATGAAAGTATTCCTTTCATCTTAGAAGGTTCCCATTTAAGGTCAAATCGGCATTCCTCAAATTTTTTAAGGCAATAAATCCAAAGTATTCCTTTGGTAATAATTGTCACTGATAATAGGAGTAATGCATAAACTATCAGTCTTTTTGATGGAGTTAGAAAAAGAAGGTAAGATATTCCTAATTTGAGTCCAGCTTCTATTATACTTACATATGCATATAACTTAAGGTTTTCTCTTGAGATCAGAACAGAATCGAAAATTGAGGAAAATAAGGTTATAATCAAGGATATTAAGGTTGTGTAGAAAACCACTACTCCTGACCAATATAAATCAGCAGGAATATTTAACCTACTTACTATCCAAAAACCTAAAGCACCTCCTATAACTAAGATACCTCCACAAGCAAATAAGTAGAGAACAGAAATAACATTAAAATATTCTCTGACTTTTTCAATATTGCCTTCTCCATGACCATAACTGAAATATCTTTGGGTAGCGGAAGTCATTGAGCTTGAAAAAAAGCCGAAAGAACCGGCTATTCCTCCCACCACATTATAAACACCATAATCAGTAATACCAAGAGATTCAAGAATAATTCGGGATGTAAAGATGGTAACTCCCATCACCACAAACATCCTTACATACAATAGCAAAGTATTCTTGGCTACTCGCTTTTTTGAAGAGGAGTAAGAAGGCAAATTGTGAAATAATTACTGTGAAATTAGAGATAAATATTAATAAATTTTTATAAGTTTATACTTTAATCCATTCTTTTCTTTTGAAATCAAACTTTTTTATAACCTTAGCCGGATTGCCTACGGCAATAGAATAAGGAGGAATATTTTTATTCACTACGCTGCCAGCCCCAATAATTGAATATTCGCCAATAGTTACGCCCGGTAAAATCAAAACTTTTTCTCCAATCCAACAATTCCTTTTTATTGTCACAGGTGCTCCTGTCAATGGTTGATGACCATATTTTAGCTTAGACAATGGATCCATTGAGTGATTTTCACTGAAAATACCCACATAACTTGCAATCAGGTTATTTTCTTCAATTATAATGTCTGACCCGGCTAAAATGGTGAGAAAATCAACTATATAACAATTGTCTTTTATAATAATTTTACCATAGTTATCTCCAACTTTATAAGAACATAATCTTGATAACCTACCGATTCTTACATTATTACCTAGATAAATATTTTTTGGATTTAAAAATTGAGTTCCAACACCAATAATGTGCCAAAAACCGGTTTTATGGATTTTCAGCATAGTAATCGGATAAAAAATCCAAGTTTTAAATTGTTTCCAGGATTTTTTAAGAAGGAAGCTCATGATTTAAAAAATAGATATGTGTGGTTGCAATTAAAATGGGATCTACGTTTTAGACGTTGAGGTGTGGAGAGAGATTGGTATACGAATGGAGTAGGGTTGAAGGATTGAGTTCCCTAGGTACAGAGACCTTGGGGTTAACCAAATACAACCTCTTTCAGAGGTAGTGAATTTATTTCGAGTGTTCAGAGATTGGAGCTATCGGAGGATTCCCTGGTTTTAACCCTTGGCTAACTGTCCCCAACAAGCATCGCTTTGCTCGCTTATGTTGGGGTTAACGATAGATCAAGTCCTACGGACTATAGCTCGGGGCTAACGGGATTCAACCCTGACGGGTTGGTATGAGGAAGTCGGGAGACTTCCTCTCCGGGATTCAACCCTGACGGGTTGGTGTGGGATATTGGATAAGGTTAGGCCCTCTGCGAGGAGAGAGGCATAGTCCTTGCGGACTAAGGTATTCTAAATCCGGGAGTTGCGGATTTGCCTTCACCCTCGGCTAACGGAATTCAACCCTGACGGGTTGGTATGAGGAAGTCGGGAGACTTCCTCTCCGTGAATTAAACCCTGACTGGGTTGGTGTGGGATAGTGGATAAGGTTAAGCCCTCTGCGAGGAGAGAGGCATAGTCTTTGCGGTGTATGGTATTCTAATCCGGGGGTTTCGGCTCCGCCTACACCCTCGGCTAACCAAATTCAACCCTGACGGGTTGAGGTGAGGAAGTCAGGAGACATCCTCTCCGGTATTCAAACCTGACGGGTTGATGTGAGGAAGTCGGGAGACATCCTCTCCGGGCAAACCCACGGCTCAAGACCCGTGGGTTAACCAAATGTTGTGCCTATGGCACAAGAGGGGGGGCTAACGGATTTGGTTTCGGAGAGGAAACATTTCTGTTTCCTCTTTGAGGAAGTCGGGAGACATCCTCTCCGTGATTCAACTATTTTTGTAACCGGGGTGGAAAGTTTAGGGTGTTCTTATTGACCCGCGATAATGCTAAGAATGCTTTATGCGGTGAATTTTTGAATATGCAAAGATAAAAAAAATTTGCCGAGAGGCAAATTTATTTTTTCTTTTTGGAAGACTTTTTAGCCACGGTGGATTTACGTGGATCGTAGTTTCGTGGTTTGGTGAAGTCTTTCTTTGAGAATGTGTATGTATCCGTGTGAGTGGTCTGATTGTCGAAGTCGAAAATAGCGGATGGATTGATGGCATACCCCATGAAACGTGTTTCGAAATGCAGGTGAGGACCTGTAGATCTTCCTGTGGATCCTCCGAGTGCTATAGGATCGCCTGCACGTACAACCTGATCGGGTTTTACGAGGTGTTTGTTAAGGTGTCCGTATACGGTTTCGAGTCCGTTTGGATGTCTTATAATAATATAATAACCGTATCCTTTGCGTTCGTAAGCGGTGAGTCGTACTTTGCCGTCGAATGCTGCATATATTGTGTCGTTGCGTTCAATTTTGAGGTCGATACCTTTGTGCATTCTTCCAAATTTACGGCGATAGCCATAGTTTGAGGTAACGTAGCCGGGACAAGGCATAAAGTGACCTGTAACATCTATAACCTGGGTGTCGGGAACGTCGGCTTCGTTAAAAGGATTAACGGATTTTGAGTTCCAACCTTCGGTGTAGATGTCGGGTTCGGGTTCGAGATCTTCTTCGAGGAGGTCGATGAAAGTGTAGTGTTCTACGAGTTGAATTTGTTCGTCAGCGTGAGTAGCCTGTTTGGCGAGTAGTTCTTTATGTAATTGAGAATGAGGTGATTTAGAGACTATGTTTTGTGCAATCAGAGGGATTGCGGCGATGATTAGGGTGAGAACTACAAAATATTTACGACTGAGCATGATTCCGGTATTTTCTTTTCGGATTGCTAAATTAGGAAAAAAATGGGTAAAGGGATAAGTGGGAAAAGTGTATTTAGGAGTTTTTAAGGTTTTTTTAGGAAGTTGAGGGGTTGGTAAGGAATGATGGATAAGGGATTCGGGATAGGGATAAGGTGAGGCCCTCTGCGAGGAGAGAGGCATAGTCCTTGCGGACTAGGGTGTTCTAAATCCGGGGGTTCCGGCTTCGCCTTCACCCTCGGCTTACGGGATTCAACCCTGACGGGTTGAGATGAGGAAGTCGGGAGACTTCCTCAACATGACTGAACCTGACGAGTTGGTGTGGGATTATCGGTTTTAGTTTTCGCCGTCGCCGTAGTAGAAAGCGATGTTTGCCGGTGTATAGTCGAATACTTCTTCGGGACGGAAGAATCTGTTGATTTCAATTTTGGCATTCTCCACAGAGTCGGAGGCATGGATTATGTTGGCTTGTCCGCTCATACAGAAGTCGCCACGAAGTGTGCCGGGTTCTGCTTTACGACCGTTTGTAACGCCTGTCATTTTACGGAAAACTTCTACTACATCGACACCTTTTAGAACCATAGCGATGACTGGAGAAGCCATCATTGAAGCAGCGAGGCCGGGGAAGAAAGGTTTGTCGACTAGATGAGCGTAGTGTTCGCGAAGTATTTTTTCATCGAGTTGCATCATTTTTAATCCGCAGATTATGATACCGCGTTGCTGGATTCGAGTAATAACCTGGCCTACGAGGCAACGTTCAATGCAAGAGGGTTTGAGGAGTACAAGTGTTTGTTCCATAGTAGAATTTATTTTATAGTATTTATATGGATGTAAAGGTATTGAAAAAATGGATAAAGGTGAAGGCAGGGGAGAGGTTTTTGAGTTTTTTTAGTAAATTTGCTAAAGGGAACAGGGATAGAGGATGATAAGGATTGAAGAAATAGAGACTAAGGAATTAGGTACCGGAAACGTATTATATGATTATATGTTTGTACATGATGCTGACAAGATAGCCGGGGCACCAGCACCGGGCTTGCCTGTTGTGGATATACATGACGAAGTGCAAGGAACGTTTGTAGTGGCCAAGTGGCTGATGGAACTTGTGCATTGGTTTTTAGGCCTGTTTCATGCAGACAATGATTCCACGCTGTTTACCTTTGTTTATGCGGTGGTGGTTTTTGGAGTTTCGTGGCTGGTAGGTTATATACTCCAATGGATCATTATCGGAGTGATAAGGATAATAGGACCGAAGATGAAAGGCCAGACCTATAGTCTTCTTACTAAGAATCATTTCTTCACCAAGACTGCGAGGATAGTTCCGGCGATAGTTTTTCTGATATTAATTCAATTTACATTGAACAGCAAGCTTGTGCTTGCATCATGGCTAACGCGACTTACCTGGGTGTATCTTTCGTTTCTGGTTTGTATCTCCATCTGTATGCTTGCGGATGTGATGTGGAACAGGATCGATACACGGGAAAACAAGCGCAAGTTGCCCTTGCAAGGTCTGGTGCAGCTTGTGAAAGGAATAATATGGATAATCTGGACAATAATAACAGTAGCTATAATACTTGACAAGAGTCCGGGAAGCTTGTTAGCGGGTTTAGGAGCATTTGCCGCAGTGCTTATGCTTGTTTTCAGGGACAGTATTCTTGGAGTTGTGGCAGGGGTTCAATTGAGCGAGAATGATTCACTTCATGAAGGAGACTGGATCTCCGTGATAGGAACCAATGCAAACGGAATTGTAACAGAGGTGAGCCTTACGGCAGTGAAGGTGCTCAACTGGGACAAGACTACTACCACGTTACCGCCATATAGTCTTGTAAGCCAGGGATTCACCAATTATCAAACGATGTCTAATTCCAACACACGTCGTATACAAAGGAGCTATATGATAGATGCGGACAGTGTGGTGGAGTGTGATGAAAGTATGCTGGAGGAATTTTCGAAGATACCATTGATGAGTGACTGGATTTCGAAGAAGAAAGCACAGAAGGTGGCTGGGAAAGAGTGTGATGCAGGAAATCCGGAAGGTCTTGCCAATGGTAGTATAGGCACTAATTTAGGGGTCTTCAGGGCATATCTTAAGATGTGGCTGGAGCAGAATCCGGAAGTGGCTAAAAATGATGACAGCGATACATTGTTTGTCAGGACTTTACCACAGACAGCGAACGGTATACCTTTGGAAGTGTATTGTTTCACGGCCACATCGAACTGGGTGACTTATGAAGCTATCCAGAGTAAGATATTCGAGCATATTGCAGTTATGCTTTACCGGTTTAAGCTATACACATATGAGAGTCCGAGTGGCAGGGATACGATTATTGACGGTTATATCTGTCCGGGTAAGAGTCCTGCGCCTATTTTCGGTATGCCTTATCCGTTTTTTTACGGGAGCGGTACGCCTCAGGATCCGGGTATAGAGCCACCGACGAGTAAAGGGAATTAGGGATTCAATCTTGACGGGTTGGATTGTAGATTGGTATAAGGATAAGGGAGAAATATTTGGTAGATTTAAAAACATGGTATAATTTTGCATAAGTATGGATAGCCTATGCCACTACGGATTATTCCGGAGATGTAACGGCAGTTGATCAAAGGATAAGCAGTAAGTAACAAGGTTATGTAAACAAAAGAAAGATAAAAAGAAAACTCAAAAAAACTAAAATATAAACTAAAACGAGAAAACAATGGCTTACGTAATCAATGACAATTGCATTGCCTGCGGCACATGCATTTCAGTATGCCCGGTAGAGGCAATCTCTGAGGGAGACATCTATCACATCGATCCGGATACTTGCATCGACTGTGGAAGTTGCGCAGAGGTTTGTCCTAATGACGCTATCCATCCGGGAGAATAAAAGAGAAGAGCCGCCCACGGGCGGCTCTTTTTAGCATAGGGATGAAGGGATAAAAAGAAGATTAATATTGAGATGGAAAAGATGGACAGAGTTAAGGTAAAGGTAATCAATAAAAGTCACCATGCTTTACCTGATTATGGTACGTTTGAGGCAGCCGGAATGGATGTAAGGGCTTACCTGCCCTTAGGCGGAATAACCCTGAAGCCGGGTCAAAGAGCCTTGATACCTACGGGTCTGCATATCCAACTTCCCCAAGGATATGAATGCCAAATACGTCCGCGATCCGGGCTAGCTCTGAATCATGGAATTTCTATAGTTAATACCCCGGGGACAGTGGATGCCGATTATCGCGGGGAAATAGGAGTGATACTCATTAATCTGGGTCAGGAAGACTTTACAGTGAATGACGGAGAGAGGATCTGCCAGATGGTGATAACAAGATACAGCCATGTTACCTGGGAAGAGGCCAAGGAGCTTGACAAGACAAAGCGTGAGGACGGGGCTTTCGGACATACAGGGGTCAGTTAAATTTTAGTGTTCAGACTTTATTGTATAGAATTAGAGTTTAGAGATAGATTAACGATTGGAGTGAAGAGGGAGAGAGGATTATATATTTTGATTACAGGGTTACTTCTGTTGGCAGGAGTGGCATATGCGAACAGTAATTCGGAAGAGACGCGATCTAAGGCGCGGTATTATTTTATGCAGGGGAGTGTCGAGGCCTCATCGAAAAATATGCCTGAGGCGTATGAGTATTTCAAACGAGCTTATGACCTGGACCCTAACTACCGCGATGCAGCCTTTACCTACGGAGGTCAACGGTTATTCATACAGACGGATACTTTGCAGAGCAATGAAGAGCTCAAGAGAAGTCTTGAGATGATGCGGGAATATGTAGACAGTAATCCAAAGGATCTGTATGCCACCCAGATGTATGGTTACCTTACCACGGCCTTAGATACCGTGGAAGAGTCGGCAAGAGTTTATAAAGCAACCTATGAACTTATACCGACCGAGACCCAGCTTCTCCAACAGCTTGCCGATTCCTATATGCGTCTGATGAAAGGGAAAGAGGCGATCTCTACCTTGGAAAAGTATGAGACTATAGAGGGGAAGAGCAAGGAGGTCAGCCTCAAGAAAATCACAATACTTTTAGCAGAACAGGATACATTGGGGGCTATAGCGGAAGCGGATGCCCTGGTGAGGAGTAATCCACGGGATCCTTACAACATGATTTTAAAGGGGAATGTATATGAAGTGGTGGGACTTCCGGATTCAGTTTTAAAAGCCTATAAGGAAGCAGAAGCTTTAGCACCTTCGAACGGAGCTGTTAAGATGAGTCTTGCTCAATATTACAGAAATACTGGAGACAGCGTTATGCTTGACAATATGATGTATGAGGCGTTGCTTTCGGAGGAATTCGAACTGGAAGACAAATTAGGGATATTGGGTGATTATCTGCAGAAGTTGATAGATGAATCGGGAGACAAGGCCCGAGGAGACCATCTTTTTTCTGTATTGCTTGAACAATATCCATATGAACCGGATGTTCGGGAGATGTCGGCTCGATATGCGGGAGCAAAGGGGGATTATGCATCAGCAGCTGAAGCAGTGAGATATGCCATAGATATGGATCCCTCTAACGAACAATACTGGCTTATGCTCTTGTCGTATGAGCTTACAGATTCCAAATATGCCGACGCTGTAAAAGATTATGAATCAGCCAAAGAACATGTGGAACCTTCGTTGAGATTAAAGAACCTTTATGCAGCAGGGGTTTCAATGCTTGAAGATACGGAGGAATCTCAGAGAAGGCTTGAAGAATTACTCAAGGAAACTGATGAACGTCTTAATCCCGTGAGTTCAACTGAATCAGACCGGGAAGCTGTTAGGAAGGGACTGACGTATGATGAATTAGTGTGGGTCAGTTCCCTTTACTGCATGCTGGGAGATAACCAGTATAAGAAAGGACAAGTGGACAAAGCCTACGAAGAATATGATAAATCTTTATTTTTCTTCGGAGACAATGCATTGGCTCTCAATAATTATGCATATTTTCTCAGTGAAGAGGGCAAAGATCTTGAGAAAGCCAAAAAGATGAGCAGGAGAACACTCGACCTGGTGGAGAATAATCCTACTTATTTAGACACTTATGCCTGGATCCTATATAAATTAGGAGATTATCGAGAGGCGAAGGAGTATATGGAACTTGCCTTAGAACTTGCCGAACAGCAGGGAGACGATAATGAGGAGTATCAGAAGCATTATGAAGCAATAAAGGAAGCTGTAGGTGAATAAGGATCCTAGGGTGACCCAGAGTTTTGTGGTAGGAAGTTTGTGGTTTGAAGTTGGAAGAACAGGATGAAGAAGACAGGATTTTTAATGATATTGGTGATGGGCTTGATATGGAGTGTTTATGCCCAGGAGCCATCTGACAGTATCGTAGATGATACAATAATAATTGAAGATGCAACTTCGATAGAAGTAGAGGAAAAAGTCTTGGAGGAACCACGGGATACACTGGAAGTGGAATATGAATATCCGACTTATTCTCCGTGGGATGTAGCAACTCTTCAAGGTAAGTTAAAAATGAAGGGTTTACCGATGTCTCCCAGTCTAAAGATTTACTTAGAAAAGGATTCGTTGATAGACATTTCAGTCAGGGCACCTTTTGTAGGAGAAGCAGTGAGGTTGATTTTTACACCGGACAGTATCTTCGGTGTGAATAAATTGAACAAGACTTATATAAAGGAGAGAATAGGAGACTGGTTGCCAAACGGAACAGGAAATGAACCCGGATATAAGGACGGAGGATTCTCAATAGGTGGAAAAATTCTGGGACTCGGAGAGATTCAGGATTTACTTTTAGGGAGGTTTTTCTTGCCGGGTATAGATGTCAGCGAGGTAGATCTTGATGATTATGTAGAGGTTTTTTATGAAGATGAGCAACTTAACGTGATACCCAAAGGAGAGGCTGAGATTCCCGGAGTAAAATATGGATTTGTAGTTGATAATGTTTTCACGCCTTTGCTTTTAGTGGTTGTTCCTACAGGAAGGGAGGATATAGAAGTGTCTGCAGAATATAAATATAAGCTGCAAGGCTATGTCTTACTGATTTCTTATTTGGCAGGGAATCAGGGATTAAGCATGACACTTGAGCTTAAGGAACCAGAATGGAAGGGAGAAAGACCGAAGAGTCCGGAATTGAGCGGTAAATATAAGAAAGTGAATCTTATTGATTTTGTAAAGGATAGAGCATAGGGCACGGAGTTTAGATTTTAAATTGGAGTGAAGAGGTTAATCACGATATTGATATTGATTCTGGGGCTGAATATAGCTTCAGAACCGTTAATGGTTTATGGAGAACCTCAGAAGACAACGAATGCAAGGAAGAGGAAAAATACAGGTAAAAAAAACACCACAAGTAAGACTTCATCACCTAAGAACAATGTAAAAAGCAGTACGAAACAGAATGATCCTAAGACTTCTGAAGAGGCCAAAAGGCGACAGGAAGCCGCACGGAAGGAGATAAAGCAGACTGAGGAACAGATTAGGGAGAATGATAATAAGGTGAAGAAAAGTCTGGCTGATTTGGGTAAGCTGGACCAAGATATCAGTATCACGACCAAAAAGATCAGCGAATTAAACGGGGAGTTAGGAAAGCTTAATAAAGAGATAAAAGGATTAGAGGAAGGGATATCGGTAAATGAGTCTGAATTGGGACGCCTTCGTGAGGAGTATCTGAAGGCAGTGAAAAAGATGCGGGTAACGAAGAAAAACAAGAGTACGCTTGCATTTATATTTTCTTCCAACAGTGTGAGTCAGGCCATGCGGAGAATGCGGTATCTGAAGGAATTTTCTTCCTGGCGTGACCGGCAGACGGATGAGATAAACGGCAAGATTGAAACCTTGAAAAGGCAGAAGGAGGCTTTGGCGAAGGCAGAAACTGAGCAGAAAAGGGCCTTGGGCCAACAACAGAATAATAAGGCAAAGCTTGCGGAGCAATATAAAAGGCAGGAGGTGCTCGTAGCAGAGTTGAAGCAGAACGGTAAGGCTTTGGAGAGTCATCTGAAAAGAAAGCAGGCGGAAGCCACAGAATTGGGGAATATGGTTTCCCAACTCATAGCCCAGGAACAGCGGGCCCGAGAGGAGGAGGAACGTAGAAGAGCCGCCGAGGAGGAGGCCAGGCGTAAGGCAGAAGAGGAAGCGAGGAGGAAAGCTGAAGAGGAACAGGCCCTGTTGGCTCAAGCGGAGATTGATAAAAAATCTGAGAAAGGTAAGGATAAAGGGAAACCGGCAGAAGAAAAGAAGAAAGCAGATAAGAAAAAAGACAATAAGGAGGAAAAACCTACGCAATATGCCGATGCCCGGAAGAGGAAGCCAAGGTCGGAGAAGAATGAAAATGTGAATATAAAACCTGAGGGTGGTAATTTTCAGGATCAGCGAGGGAAGTTGCCTTATCCTTCAACGGGGAGTTTTTATATCACCTCAAGGTTCGGAAGGCAGCATTTGCCGGATTTGCCGGATGTGGAATATGATAATCCCGGTATAGATGCGGAGAGTGATGCAGGAGCTTCAGCGAGAGCGGTTTACCAGGGTAAGGTTTCGGGAGTATATCTCTTACCGGGGTATAATACGGTGGTGATTGTGAATCATGGTAATTATTACACGGTGTATGGTAATATAAAGAATCCGTCGGTAAAGATAGGGGATTCAGTAGAGGCAGGGAGCACCTTAGGGGTTTTGGCTCTGAATGATGAGGATAGCCGTCATTCATCGATACATTTTGAGGTTTGGAGGAACCGAGAGAAGTTGAATCCCCAGGAGTGGTTAAGGTAAGGATTGGGGATTAAAAGAGTTCTGGTATATAGTAAAATGAAAAAAATATATAGGATTTTGCAGACATTGCACGCAATGTCCGTACATTTTGGGATTTAGCAGACATGGCATGCAATGTCCGTACATTTAGGGATTTTGCAGACATTGCACGCCATGTCCCTACTTCAGGGAGAGATTCGGGAATTTAAGGATTATTGGTCGAGGTCTTCGAAGAATCTTGAGAAGTTGACGATAAATACATCAGGACGGTCTAATACTCCGCGGAATTTCATTAAGTCGGAAAGAGCTATTTCTCCGATAACGTAATTTACAGATTTAGATACATATCGTTCCTGAATTTCTGCAAAAGGCAAGAGTTCAGGTACCGGAGTTTCAGAAAATCTCACATATACCTTCAGAAGAATATCAGTGGTGTATTGCGGTACATCTGAATACCCCATTTTCTTATATTCGTAGCGATACCCGTGGTGATGAGCCACCATATCGGAGAGAATTGAAGAGGCTGTAGGGAGAGAACCGGCTCCTTTACCGAACATAAATTGGCGGTCGTAACATTCACCTCTTATCACCACTCCATTATATTCATCGTCGACACTATAAATATAGCGTGATTTAGTGACGAATTCCGGCATAACAAACATTGTGAACTTGTTGTCGGCCAGTTTTACAACCTGAGCAACGAGTTTAATTTTTACCCGCTTTTCTCTGGCGTAGTTGATATCAAAATCGGATATATGAGAAATTCCGTAAGTGAAGATATCTTTCGGAGCCACATATACTCCAAGGGCATGCACTGTTATTATAATCAGTTTATATAAGGAATCGTATCCGTCGATATCGAAAGAGGGATCGGCTTCAGCAAATCCGAGGTCAATAGCAGTCTGAAGAGCCTTTTCATAGGGTTCGTTGTGATCGAAGACACGCGAGAGGATATAGTTTGAGGATCCGTTAAGAATTCCTTTCACCTCCAGGAGGAGATCGTTGTCATAATATTCTTCGAGATTACGAATCACCGGTATTGAACCACAAGAAGAAGCGTCGTAGAGAAGGGAAACATTATTCTCATGCTGGAGCTTAATAAGTTCCGGAAGGTGACGGGCAATCATAGTCTTGCTGCCACTTACCACCGGAATTCCTCTTTTGAGCGCTTCACTAACTATTTCAAACGCAGCATCAGGATCGTTAATTACCTCAACAATTAGATTAATGTCAGGATCATCGAGTATTTCATACCGGTCTTCGGTTATCTTCTCCTTCGGGAGGGTCACATTTCTCTTTTTTGATGCATCCCTTACACACACACGTTTGATTTCAGCATTGGCGTTGCGGGCTTTGGCAATTACGTTAACGATACCTTCGCCTACAGTACCGAGGCCGAAGAGTCCGACTTTAATATCTGACATTTTATCTAAGAATTGAAGTTACTATGTTAAGGATTTATTGAGGAGAAGAAGTTATTTATCAGGTAATTCAGGAGAGTATGTTCCACCAGGAATCCATCGTGGCCGAAATCGGATTCAATTTCCTTGTAAACTGAATCAGGCAGCATCTCAGAGAGTTCTTTCATTTCGGGAGGTGTGAAAATGATATCGGTGGTTATTCCTACCGTTAATACCGGAATATTGATATTCTTAAGTGCGTTTTTAATACCACCCCTTCCTCTTCCCACATTATGAGTGTCGAATGCATCAAGTATCGCAATGTAAGAATAAGCATCGAACCTTTTAATGAGCTTATCTCCCTGATGTCTCTGATATGAGCATGCACGGTGAGTATGGGGCACAGAATCATCGTGTGCCGGATGGTCTTGTTGAGTCAAGTTATAACCCGAAGCTCCCCGATAAGTAAGAAGACCGATGGCTCGTGCGGCAGCGAGTCCGTCTTGAGCGGCATCAGATCTTTTTTCCCCGTAAGATTTGTCGGAAAAAATAGCCATACGCTGAGTTTCATCAATAGCTATGGTCCAAGGAGAGGCGTAAGGAGCAGTGGCTATGAGGACAAGACTCTTGAATCTTTGGGGTTGCATCACGGCCCATTCTATTGCTTGAAATCCACCTACCGAGCTGCCAATAAGGGAAAAAATAGAATTAAGTTTCAAATGATCCGCCAACAGTATATGAGCCTTCACCATGTCCCTGATTGTAAGTTTGGGGAAATTGTCAAACCATGGTTCACCTGAATCAGGATTTACGGACAATGGTCCGGTGCTTCCATAACAAGAACCGATAATGTTGGCACAAACTACGAAATATTTATGAGGATCAAGGAAACCTCCTTTCACAACTGTATGCGGCCACCAGTCGTCGACATCACTGTTAGCCGTAAGGGCATGGCAAACCCAAATACAATTATCTTTCTTTTCATTAAGGGTGCCGAACGTGTGAAAGGCTATTTTTATGCCGGGTAAGGATCCGCCTCTTTCAAGAGGGAAATTCCCCGGAACTTCAAAAATCGAAAAATTACCTTTTCTCTCCATTTGGTTGCAAAATTACTTTTATTAGAGTAATTTCACAAGAAAATATACTGATATGAAGCAAAGTACGAAAGCAATACACACTCCTTATGAAAGAAGAGACGCATGGGATGCTTTACAAATACCTGTTTACAATAGCCTTGCCTATGAGTTTGACGATGCATCCTATATGTCTGATGTATTTAGCGGTAAAGTAATAGTTCCGGATTATTCGAGGGTATTGAATCCGACGGTGATGCATCTGGAAGACAGAGTTAGGAATCTGACGGGAGCCAAGGAAGTAAGTGCCTTCAGTTCCGGCATGGCAGCCATAAGCGCGATGCTGATAGCAGTATCCGGAACGGGGAAGAATATAGTTTCATCGAAGCATATGTTTGGAAACACTTACCTTTTGGTGACCAGAACTTTGGCACGCTTCGGAGTGGAAGCCCGTCTTGTAGACTTGTGCAATATAGATGAAGTGAAAAATGCTGTAGATGAAAATACTTGCTGTATATTTTTAGAGAGTGTGACTAATCCTCAGACGGAGGTTGCAGATACCAGGGCTTTGGGAGAGATAGCCAGGAAATGGAATATACCTCTGATTGCGGATACTACAATCGTGCCTTTCACAGAATTTGACGGGAAGAAAAACGGGCTTGATTTTCAGGTTGTTTCTTCAACAAAATATATTTCAGGGGGAGCCACCAGTTTAGGAGGTCTGATCATTGATTACGGAAATTTTCCGAAGGTTTCAGAGTGTATCAAAAAAGAGATGGTATTTAATCTTGGAGGATATATGGGACCCCAGGCTGCCTATATGCAGGTTATAGGTCTGGAAACACTTGAAGTGAGATATCGGAGACAGGCAGAGACAGCCAAAAAGATAGCAGAGTTTCTGATGACTTTGCCCGAGGTGAAAGCAGTGGGATACCCCGGTCTTGAAAGCCATCCAAACCATAAACTTTTTAAAGAGCTTTACGGAGATACCGCCGGTGGGATGGTGACCTTTGATCTTAGTGACCAGGAATCTTGCTATAACTTCATCAATAATCTGAAATTGATACACAGAGCCACAAACCTATTTGATAACCGTTCGTTGGCTATTCATCCCTGGAGTACAATCTTCGGAACGTTGGAAGATGATGAAAAGAGAGAAATGGATTTAAAACCTACAACTATCAGGCTTTCAATTGGCTTGGAGGATCCCGAGGATCTGATGGAAGATATAAAGCAAAGTTTAGAGAGTAGAGATTAGAATATAGAGTCAAGATATCAGAATTAAGAGAGAAGAGTCAAGAGATCAGGAGGATGGAGTATAATTTTGATGAAGAGATAGAGAGGAGAGGGACGGGAGCCTTAAAGACTGATAAGCTGAAAGAACGATTCGGAAGGGATGATCTTTTGGCAGCGTGGGTAGCGGATATGGATTTTGCTACCCCTCCCTTTATAGTGGAAGCATTAAAAAAGCGACTTGAACATCCTATTTTCGGTTATTGCACAGAACCTTCGGATTACAGGAGCCTTATAGTGGAATGGGAGAAGGATCTACATGGCTGGGATATAAAACCGGAATGGATCAGCTATATTCCCGGAATTGTCAAAGGAATAGGAATGGTAATAAATGTTTTCAGCCAAAAAGGGGATCCGGTTTATATTTTACCTCCTGTTTATCATCCTTTTAGAATCACTGCGGAGGAGAATGGGAGAAAGGTAGTGAATATACCTTTAAAAGAAACAAGTGAGAATAGATATGAAATTGATTTCGAGAAACTAAGTTCCTACCCCGGGAAAGGAGGGATATTATTATTATCGAATCCGCATAATCCCGGAGGTCAGATCTGGAGCAAAGAGGAATTAATCAGGTTAGCCGAGATATGTAAGGAAAAAGAGATTTTAGTAGTATCTGATGAGATTCATGCGGATATGGCTCTATGGGGAAAGAAGCATATGCCGTATATGACAGTGAGTGAAACGGCAAAGGAGAACAGTATAACTTTCTGCGCACCATCCAAGGTATTCAATATACCGGGAATAGTAAGTTCCTTTTCTGTTATTGCAAATAAAGAATTAAGGGAGAAATTTTACGGATGGTTGTCAGCAAATGAACTGAATGAAGCGCCAGAATTTTCCTATATTGCCACGTGTGCAGCCTATAAAGAGGGACGGGAATGGAGAAAAGAGATGCTAAAATATATAGAAGGCAATATAGAGGCCACAGAAGAATTTTTCCGCAATGAATTGCCGGAAATAAAGGTTTTGAGACCAGACGCGTCATTTTTAGTTTGGCTTAATTGCCGGGGATTAGGTAAGAGCCAGGAAGAACTTGTGGATCTATTTGTAAATCAATGCAAAGTTGCCTTGAATGACGGGAGCATGTTTGGCCAGGAAGGATCCGGCTATATGCGGCTAAATGTGGGGATGCCTCGGAAGAAACTTATGGAAGTTCTCCGGCGGATCCGAGATGGTATTAAAAAAGAACCGTAAAATTAACAATACCCTGCTTCGAGTGCCAAGGCTTTGTCTTCATCGATAGCGGAACCTACTGTAGTTAACAGATCGCCTACGACAGCAGAGTTGATACCGATTTTCAAAGCTTTGAGTCTTGTTTCGTGAGAAAGACGAGCTCTGCCTCCGGCAAACCTCAGTTCAGCTTTAGGGTGCATGAAACGATAAAGAGCCACAGTAAGAAGAATTTCTTCATCGTCGATGAGAGGGGTATCGGCCAGAGGAGTCCCTTTAATCGGATGCAGAATATTGATAGGAATAGAATCGGGCATAACCTCTCTCAATTTTTCAGCGAGCTCGATTCTTTGTTTACGTGTTTCACCCATACCAATAATACCCCCGCTGCATAGTTGGAAACCTATTTTACGGGCAGCTTTAAGGGTTTTCATTTTGTCTTCAATGGTATGTGTAGTACACATCTCGTTGAAATAGGAAGGGGCAGTTTCGAGGTTGCAATGAAGTCTTCTCATACCCGAATCCCATAGCTGCACCAGGTCTTCCTCGTCAAGGAGGCCTAAAGAACCGCAAAGAAACATTCCGGTTTCTTTTCTAAGTTGCCTGTAGTTATCGCATATTTTTTTGAGAGCTTCTCCTTTAACAGCTCTACCGCTTGTGACCTGACAGAAACGTTTCACACCCTTCTTTTCATCGTATTTGGCTTGAGCGACCGCTTTATCAGCGGAAATTATACCATGAACATCGGAGTCAGTGTGATAATGACCGGACTGAGCACACCATTTGCAATTTTCCGAGCATTTACCTGCACGGGCATTTATAATACTGCATGGATTGAATTCGGGTTTTCCGAAAAATCTTGTAATTTCTTCAGCAGCTGCAAATATTTCTTCGTGATTCTCATGTTCAGCAAGCATTAAAGCCTCTTCAAATGAAATTTCACCTCCATTAATCACTCTATCTTTAAGATCTGAAACAAAATTTTCCACAGGTATCAATAATTTAAAAGCAATGCAAAATTAAGATTTAAAACTGAGACATAAAACATCAGGAAAATTATTTAATAGAGAGTTAACAAAAAGTGATTAAAGGAGGGGTAATTGTTAAAAATAATTAAAAACTAGGAAAATTTATGTTGTAAAGCATAGTTTTAAAATTATTTTATTAATTTTGCATTGAGTTTTTCATGGTATTAGATTTTAAGGTTAATTGAAGATTGGCTGTCGGGAGACATCCAATTTTTTTTGTATTAATGTGAAAGGTATAAGAGGTTTTATAAAAGTGTGAGGAAAAACGATATTAATTCGATATAATTATAGAAGGCTTGTAAATCAATAAGATTATCCGTAAAAATACACCAAAATATTTTTATAATGAATATTCCATTTTAAGCGGTGTATTTGATAAAATAAATAAAAAACGCCGGAATCGGGTAGACATACAAGCGATAGGGTCCTACTTACACTGCTTTGTGTAATTTTTTCGAAATGAATAGAAAAAGATAGGAATCAGGAGGATGTACGAGCCGTAAGCCACAACTTTATTGTTGGTTATCATATTAACATAGCGGGATTTAAGGAGCTAGTATCCTTTTTACATAATAAAGATTTTAAGGAAAGCCATCATGTAATTTGCATGTTTTTGATTAATTTTGAAGTAGAAAAGGAAAAATTCGTAACGAATTAGAGATGAAAGGACTGAGAATATTATTATCGAGTTTAATAGTGATGAATGTGTTTTTAATCACTAGGGCAGACACATTGGCTGATGTGGATTATTTTGAAGCGGGTGGTAATTATTATTGTTATCCCTGGTTGAATACGGCACCTCCTACTCAAACTCCAGCCCCTGAAGGATATACCCCTTTTCACCTTGAACATTACGGGCGTCATGGAAGTCGCTGGCATATAGGAGATTATAATTATGACCATCCGTATAAACTATTAAAGAAAGCCCATGATGCAAACCAATTGACACCCTTAGGAGAAGAGGTTTTTGATGTTGTAGTGTCTGTTAGAGAAGAATTTAAGAAAGGAAGAGACGGTGAATTATCGGATAAAGGAGCCATCCAGCACCAGGGGATAGGGAAAAGAATGGCTTTAAATTATCCTGAAATATTTACCCCGGAAACAAATATCGATGCAAGATCAACAGTTGTGATCAGGTCTATTCTTTCAATGTTCAACGGATTGAACGGAATCCAAACAGTTGTGCCTGACATAAATATAAAGACAGATGCAAGTCAGGCAGACATGTGGTATATGAACTATCCTGACACAACTATGAGAAGGATAAAACATAGAGTAGACACGATTGAACTAAGGGCATTTCAGGAGAAACATGCCAATAAAGGAGAATACATGAAAAAACTGTTTAAGGACGAACAGTATGCCAGAGATTCAATAGGCGCCTCTTTGTTTAATCCTTTGTTTTCCTTGTTGGTTAACACTCAAAGCCATTATACTCAGCCATGGATAATTGAGCAGGTTTTTACAGTAGATGAAGCTCGGGAAAGATGGCTGTGCAGAAACGCCAATTGGTTTGTAGAAAGTGGTAATTCGGCTATTACAGAGAATCATCAGCCGTTTAGTCAAAGAAATCTTTTATTGAATGTGATCGAAAGCGCTGACACAGCTATTAATTCACAGGGTAAGAGTGTGAACTTAAGATATGGTCATGACAGCATAATCATGCCTTTAAGTTGCCTGATGGAATTAGATGACTTTGGTATAGAGATAAACGACCTGGAGGAACTTGCAGAACGAGGATGGCACGACTATAAAGCCATACCAATGGGTGGTAATATCCAGATAGTGTATTACCGACCAGAAGGGTCAACCAATGAAGAAGATGTTTTAGTAAAAGTATTGCTAAATGAAAAGGAGGTAAAATTACCTATTGAAACACTACAAGCACCTTATTATAGTTGGACTAATCTGAAAAATTATTACCTCGAAAAATTAAAATAACATAATCCTGAAAAACTTAATCCAAAAAAAGAATGAGTATAGAAGATAGCGATAATCTCTATGTTTTGGAAGAGGAAGAAAAAGAAGTGGATACCTCTCCCTATAATTATGCGAGCTATGGCCGGGAAGAGATAGAGGAAAGTGTAAAAGAAGAAGAAAAGAAAGCCTCTGCATTCGGATTATTAATACGAATAATGTTTAATCCGGTAGAAGGTTGGAAAAAATTAAGAAGGAGTGGATTAAGTATAGAAAAGCTCCAGTCAGGGTGTTTTTACCCTTTACTTTCACTTCTGGCGATAAGTAAATTTGCCGACTATTTTTATTCAGTTGACGTAAATCTCTCCAAAGTAGTTACAGAGTCAGTAGTGGCATTCGTATCTTTTTTCTTTGGTTATTTTTGCATCGAGAAAATCATGACCTTGTTATTGTCAAAAGAACCAGAAGAAAAAGTTAAAGAAGATTTTGGTAAAGGCTATATTCTTATTTCACTCTCAAGTTTAGTTATTTTTTCGGTGATTACTGATCTACTGCCGATGATATGGCCTATACTAATATTTTTACCAATATGGACTTTATACTTAATGTATAAGGGAGTTAGATTTTTCTTATTGCCCCATAAATCAGAAGGTAAATTTTATGTAGTGATGGGAGCCTCAGCCATTGGAGTCCCATTATTGATTGAGTGGATTTTAACCACGATTCTGCCATATTAAAAGAGATGAAGGCCCAACAAGTAAATATAAAAAACAAGAAAGCCCATTTTAATTACGAAATAGGTGATACCTACACGGCCGGAATAGTTTTGACCGGTACTGAGATCAAATCAATAAGAGACGGGAAAGCCAGCCTAACAGACAGTTACTGTATGGTGGAAAACGGGGAAGTCTGGGTAAAAGGCATGCATATCTCTGAGTATTTCTATGGGAGTTATAATAACCATAACGTAAAACGAGACCGAAAACTTCTCTTAAATAAAAAAGAAATAGGGAAATTGACTAAGGCGTCAGAGGAGCCCGGTTATACAATAGTGCCCATAAGGATATTTATTAACGAAAGAGGATTTGCAAAGCTTGTCATAGGAGTTGGAAAAGGAAAAAAACAATATGACAAGCGTCAAAGTATAAAAGAACGGGAAGACAAGAGAAATATAGACCGAATAATGAAACGATGAACAAGCCTGAAAAGCTTGAACTATTGTCACCGGCGACCAATGCCGAAATCGCTATTCAGGCGATTTTGCATGGTGCTGATGCCGTGTATATTGGAGCCAGTTCACATGGAGCAAGAAAAGCCGCTTCCAATTCCATAGATGAAATAAAAAGGGTGGTGGATTTTGCACATACGTATCGAGCAAAAGTTTATATCACAGTCAATACAATTGTATATGAAAATGAGTTGAAAGAAGTAGAACAACTCTGTCGTGACATATATAAGACAGGAGCCGATGCGCTAATTGTGCAGGATATGGCTCTTTTAAGACTTGATCTCCCCCCCATAGCTCTTCATGCGAGCACTCAATGTGATATCCGAACACCAGAAAAGGCTAAATTTTTAGAGGAGGTTGGTTTCTCACAATTAGTCTTAGCCAGAGAACTCACGTTGGAGGAGATAAAGAGAATAACAGAGTCTGTAAGTATTCCGGTTGAGACTTTTATTCATGGAGCTTTGTGTGTATCATATTCAGGGCGTTGCCATGCCAGTTGGGCTTTAACAGGGAGAAGTGCCAATAGAGGGGAATGTGCCCAGATATGCAGATTGCCTTATACTTTAAAAGATTGTGAAGGGAAGGAGATTTGTAATGATAAGTATTTATTATCGTTGAAGGATTTTAATGCTTCTCACCAACTTGAAGACCTGATAGATGCCGGTGTAAGGTCGTTTAAAATTGAAGGAAGACTAAAAGATATGAGTTATGTGAAGAACATAACTTCTTTTTATAATCAAAAGCTAAATAATATAGTTGAAAAGAGAAAGGGCTGCTTAAGCAGGAATTCATACGGAGAAACTAAAGTTAAGTTCACCCCTCAACCTGACAAAAGTTTTAACCGTGGTTTTACAAATTATTTTCTTGAAAAGAGAAAGCCCTTGGAAATAGCATCATTATTAACTCCAAAATCTTTAGGAGAAAAAATCGAAAATGTTTCCGTTCTGAATAATGGTGACGGAATCAGCTTTATTGATAAAGAGGGAAAATTTACCGGAGTTAATATAAATAGAATAGAGGGAAATAGAATAATTCCGGCACGAAAGATAGACATACCCCGCAATGCACAGATTTACCGCACATCTAATATAAAATGGGAACAGCTTCTAACCACAGAAACAGCTTCCCGTAAAATAGGTCTTGATATAATCATTAATAACAGTGGAATTACAGCTGAAGATGAAAGAGGGGTAAGAGTGAAACTGCCGTTAGACATCCCTTATGAAAAAGCTACAAAACCAATGGATTTTTCTTTGGTATTTTCAAAATTAGGCAATACTCCTTATAAATTAAATAAATTAAAAAATTATGTAGACTCCGAACGCTTCTATCGAGCTTCAGAACTTACTGTATTGAGAAGAAATCTTATTTCATGTTTAGACAGGGCCAATAAAGCTACTTATCCATTTGAATATCGTAGGGAAGAAAATCGACAAGCTAAATTCCCTTATGAAATTCTAACATTCCAAGATAATGTTGCCAACAGTGTAGCAAAAAAATTTTATCATGACCATGGAGTAAAACTCATAGAGCGCGCGGCGGAACTAGATAAAGGGAAATTAAGAGACAAAGTAGTAATGACTACCCGTCATTGCATTTTAAGGGAACTTGGGATGTGTTTAAAAGAAAAAGGGAAGCCTGAAAAATACAGGCTACCCTTATATTTGAAAAATGAAAGAGGGGAATTTATATTAGATTTGGATTGCAGGAATTGTGAGATGAAGGTAAAATTGCCTGAAAAATAATATAATTTAAAACGCTTATCCCTAAAATGCCCAAAGTATTGAAAGCTAGGTGCTTTGTCTTGTACTCTATGCTTTCTTTTCTTATTTGTGTTTTAAACTTGCTTCTACAGCCGAGATCGTTACAATATCGTATATCTCGCTTTCTGAAGAATTACCATTAACGAAATATACAGGTTTTTTAAGACCTACCTGAATCGGTCCAATTATAGAACCAATACCCATACTAAGCAAGAATTTTCCAGTAACATTGGCAGCTGTGAGGTTAGGGAAGATTAATGTGTTGACCTCTTTGCCTTTAAGAGTGTTGAACGGGAATCTTTCGTCCCGTCTTTTGGTATTCAAAGCAAAATCCACCTGCATTTCCCCGTCTACTTTAATATCGGGATATTTTTCGTGGAGAATTTTCACAGCATCCGCCACCATAGTAGCTTCTGTACGTTTTGAAGAACCGAAATTGCTATAAGAAAGCATAGCCATCACCGGTTCATGTGCAAAGAAACGCACAGATTTGTCACATAGACGAGCTATATCGACAAGAGCTTCGGTATCAGCGTCGGGATTGACAGCAGTATCAGCTATGAAATAAGTTCCTTTGCGCGTGTTAAGGATATGCATAGTGGCAAAATGGTTAAATCCATCTTCAATACCGATAACCGCAGCCATATTTTCAGCAACTGATTCACCAGCAGAATAAGTTGCCACGATACAAGAATCAGCATCCCCAGCTTCCACCATCATCATACCGAAATAAGATCTATCGAACATTTTCTCAAGAGCCAAATCATAAGTAAATCCCTGTCTTCCTTTTTTGGTAGCCAGGATGGAAGCATATCTATGGCGAGTAACTTCTTCTCGGTCGTGACGTGGATTAATTATTTCTACACCTGCCAATTCAAGGCCAAGACGATTAGCTCTTTTTTCAATCATCTCTTCGTTTCCGAGAACTATAGGCTTACAAATTCCATCGTGTGCCAGCCTTGTAGCTGCCCTGAGCATATTATCCGTATTCCCTTCACAAATCACCACTCTACGTTTGTCTTCCCGAGCAAGTTCAGCAAGTCTTCGAATCATCTTGCCATCATCACCCATCAGGTTTCTCAAACGGATTCTGTATTTCTCCCAATCTTTAATAGGACGTTTTGCAATCCCGGATTTATCTGCAGCTTCTGCGACAGCCGGAGCAACACACAGAAGTAATCTGGGATCCAACGGTTTAGGCAAGATATAATCTCTTCCGAATTTAATATTATTTCTGCCATAAGCTTCATCGACAACCGCGGGAACCGGAAGGCGTGCCAAATCAGCAATTGCATAAACAGCAGCAATTTTCATATCTTCATTTATAGCAGTAGCACCACAGTCCAAAGCACCACGGAAAATATAGGGGAATCCTATTACATTGTTAATCTGATTAGGATAATCGCTTCTTCCGGTAGCTACAATTACATCAGGACGAGCATCGACTGCCTCTTCATAAGATATTTCCGGGTCAGGATTGGCCAGAGCAAAAACGATGGGCTTGGGGGCCATAGACTTAATCATTTCCGGAGTTACCACTCCTGCAACACTAAGGCCAAGGAAAACATCGGCATCCACCATTGCTTCGGCTAAAGTGTGTAGATCTCTGGTTGTAGCGAAGAGTCTTTTTTCTTCATTTAAACCTTCTCTATCGGCTCTGATTACCCCCTTAGAATCACACATCACAACATTCTCAGGGTTTACACCGACAGCTACATATAGTTTTGTACAACTGATGGCGGCAGCTCCAGCACCGTTAACAACGAGACGTATATCTTCAATCTTCTTACCCTGAATCATCAAGGCATTGAGCAACCCGGCTGCAGAAATAATTGCAGTGCCATGTTGATCATCGTGCATTATTGGAATCTCACATTCTTCCTTAAGACGTTTTTCAATAAGGAAACATTCAGGAGACTTGATATCTTCCAGATTTATACCACCAAAAGTAGGAGTTATTGATTTTACGATTTCGATGAATTTCTGAGGATCCTTTTCATTAATTTCTATATCGAAAGCATCGAGTCCGGCAAAAATTTTAAATAATAGAGCTTTCCCTTCCATGACGGGTTTTCCCGCTAATGCACCTATGTCACCGAGACCCAAAACAGCAGTACCATTAGTCACGACTCCCACTAAATTCCCTTTATTTGTGTATTTGTAAGCATCCTCAGGATTTTTTTCAATTTCCAGACAAGGATAAGCTACCCCCGGAGAATAAGCTAAAGCGAGATCTCTTTGCGAAGAATAGGGTTTGGTAGGAACTATCTCAATTTTACCCGGTTTACCTTCTTCATGGTATTCCAAGGCCATTTCTTTTGTAATTTTTGCCATCAGTAATAAAATTATATAAGGCAAATATACATAAAACGAAAGAGGCAGGAAATAAAATATCCTGCCTCATCATTAAAATTTTAATAAACTTAACAACCGGGATTACACGGAGCCGGGTTGCACGGAGCGGGGTTGCAAGGTGCGGGATTACATGGAACGGGGTTGCAAACAGTGTCTGTGTAACAATTATTGGGACCACAATAATCGGGACCACAAACAGAATCAGGATTACAAGGCACAGTTTGTTCCTGAGCAACCTGCTCCTGCTCATAAGAGGGGGAATAATTTGCAGCATTAATACCAACGGCAACCATTGCTCCAATCCCTAAAAGAAAAAGTGCTAATCTTTTTTTCATAATCTTTAATTTTATGGAACCCTAAGGCTCCGTGTTAATAATTCCTTTTGAATTTATAACACACTGATACCATATAAGTTCAACACCTGATTATGAAAACTAATTAAATATGAGACAAAACCACAGTCAATCTATGCTTCAGTAATTAGTGTTTTCCAAATTTTGCACATTTGGGAGAAAAAGCCAATGTGACACAACATCCATAAGAAAGATAGCTATATAATGAAAATTCATATTCTCCCTGAGGTATCTTTAATAGAGCTTTTCCATAAATGCGATCTCCTTTAGTCAAGGGATCAGGATCCAAAGTGGGCAAAGAGATTAAAGTAATATCATCCTTAAAGGGAATAGAAGATAACATTGAAGCTTTTAAAACTGCTTCCTTAGATGTCCAAGCCAGAATATTATCCTGTATATTTTCTTCCGGTACCAACTCCAATTCATTAAGGCTGAGGAATTTATTTCTCACTTTCAAGACCTGAGCTCTTGAAATAGATTCTGCATCTATTCCCATTGCGGTGCGGGTATTGAATAAATAAAGTTCAGTTTCCGGTGTTTTAGGCAGGGAAGCAACAGCAAAAAAATGATCTGTATGGGTGATTGAAATACGGCCCGGGTATCCTTCAAGAAATGGGGCTCCATTATCAAAATGTTCAATCACGCGATATTCCGGTTCTCCTTGTTCGCCATATATCTGTTTAGCAAGCTGAATCCAAGTTTTCCCGGACTTAGAATCCATTCCAAACACTTCGTCGACTTTGATACCCGGAGGAGTTAAGTGACGCCATGTCACGAATTCATCGGGGAATTTTTCATCCATACCTTAACTTTAGTTATTCTGTGTTTTTCTATCTGTGTTACCTGAAATCTACAAGGGCCTCTGACAATAGTTTCTTTTAAAGTTGGGAAATCGCCTTTAATTTCCAACAGCAAACCTGCTAAAGTTTCTGCTTCACCCGTTTCACCTAATTCCTCTTCATCAATACCGACGATATGAGAAAAATCGCCCAAAGAAATTTTTGCATCAAAAAGATATGTATCCGGGTTTAATTTCTTATACATGGAAGTCTTTTCATCGTATTCGTCATCAATTTCCCCAACAATTTCTTCTATAATATCTTCAAGGGTAACAATCCCTTGGGTTCCACCGTATTCATCAACCACAATTGCTATATGGATCTTTCTTTTGCGAAAGTCTTCGAGGAGATCATCTATTCTACGAGTTTCGGGCACAAAATAGGCATCTCTGATTAAAGTCTGCCATCTAAAAGAATCCGATTGTTTCCCAATATATGGCAAAAGATCTTTTGAATATAAAATACCCTTTATTACGTCTTGAGAAGTATCATATACAGGTATACGAGAATATCCTGACTTTATAATGACATCTACTGCCTCGGACCAAGAATCGTGAAATTCAATAGCAGTTACATCAACCCGAGAAATCATAATATCACCTGCTTCTTTTTCACCAAAAGAAAGGATACCTTCAAGCATTTCCTTATCCTGTGCTTCTTTTATATCAGAAATACTCAATGCCTTTTCAAGTTCGTCGGTAGAGATCTGTTCTTGTTTTTTTGTAATAAACCGGTTGAATAAAGCTGAAGACTTCACCATAAAAGACGCTACCGGAGAGGTGATTTTATAAAGAAGAGTAAGTGTGGGTGATGTTTTAAGGACCCATTTGAGGGTTTTATTTCGCGCTACAAGCTTAGGAAAAATTTCCCCGAAAAGGAGAAGAAGAAATGTAAGTACAACAGTCTGACAAATAAAATCAACAGCAGGACTACGAAAAGTGACAATACGATTAATAGCGAAATTGAGCAGAATCACTATAGTAATGTTAACCAGATTATTAGCTACTAAAATAGAAGCTAACAAACGTTCGCTATGATTAATCAGGAACTTACCTTTGATTGCAGCCTTTGAATCATTATCATACAAATCATCAACTTCGGCAGGAGAAAGCCCGAAGTATGCAATTTCACTACCGGACACAAAAGCGGAAACAATAAGGCCAACAGCAGCAGTAAAAACAATAAAACACCATGATACCCAATCATCGGGAGCATGAAATTCTATTACATTATCAACAAAAATTTTAAGGGGTATAGAAAGGTAGGGAGATGGTAAAGGGTCGACGTCTGGGTCCATATAAACAGAAACGAAAGTCTTTCCGAAACAGTTTTGTTTAGAATAAAATTTAGACTACAAAATTACAATTTAATCCTGATAATTACAAAATAATACCTTTTGACATATCATGGTTGAAAAATTAGAAAACCTTGATTTTTAAAAATTCAATCGTTGATAATATCGCCTGCAAGACCGGGGAAAAAAGCTTTACCGCGGACTTTAGGCTGGAAATTGTTGACAAAATAGGAATCCAAAAAACGGTGGTCAGTTTTATTTAGATTTGAATTCTTGATTTTTTTAGCCATAATCTGTTCCCAAGTAAACGGGAAACCAAATTTTACTACCGTTTCGTCTTCAGAGAAATCAAGTTCATTAATTTGCATAAGATATGGATCTGACAGATCTTCTGTCTCCTCAAGCCTTATATTTCCTTTCAGGATATTAAATAGAAAATCATTAATGGCAATTGAATTTTTGCTCTTATTTTTTGTAAAAACATATAATTCATCAACGGCCCTTGTGAAAGCCACATAATACATATTTAATTTGTCCGTGAGCACTTGATCATAGAATTCTTTGTAAATATTTTCATGAATAGAACCTAATAATTTAGAAGAAGTCTTTACGGGCAAAACAGGAGGCATATTTATACCTGGTAAAACCTGAGGAATTTCCCATCTCCATTCTTCTTTTCCGGAAGAGGGTTGAAAAGAGTCGGTGGCAAAGGGAACAATAACACATTGGAATTCCAACCCCTTAGACTTATGAATCGTCATTATTCTGACAGCATCAGAACCTTCGGGAGTAGCCACGCTTAAATTAGCTCCACGACTGTTCCACCATTCGAGAAAGGCCAAAGTGTCATTATGGAAAGAAGCAGCATTTTCAACTATAAAGTCTTGAAAAGAAGCAATATAAAGAGCTTCACTCCTTTTAAGAGAATCATCAAGGAAATCCTTGACTATTGATTCGACAATAGAAGTCAAAGAGGGAGTGGCCAGATTCTTTAACATTGAAGCGAGGCTATGTTGAAACTTTTTTTCAGAAATAAAAGCTAACATGCATTCAGCCGGAGAAAGATCTGAATTTTTGGCTGAATACAGGATATAATCAGTTTTGATATTATTCCAATTAAGGTAAATTTTAGCCTGAGGCTTCTCAGTATCTTGCTCTTTGGATTCCAGGAAATTTTGAGGGTCAGTAATTTTTTTTAAAATTCCTATAATGATCTCCACTGCGGGAGAAGATGAAACCAGAAGAGATTCTTCACTTATAAAATTAATTTTCTTTTCAGAGGATTTTAAAGAATTATTAAATTCAATAAGTGCCTGTACAACATTTTTACCTTTCTCATTCGTATTAACCAAAATTGCGATATCCTCCTGTGTATATCCTCTTTCAAGGATAGATTGTATCAGGGGACCAATATTTTTTAAAGCTTCTTTTTCAAACCAGTCTTTCCCTAAGTCATCAGTATCTGATAAGGAATTGGAAGACTCTTTATCAGGTTTCTGAAAGAATCTGACTTCCACATACCCATTATTCTCTGAGTAATGAGGGAATTGCACTACATTAGAATATAAATCCAAGAAATCGTATTTATTACCCTTTTCCTTACTTAATCCGGCTATAGCATTTGCAAGGACTTTAAAAAAGTAATTATTGAATTTTACAATATTGGCTGCAGATCTCCAGTTTGTATTATCTTCAACTGAAATACCGGCAAGCTCATGGGCCGGAAATTCATTCGGAACTGTAGAAGTTATCAAAGTATGGTCTGCATTTCTAAAGCGGTATATACTTTGTTTAGGGTCACCGATTATAAGACTATCATTATTTTTTGCAAGACCTTCACTAAGTAATGGTTTAATCACCTCCCATTGCAATTTAGAAGTATCTTGAAATTCATCAATAAGATAACTCTCAATTCTGTTTCCAAGACGTTCGAAAATAAAAGGCGCATCATCTTCCCCAATTATTTTTTTAAGGATATATCCGGTATCACTCAACTGTATTCTATTATTATTGTCAAGAACCTTAGTCATGAAGTCTCTAACTTCCAAAATCAACCCAAGATAAGGAACTAATTCCCCATAAATCAGCCAGTTCTTATAAAATGAATCAGGAGAAGGATTTTTCCATTCTTCAATCAAATCATAAAGTTCAAGTGCCATATAATCGAGAGGATGTCCCGTAACACGGAATTTTTTTTTGAAAACAGACTGATCAAGTATTATCTTATTATAAACAAAAGAGATTTCATCATTAATACTCAGATTTTCAATTTTAGCCAAATGAGAAAGGAAAGAAGCTGAAAGTTCTGTGTTTGAAAGATCATTAGTTAAAATAAAAGAATTAACTTGAGAATGAGCATTTTTAATCCTCTGAAGGAGAGCCCGGCGTTCATCCAGCGCCTTTTTTTTAAGTAAGTGATAAAAATCTATAAGCTGTAAAGATTTAGATTGGTCATCAAAAAAAAGATCTATTTTATCTTTTACCTCTTTAAAATTCTCACTTTCCAATTGAAAAAGAGCATTCCTAATACGCGAATAAATGGATATAGATGCAGAGTTTTTATTGAAAGGATTCCATCGTTGAGATTTTTGAGCTTCCTCAGCCATAAGAGTTTTGAGCCAAAAAGAAGCATTCCCCATTTTATTAGGATTAGTATCTAACTCATGAATAGCAGCATCCAAAGCTTCATCAGCAACGAAAACGGAGTCTAATTCGAGCTGATAGGCATCATTAATGTTTGTTTCGTAAGTAAAAGTTCGAAGAATTTCCTGGAAAAAAGAGTCAATGGTAGAAATTTTAAAATGAGAAAAATTATTCAAGATAGTTTGTAGAGCAATCGTTGCAGCCACCCCAATCCGGTGACAAGAAACTCCCAATAAATCTATAAATTCTTTAAGATATGGAATCTTATCAATAGAATCTTTATCGGAATCATTAATATTGGTAGCTTTCCCCAACAGAGAAAGGTTATTAACAATTCTCTGTTTCATTTCATTAGTGGCTTTATTCGTGAAAGTTATGGCCAAGATATGCTGTATTGCATCTTCAATCTGACGTTGGTTCCTTATTTGCCACTTACCCTCGTTATTTTTAAAAGCGATAAGGTTTATGATATAATTTTTTGCCAAGGCATAGGTCTTCCCACTTCCGGCCGATGCTCTTTGGATTTTTAACATCGCTATTTAGTTTTAAAATTCAAATCATTTAAGAATTTCACTATAGCTTCTTTATGGTCTCCTTGAATAAGGATCTCTCCCTCTCTTATACTTCCTCCAACACCAAGTCTCTGTTTTAATTTTCTTGCCAATTCTTCAACTTGATTTTGTGGAATAAGAAAGCCTTCTATAATAGTGGCAGTTTTACCATTCCTGCCTTTTTTATCAGTAATCACTGTCAGTTTCTCTTTTTGCGGTATAAAATCTTGATCGTTAATTTGAGAAACTATTTCTTTTTCTTTTTCCCCGTCGTTATCCCCCGGTGTCATATCATTTCGAAGTGCTGAGAGAGCGTCTTTCCAATCCATAATAAAAAAATTTAAAACAAAACCATCAGACGAAGTTGAAAGGCGTTTTGTGTGGAAGGCTCCACATCTTGACGGTCCCATACATGAGTAAAAGAATAATTCAACTTAGCTGTGAAATATGCATTAAAGTAGTAATTTAAAGAGATATTGAAACTATTTGCCCTTCCCCCGAAAATTCGAGCCTTAGCATCAGATAATTTTGCATAATTATAGTCAAGTACACATTCCAAGGCATTTTTCTTTGGATTCAATAAAATTGCCTGAGCGGAATCATAGGAGTAATTCCCACCCAATAATACACCTCTTACCGTGACATAAGCACTTTGTGAATCGAAACTACTCAAATTATTTTTTCTTGATATTGTCTGAAAAAAATATTGAGACTCAAAGGCCACACGTTTGTAACAGAAGATGAATTCCGGAGAGAGTTTGAACCTGTTTCTTGCCTGACCAATCACGGCAGAAAGAGCAGTGACATTACTGACTCTTGTGGGAAAAATCGCCGAGTTCATAAACCCATTATGAATATCTACATCATCCACCAAATTTCTATCGGGAGAAGAAAACGCAAGACTGATACCTGTCTGAAATAAAGGCTTATTTTCATCAAAAGCTTTATTTCTCCAAACAAAACGTGTTAGGACCGTGTAACCCTGTTGATTGAACATTGGATAGTTCATAACATTTGTCAGGGCACTTGATTCTACATGAAAGCTTGAAGAAGAATAAAAAGAATCGTTATGAAATGTATACATAGCTCCCAGTTGTAAACCGGGAGTAAATAAAGCACTTGCTATAGGTTGTTCAAAAGTGGGTTTTACATTTGCAGAAATAGGACCTTGATATCCGAATGGTTGAAGGAAATTGCCTATTCGGGCACTGTGGTGATCATTAAAATCATATTGAATCCACATATTTCTAAGTCCGATTTTCCCATACGCAATACCGACATCAATCCAGGAGCTCCATTTCCCATAAAAGAGCTTAGCTCCGACACGCGCTTCAGGGATTGCCATTCCGTCTTTATAAAGATATTTTTGTGGAGAAGCATACAGAGCCCCGTCAATCAACAGTCGAGCAGAAGGGAGCACCTTCAATTTAGCGTCTTCCTGAGCAGAAAGATTAAAAAAAGAAACTAGAGACAGTAACAGAATAAAGAGAGCTTTTCGAGACATATCAGAGCTTCTGATTAAGTTCTTCAAGAGTCATAGGGCGAGAAGACAACTCTCCATTAGCGTCATAAATATAGAAAGAGGGAACCTGGAATACATTATATCTTACAGCATCTTTAGAAGAGTTCTGTCCAGGTGAATAAACAGTGATCCAGGGTAAGTTTTTAGCAGCTTCCCTCCATTCATACTGGTCTTCATCAAGAGAGACATTATAAAACTCCACCTTACCCTCGAGCCGATTATAAATTTTCGCAAGTTTAATATTAAATTCAGGAGAATCCGGATGGTTTAATAAAGAGAAAATGACTACCACAGGTTTTCCTTTTCCAGTGACAGAACTTAATTTCACGTTTTGGCCATTTTCATTCTGAAGATCGATGTCGATTAAAGAAATTTCTTCAGCTTCTATCTGATGAAATTTACCCTCGGCAGCTCTTTGATTTTTTTGAGCCTGTAAAGCAGTTTGTTCAAGAAGTGCAGTGTGAGGGTCATCAGGCCTTTTTTCTTTAAATCCTGTAGCAACAGCGCCGAAATATTTTTTATCAAGAGGATCAGAAGGGTCATAAAGAGGCTTATCATCCACAGTTTTTGTAAGAATATAGAAAGCTATTATAGATCCTTGATTATCCTTCATATAGTTGGAGAACACCGATCTTTTAAAATTAATCAAAGAATCGGGATGTGAATTATAGGAAGACTGCAGGTCTTTTTCAAATTTTTCCATCATAACAGCCTCCGGGGAACCGTCTAATTTGAAATCTCTCCCAAAATTATCATAAGATGATAACAAAGTAATAGTTTCTTTATCATTAACCGGGAAATAAACATATCTATCATTAAGGTTCAATCGAAAAATTTCCGGTGAAGGAGGAACCGGGAAAGAAATAGAGAATCCACCGTTTTTATTTATTTTAACAGAATCCACCGGCAACCATCTGCCATAGAAATCTGATTTTTCGAGGACCAGAGTTTTCTCTTCCGCTCCGTAAATTTCACCTTTCACCTTGAATTTATGATTGGCACAAGAAAAGAGCAAAATAGAAATGGTAAATACCGTTAAAAGGCCTTTCGAAAGATATTTCACAGAAGAAAACATAAAGAAAAAATTGGTGAATGATGCAAAATTAATAAAAATAAGGTAAAGCCGAATAAAATGGGTAAATTTGCGTTTGAAAACAAGAAGAAAGAAAAAAAGAAGCATTATGATTAAACCAGTAAAGAAGACCATACAGCTTGGAGATGGCCGGGAGATAACGATCGAGACCGGCAAACTTGCGAAACAAGCTGATGGTGCCGTGGAGGTAAGAATGGGCAATACGATGTTGCTGGCCACGGTATGTTCAGCAGCAGAGGCAAACGAAGGAGTAGATTTTATGCCTCTAACAGTAGAATACAAAGAAAAATATTCATCAATAGGAAGATATCCGGGAGGCTTTCTTAAAAGAGAAGGTAGAGCCAGTGATTATGAAATTCTGACCAGCAGGTTGGTTGACAGAGTATTACGTCCTTTGTTCCCGAGCAATTATCATGCAGAGACCTTTGTAAATGTTACCATGTTTTCGGCAGATGAAAACGAAGCTCCGGACGCCTTGGCAGGAATAGCTGCCTCAGCAGCCTTGATGTGTAGCGATATACCATTCGAAGGCCCTATATCTGAGGTAAGAGTAGCCCGAGTTGATGGAGAATGGGTTATCAACCCGACCTTCGACCAAATCGAGAGAGCCGACATAGAATTAATGGTAGGCGCCACTTATGATAATATAATGATGGTTGAAGGCGAGATGAATGAAGTGTCGGAAGCCGAATTACTTGAAGCCTTAAAAGTGGCCCATGATGAAATAAAGAAACATTGCGTTGCGCAGATTGAATTAATGAAGGAGGCCGGCAAAGAGACAAAACGTGAATATAATCACGAGATAAATGATGAAGACCTCCGCAAAGATGTGGAAGAAAAATGTTACGCCAAAGCTTATGAAATAGCTAAAGCCGGGAATGCCGATAAACATTGGCGAGGCGACAGCTTCCGGGCAATAGTTGACGAATACATTGAGAATCTGCCGGAAATGACCGAGGAACAGCTCGAGAAGTATACGCCGGAACAAAGGGTAGCTATGGTAAAGCGTTATTACCACGACGTTGAAAAGGAAGCCATGCGCCGCTGTGTTCTTGATGAAGGAGTAAGATTAGACGGAAGGAAAACCACCGAGATAAGGCCAATCTGGTGTGAAATTGACTATCTACCCGGGCCTCACGGAGCAGCGATCTTTACCCGTGGAGAAACTCAGGCATTAGTAACCGCTACTTTAGGGACAACTCTTGATGAAAAGATAGTGGATGATGTATTAAACCAGAGTAAGGAGCGTTTTCTTCTTCATTATAATTTCCCTCCTTTCTCAACCGGAGAAGCTAAAGCGCAGAGGGGAGTAGGACGTCGAGAAGTAGGTCACGGAAATCTTGCTCACCGTGCATTAAAAAGAATGTTCCCTGAAGATTTTCCTTATACTTGCAGAATAGTTTCCGATATACTGGAAAGTAATGGATCTTCCTCAATGGCCACTGTTTGTGGAGGAACTTTAGCACTTCTCGATGCCGGAGTTAAAATGAAACGTCCGGTAGCCGGTGTGGCCATGGGTTTAATATCAGATAAGGGAGCCACCAAATATGCAGTTTTATCTGATATCTTAGGAGATGAAGACCACCTTGGAGATATGGATTTCAAGGTAACGGGAACAGAAAAAGGAATCACCGCCACACAAATGGATATTAAATGTGACGGATTGAGCTATGAAATTCTCGAAAAGGCATTAGAACAAGCACGTCAGGGAAGAATGCATATTCTTGGCATCATAAATGAAACTATTCCAGAGGCAAGAGAGGATTACAAACCTCATGTTCCAAGGATCCTTACACTTGAAATTCCTAAGGAACTGATAGGAGCTGTAATCGGACCTCAAGGAAAGGTAATCCAAGGAATCCAGGAAGAGACAGGAACCACTATTTCAATAGAAGAGGATGAAAAACTTGGAATAGGAAAAGTTGAGATTGCATCAAAAGAGAAAGCCGGCATAGAAGAAGCATTAGCGAAAATCAAGGCAATAGTGGCCCAACCGGAAGAAGGAGAAGTATATGACGGTACAGTAAGATCCATTCTTGACTTCGGAGCCTTTGTAGAATTTATGCCAGGACGTGACGGATTGTTACATATAAGTGAAATATCGTGGGATCGTCTTGACAATATGGAAAACAGCGGTCTTAAGGAAGGAGACAAGGTAAAGGTTAAACTCATAGAAATAGATAAGAAGACAGGGAAATATAGATTATCCATGAGAGCCTTGACCGAGAAACCAGAGGGCTATGTTGAAAGAGAATCCAGGCCAAGAAGAGAAGGGGGCGAGAACCGACCCCGTAGAGAAGGTAATGGAGGTCCACGAAGAGAAGGAGGAGAAAACAGAGCTCCTCGTCGTTTTGAAGGAAACCAACAAAGACGTGAAGGAGGAGACAGAGGACCCCGCAGGTTTACACCACGAAATCAAAATCAACAAGATGACCGAGAATAAAAGCTGGTCTAATAAAATAAGAGAGAATTGAAAATTTTCAATTCTCTCTTATTTTATATATTAAAGTGTGATCAGTCAAGCTGGATTACAAGGTAAGGAGAATAGTTCCAGAATTCATTAGGATTTGTAATCTTAATTGTAATAGTATTGTCAGGATTCTTTACTTCTTCGTAAGAACCGGCCGGCATATTGGTCCAAATTTTAATTTTCTTTGCACCGGTTGGAATAGAAGTAAGAGTTCTCTTGTCAGCTTTTGTGAAATAATTTTCATTCACATCCCCTTTCAACACTTTAGTTTCACCGAGGAATTTTTTTTCAAGGAGACCATTTTGTTTTAATTCCTTGTTAGTTCCCATAGCATAGTAAACAGTGTTCAATTGTTGTTCAGATTCCTGCCAAGCATTAAAAGCGGCATCTTTAGCTTCAGTCTGAACCTGCACCTGCATCTCCTTGTCGGCAACCTGTTGATTTAAAGCTACAATAGAATCGTTTGCCACAGCGAGCTGATTTTCAAGCATAGCAATATGGTTGTCTTGGTCGTTAAGTCTCACTTTCATCTGTTCGATAGTTTTAGTGAGCACAGCATTCTGATTACCTGAATCTCTCATTTTCTTTTCCATCTGATCAAGGAGGGCATGATTTTTAGCGAGTCTCTCCTTTATAGCAGAAAGATTATGGCGCACTTCGGCTCTACGGTCGTGTTCCCCGTTACTGATATTATAAAGTAATCCTTCCTGCATATTGATAGAATCAAGCCCGTTATAGATATCAGCCATGAGAAGCATAAGAGAATCATTAAAACTTGTAGCTTCCTCATAATTGGTGGTTAATTCCACAATTTTCAAAGAATCCTGTTCGGCTTTTTCCTTGTAACCACTAGTACAAGCTCCTAAAATGAGAAGAGCACTTCCGCAGAGAGCAACAGCAATTTTTTTCATATTAATAAAGATTTGGTTTATAATTCATTAGAATTGTTTTTTGCAGATGTTTCAAACCCATCCACAATGATAACAATTTCCCCCTTAGCTTGGTTTTCGGAATAATATTTATAAAGCTCAGACAAAGTGTTAAAATTGAAATTTTCATGAATTTTAGAAATTTCACGACAAACGCAAGCCTTTCGCTCTTTACCGAAATACTGCATCAAATCTTTTAATGTGCGCTGAAGCCTTTTGGGAGATTCGTAAAAGACCAATGTTCTGGATTCCTGCGCGAGAGATAAAAGTTTTGTATTTCTTCCTTTTTTAGGAGGCAAAAATCCTTCAAAAACAAATCTGTCGCAAGGCAATCCTGAAGCGACAAGAGCCGGAACAAAAGCTGTTGCTCCGGGAAGACACTCAACTTTAATTCCCCGGCGCCTACATTCTCTTACTAAAAGAAATCCCGGATCAGAAATTCCAGGTGTGCCAGCATCCGTTATTAAAGCAATCTTTTCCCCGTTTTCAATTCTTCTTGCAAAATACTCAGCCGTTTCATGCTCATTAAATTTATGGTGGCTTTTCATGGGAGTAGAAATTTCAAAATGTTTCAAAAGCACACCGGAAGTTCTTGTATCTTCAGCAAGAATTAGATCCACTTCCTTTAATACACGAATAGCGCGAAGAGTCATGTCTTCAAGGTTGCCAACCGGAGTCGGCACCAATATCAAAGTTCCATCCTGATTCATCTGAAATAGCGTTTTATCACTTCGAGGAAATCATTTACTACAGGATTACCTTTATCAAAACCCTCCTCATTTATAAAATAGTCTTCGGCCTCCTCATAGTCATCCATCGAAGCTACCAACGCTAAAGTATTATTGAAGTCGGCATCAGAATTATCAAATAATTCTTTGCGGAAACGGAAACGATCATTAATAGAGAAAACAAGCTTACCTTTCTTATATTCCGGTTCTTGCAAAGAAATTTCAGGGATTTCTGACAATTTATTATTTTCTTCCTCAGAGATAATTTCATAATTTTCAATATCTAATGAAGGAACCACATTTTGTGTCTCTTCATCAATAGAGTATTCATCCAGAAGAAAAGCCAAGGGGCCTCCATCGGGATTCTCAGATGGTTTTTGGGAAAAGTCATCTATATGATCCTGTTTATCAAGATCAAGGCATAAATCACTTACCTCCTTGCCTTTTTTAGCTATAAGACGAAGAAAATCTTCAGAAGCGTCCTCCCTTCTTATGGCAAGATGTACCAAGCCCTCCAATTCATATATTTTGTCGAGAAGATCCCTAAGTTTCGAATCCATAAAACAAATAATTATTCAAAAATAGACAGCAACATTTTTTCTGCAGCTTGTTTAGCCCTTTCCCGGCTTTTAGTTATTTCATTCATAATGATTACAATGACATGAGTAGGCATATAATCATCATCGAGTTTATATCCGGCATAACATTGAATTCCTCTCATGCTTCCTGTTTTCATTGCAATATAGCTATCGAGTGAAGTTCCAGCGAGGAATTTTTTTAATGTACCTTCCTGTCCGGCCAGAGGAAAAAAAGATGCATAATCAGGATTTCCGCTCATATTTTTGAGAAGTTCAGACATAAAGTTGGCAGTGACCCGATTAGAACGGGATAAACCTGAACCATCGAAAATCTCCACACCTTCCAAAGGCAAGCCTTTATTTTGCCAAAGAGTCATTTCTAAAGCTGCAGCCTCATCAGTAGACCCATCGCATCCTGCCATTTTCCCATAAGTTCTCAGCATTGCCTCAGCAAATAAATTATCGCTCCTCATCATACAAGATCTCATAATCTCATCTAAAGGAGCAGAAATATGATCATGAATCTGAATTCTTGAACCTTCAGTAAGTTCTTTATCTTCTATTTCGATTCCCTGATTATTAAGATGATTTTTAAGTGCAGAAATAAAAGCTGAGGAAGGCTGATGCACAGCGAAGTCACCTCTGGCATTATCGGAATAATTAAAGGAATGGCTACCAGTGCCGTAATATTTGGCACAATCCTCTTTCGCCCAAGATTGAGGCCTGGGCTCTCCATTGAAATTCCTTTCATCTATAATGACTGAACCTTCAATTCTATTGATGCGTTGAGAGATCAAAGCCTGAGCAATTTCTTCAATAATATTCGGGGAGAAAGGTTCTTTATCCGAGTTCACTGTAGGGTCGCACGCTCCCTCTACAATAACATTCCCTCTAAGATAACCTAAATCGTTCGGGCCGTCTATATAAATTCTTGTATGATATCTCCAGTCGGGACCGGCTGATTCCAGAAGAGCAGCGGTTGTTACAGACTTCATAATAGAAGCGGGCACAAGAGGAGTATCTTCATTATGTGTAGCGACAATGGACCCATCGGAGAGGTCTAAAATTTTGACTGCAACCGAGTTAGCCTGAATTCCATTTCTTTTAAGGAATTCGGCCAAAGCCTCATCTCCGGGATAAGCAATAGCCGGCAGAGACAGCAATAAAATTGTAAAAAAGGATAAAACGGACCGTTTTGTAATCATTATAATATAATACTTAAAAAAACCGGATACAAAATTAATGAAAGTTTATAAAAAATGAATAATGGTGCACACTTGGCGAAGTGGGAAATAGTAACTAATTTTGTAATATGGATAAATTGAGATATCCACAAAGGCAACCCTATACTTTTGACAGGGTTGTCAGGATAACCTTCAGTGTGATAGGAATAATAGCGGCTCTATATATTCTTGACGCATTGAAGGGAGTTCTTCTGCCTTTTTTTGTTGCCTGTCTCATATCTTACATGCTTGAACCCATTGTGAAATGGAATATGCGTGTATTAAAGTTAAAAATGAGATTTATACCGGTGATGCTAACACTTCTGGAGGCGTGTCTGGTTGTGGGAATATTTTCAATATTATTTTTCCCATATTTAGTGACTGAAGCGGAGGAAATGGCAGAATTGCTCCGTAAATATGCTTCTTCAAAGATAGATATCCCTTATATCTCCGGTCCTTTTTATGATTTTGTGAAAGAGAATCTTGATTATGAAAGTATCTCGAGGTTACTAACACCGGATGAATGGAAAGAAATAATCAAAACCACACTTGCCTCATCATGGAATTTCCTTAGTTCGGGACTTGCCTTTATAATAGGCGCCTTAAGCTGGTTGATAGTTATACTCTATGTTCTTTTCATAATGCTTGATTATGAAAGAATCATGCTAAGTTTCAAGCAACTTGTACCTTACCCTCACCGTCATCAAATTTTTCATATAGGAAGAGATATTGAGCGGGCAATGAACAGGTATTTCCGAGGCCAGTTTTTTATTTCAATGATAGTTGGAGTGCTTTTCGCCATAGGCTTTCTGATAGTAGGCTTGCCAATGGGAGTAGTTTTGGGTCTATTTATTGGATGCCTTAATATGGTGCCTTATCTTCAATTAATTTCATTGCCCATTACCGCGTTGCTTTGTTTAGTAAGCACAGCAAGTACCGGAGTGGATTTCTGGGTGATTTTTTGGGAAAGTATGGCCGTATATATAATAGTGCAATGTATTCAAGATCTTTTCCTCACCCCAAAAATAATGGGGAAAGCCATGGGATTGAATCCGGCCATAATTTTATTGTCTCTTTCCATCTGGGGAGCCTTATTAGGATTTATGGGGCTCATAATAGCGCTGCCACTAACAACTTTGCTTTTATCCTACTACAATATTTATATAGTAGACCGCTATGCTCGTTCTGAAGTGGAAATGGCCGAAGCAGATCCACTTGACAGCCAGGTTTAATTTACAGAACAACACAAATGATTCATCTTCCTTGCTCGGTAGACACCCAGGATTTTTCTTTGGGTGAGAATACAGAACAACTCATCAACAATACCTACACAGAAATAAATGACAAGGAACCGGATGTAAACGAAAAAGAAGAGGCCAATGACGGATTAATAGCTGATCTAGCCTTAATACTTCTTTTGGGTGCAGTTGTTACCCTTCTCTTCAAGAAACTTAAACAACCGGTAGTGTTAGGATATATTCTAGCAGGTTTTCTTGCCAGCCCTCGCTTTACCTATTTACCCTCTATATCGAATCTTGACAACATAGAGTTTTGGGCTGATCTTGGAATAGTGGTTTTAATGTTTACTCTTGGATTGGAATTCAGTTTCAGGAAATTAATGAATTCCGGATCTTCCGCTATTATAACAGCTCTGATAATAATAACGGGAATGACTTTTGCCGGATTCGGCGTGGGGAAAATTTTGCATCTGGACTCGATAAACTGTATCTTTCTCGGAGGTATGATTTCCATGTCGAGCACCACCATCATCCTAAAGACGTTGACGGATCTTGGAATGCGACAGAAGAAATTTGCATCATTAGTTCTTGCCGTGCTGATAATAGAAGATTTGTTTGCTGTCTTAATGCTTGTATTGTTGTCTTCTATAGCCGTCGGTAATGTAGAGAGCAAGGATCTCCTTTTCTCAATAGGAAAATTATTATTCTTCCTGATCATATGGTTTCTGGTGGGAGTTTACGTACTTCCATCGTTTCTCGCTAAAGTAAGGCATTTTCTCAATGATGAGACCATGCTTATAGTTGCAATGGGTTTATGTTTTTCCATGGCAGTATTCTCCGTTATTTGTGGTTTTTCACTGGAATTAGGAGCCTTTGTGATGGGTTCGATTCTTGCAGGCACCATGGTAGCAGAAAAGATGGAAAAAGTGGTAAAGCCAGTGAAAGATCTATTTGGTGCGGTATTTTTTATATCTGTCGGTATGATGGTAAACCCATCAGTACTGGTTGACTATTGGTGGGAAATCCTGATTTTGGCAGGAGTCGTGATTGTGGGTATGATATTCTTCGGTACTCTCGGTATGCTTGTAACGGGACAGAGTTTAAGGGTGGCAATCGAGAGTGGTTTTACCCTTACCCAGGTAGGAGAATTTTCATTTATCATTGCAGCATTAGGAATGAGTCTGGGTGTGCTCCAACAGTCAGTTTACCCTATAATAGTAGCTGTTTCAGTAATCACAATATTTACGACCCCCTATTTTGTAAAACTGTCACAACCGGCGTACAAGTTTGTAGAATCAAAACTACCTGAGAATTTGAGGTTTTTAATCGACCGATATTCAAAACAGGTTGTTGACACTAACAGCACCAAAAAATTGTGGAAGGATATCTTAAGCCGGTATTTAGGCAGGATGGTAATATTCTCAGTTATACTTATAGCCATAATACTTGTAAGCCGTCAGTTTTTGTTTCCTTTACTTGAAGAATACATGGCAGACTGGGGAAGATTTTTAGCAACGGTAATAACATTAGCCGCCATGCTTCCATTCCTTTTTGCTTTATCATTCAGTTCATTGAAAGCAGATGAGAAGATGCGACTTCATGCATCCGCAAGTTTTTATGATGTTCCCTTAGTAGCCTTACGAATCATCCGATATTTAGTTGCCTTATTATTCATCGTTTATATGCTTACTTTGGCATATGATGCCACAGTAGCATGGATTGCCGGAGTGATTTGTCTTGCAGTTATCATCTTTTTTGCTTCCCAAAAGATCAGTGCCCGTTACACAACTATAGAGAAGAAATTTATAGATAACCTTAATATTCGGGAAAACACCAAGTCCGGAATCAACAATAAGCTAATTGATGACCTACATATGGCTTATATAGAGGTTGGAGCTTATTGCCCGTTTGTAGGAGACAGGTTAAGGGATTCAGGCCTTAGAAACGAATACGGTATAAGCGTGGCAAGCATTCAACGAGGAGAACGTACAATGCCATTACCTTCCGTAGATGCCAGGATTTTCCCGGGAGATGTGTTAGGAATAATAGGGAACGATGAACAGATAAAGAAACTTAACGACGATATCGAGAGAGACGAAAAAGCCTATAGATCTTTAGATGTATATAGCTCAAGTGTTGAACTTCGGAGCATAACATTAACTGAAAAATCCCCTGTTATAAATGTACCTTTAGGAGAAACAGATATACGGAAAGACTATTATTGCATGATTGTGAAAGTGCAACGTGGTGAGGACGTATTTGAGCAACCGGGAGCCGATACTATTTTAAGGGAGGGTGATATACTTTGGGTAGTAGGTGATCCTGAAAGGATGGAACAAATGAAGTAGAAAAAGGGAGCTGATGATCAATCCTTAGAGCCTCCGAATTGTTCAGGATATATCAGAATGAGATTATCCTTGGAATGATTTTTCTGAAGATAACCGGGCAACCCTTCAAGATCTGAAGAATGGGAAAGGGATCCCTTACGAGCTCCTATAATAATAAAAATATCATCTTCATTAATATCACCTGAATGCAGGATAAAATCATCCCAAGTGGCAAGGGACCTGTATTCATGACGTATGGCGTAGCCTTCAGAAATAATCACATTTCTGATAAAATTTGCTGTAGTATCGTTAGACAGGAATATAGCTTTAGCAGCAAGCTGAGCAGCCAGATTGCTAACTCTTTCTACCCATAGCTGGAAACCGGTTTCATATTCCGCATTTTCGGGAACCAGGATAATTAACCTGGAAAGGGTATCAACGGAAGTGAAACACCGGCTGATAAAAATCATTTTATTGGTGGCGTTCAATAATTGTTCGGTCATTGACCCGAAGAAAGAGTCTACAATATTCGACTTCCTATGAAGTCCGATCATGATATCGGTAGCACGGTTTTGTTTAGCTTCATTAGTGACTCCGGCTACAACATTAATGTCATACCGTTCAATATCTTTAACCTCTATATCCACGGCCTGTGCTGTTGAAACCGCAATTTCAAGAGAGTTTCTTCCTGCCTGCACTCTGTGAGCATCATCAGAATTTCTTACAAAAACTGCAGTTACAGAATTGCGGTTATTACGATGACGCATAAGTAACGCCAGTTTCATAAGGTTTTCCGCCGTAAATGGATTAGCCACAGCTACCAGCTGACGGGCATATTCTCCCGGTTGTGTTTCATTATCTTTCTTGAATTCCGCCTCAGTAAGTTCAAGACGCAGATTCCTGGCAGCGTTTTGTGTGGAAATCGAAGCAACGAGACAGCTTACCAGAATCATCAAGACGGCACCATTCAACATATCTTCGGATAAAAGGCCATGCTGGAAGCCAATCAATGCTGCAGCGATAGTAGCAGCAGCTTTTCCCGAAGTCAGGCCAAACATAAGTCGAGTGCCAGTTCTTCCGAAGCCAAAAATTTTAGCTGCAGAGAAAGCAGAAATCCATTTTGCCACCATTGCCACAACGGCCATATTCAAAGCTACCCATCCAACATTCCAGCTTTTAAATATGACATGCACATTTATCAACATTCCGACACCGATCAAAAAGTAGGGGATGAAAATTGCATTACCCACAAATTTCAATCGTCCCATAAGACCTGAACGTTCAGGAATGAATCTGTTAAGCATAAGTCCGGCATAGAAAGCACCTAATATAGCTTCAAGACCAATAACGCTTGCCATAAGAGAAGAGAAGAAAACCATGGCCAGCACATAGATAAATTGTATTATCTGATCGCTTATTTTCCTGAAAAAATATTTTGTGAAAAAGTGGATAAGAATTCCCATTCCCGCAGCGTATGCCACCATTAACCAAAGCAGATTAATGAAACGAGAAAAATGAAATCCGCCGGAATCAGCTGCATCCACCACTCCCGCAAGAACAAGAAGAGCCAGAAGCACGGTAACTATAGTAGAGCAAACCGCTACTACCGCAGGCTTCGAATTCTGCAAGCCAAATCTACTTACGATAGGATAGCTGATAAGCGTATGGGCCGCATACATAGTGGAAATCAAGGTACACGTGGACCATGAGGCACCGAAGGCCCAACGAGAACCGAAAATTCCAAAAAGTGTAGGAATTGCAAAAGTGATAAGACCGAATAATACACCGCGCCCAAGATTTTTTTTCAGATGGAACATATTAATTTCCACCGCAGCCATAAACATGATGTAAAGAATTCCTACCTGCCCAAAAATTTCAAAACTGGCGTCACGCGCCAGAATATCAAAGCCATAAGGACCTACAATTATGCCGGCGAGAATAAAGCCCACAATTTGAGGAATACCCAATCTCCCGAAGATTATGGGGCATAAGAGAATTATGAGAAGCACCAGAAGAAATATCTCAACCGGGCCTGTAAGAGGATAACTAAGTGTATATAAAAGGGTCAAATTTTAAAAATATGACTTGCGTTGAGCGTGGTTTGTTTTTCTATTATCTGTGGTGAGACCTGCAAAGTTTGTGCAATTTTATCACGGATATACCCTAAATAGGAAGATTCATTTCTTTTACCCCTATGAGGTACGGGAGTAAGATAAGGGGAATCAGTTTCCAAAAGAATTTTTTCGAGACCTATTTCAGGAATGGCTTCCCTCAAAGGAGCGGCATTTTTATAAGTTATGACACCGTTAATACCAAACCAAGGATCACATACTTCCCGAATTCTCTTCACATCGTTTAAATTTCCAGTGAAACTATGAAAGATAAGGGGAACAGTGGGTTTCACTTTGCCAATCACCTCTAAAATCTCCTCCAAAGCTTCCCGAGAATGAATTATGACAGGAAGCTCTAATTTTTGGGCAAGTAACAATTGATATTCAAAAGCCTTTTTCTGGTTTTCAATCTGAGATTTATCCCAATAAAGGTCTATTCCAATTTCTCCTATTCCCACGTACTTATCTTTCCCGATTTCCTTTTCCATGAAATTCATATGTTTTTCCCAATCCTCTTTTACTTCAGTAGGATGTAAACCTATTGTCATAAAAGTATTGTCAGGGAAACGAGAATGAAAATCCTTCATCATAGGAAGAGACTCCGCATCTATATTCGGCAGAATATAATACCTGACACCGGCATTTTCACCTCGGAGCATCATCGGGACAAAATCCTCAGAGAAATCCGGTAAGTAAAGATGGGTATGAGTGTCGATCATGCCCGTATTATTTTTTTCTTCCTATAAGTTTTTCAGCTAATTTTCTAAACACCTCTTTCTTTTCGTCATCAAGAGAAGTGGAGTTCAATGCTTTAAGAGCCAGAGAAGAATAATGATTTACAGCTTTTTTAGTAGCTTCATTAATACCTAATTTTTCATATATCCGAGTAACGGTCTTCACTCTGACATCGCCTGCAGGAATTTCATAAGCTTCACGGAGGGCTTTTGCTGTCTGTGAATCCTGCTCGAATGCAGCTACATAAAGGTAGGTTTTCTTCCCATTATTTATATCACCACCGATTGATTTTCCGAAAGTAGTGTAATCTCCAAAAGTGTCGAGCCAGTCATCCTGGATCTGGAATGCTACACCGGTCTGCAACCCGAACTCATACATTTTTTGAGCATCCTTTTCGGAAGCTCCACCGATTAGGGCTCCAATCATAGTGCAAGTGCCTAATAAGGCTCCTGTTTTTTTCTGAATCATTTCAATATAATCAGTGAGAGCTATTTGCGACTGTTGTTCAAAATCCATATCCAGTTGCTGACCTTCGTAAACGTTAATAGCCATCTCATTGAAAGCATCTATAACAACCCGTAGGAGATTATCGGGAACTTGTGAAACATACTGAGAGGCCAATGTAAGCATAGTATCACCTGAGAGGATTGCCGTATTCTCATTAAATTTCTTATGAACCGTGAGTCTACCTCTTCTCATTTCTGATTTATCCATTACATCATCATGAAGAAGAGTAAAGTTATGGAAAGTTTCAAGACCTACAGCCGGCATAACGGCCTCGGGAGCTTTCTGTCCGAAAGCATCTGCAGCCATTAATGTGAGTACAGGTCTTATTCTTTTTCCACCGGCAGAAAGAGCATATCTGATCGGGTTGTAAAGGTTATCTAATTTACCCTCAGGAAGTTTCAGATTTCTTATGGCAGTTTCTATTTCGATTCTATATTCGTCTATTGTCTTCATAAATTAAAAGTTTTGATACCCGCAAAGTTACAAAAAATAAAGCTCTATTCTAAAGAACAGAGCTTATTAAATTAAACCTGATTGATTGTTTCAGAGATCAGAAGGGGAGATCTTCATCGCTTTCACCAACTGAAGGAGAGAAGGGTTGATTACCTCCGTAAGGTGCCTGATTACCACCGAATGGGGCTTGGTTACCACCGAAAGGAGCCTGGAAATTTTGTTGAGGCTGCTGGTAACCACCTTGGAATCCGCCCTGGGACTGATTCTGCAGCTCTTCGGCACGATAGACACTAACTTCAGTGTACCATCTGCCATTGAATTCCCGGCTCTCAAGATCTACATAAACTATGTAATCTTTACCGGGTTCAAGATTTATAGAGTCGGACCTATCGCCGAAACATTGTACCTTAACTTTTCTTGGATATTGAGCGTTAAGTGTTTCGAGCACCCATTCTTTCTTTTTCCAAGGGTTGCCAGCTTTAGAAGTGCCGCTCTGTTCCCCAAGATATTGAATCACCTTACCTTGAAAATCCATTTTTTATAGAATTTTAATATGTTTAATCACAGAATAAAAGATATTTGACTGCCAATTTAGGCAGATGCGAATTTAGCAAATAAATCTCCAAAAACAAAATTACTTAATTATGAGGTAATTTAAATACAAGGCTATTCGGAAATGAATATTTATGCCCAATATGTAGAGGGCACATTAGAACCGGATTGTTTTTGAAAAGCCTATGGTAAATTAGTATTATTGTGGTAACTTTGCATAAAAATAATTAAAGCTACAAAGATGGTTATTCAACGCTGGCAAACAGTATTACTATTTATAGCAGCCGCAGTGATGGCATGTTTCACTTTTATACCATTTGGAATAGTGGTGACAGAAGATTACACTTTCACACTTAGCGGACTCGGTTTTTATGAAGAGGGAGTGCCAACCGACGGAGCAGAACGGATGGTGATTCATACATGGTATTTCTTTATGTTGTCTATCACGACAATAGTATTGCTGCTTGTAGATATATTTTTATTCAAGAATCTGAAATTTCAACAAAGGGTCTGCATGGTTGCCATACTTTTTATAGTAGCGGATGCCTGTGTAGGAGGATTATTGGGTTTCTGTGCTATAGAAGGAGGGCATATCTGGTGGAAGACGTCAATTCTTTGTCCCTTTATAGCTCTTTTCAGTGCAATTTTTGCATATTACAGAATGGCACAGGATTATTCCTTACTAAGGGCTGCAGACAGATTGAGATAAACAGACAGGTATAATAACAGGAAAAACAGAGTAAAAAAGATATGGCAAAAGAACTGAAAGATCTCACAAAGAGAAGTGAAGATTATTCAAAATGGTATAATGAACTTGTTATAAAAGCAGACCTGGCTGAACAGAGCCCGGTGAGAGGATGTATGGTTATCAAGCCATACGGCTATGCAATATGGGAAAAAATACAACAAACCCTTGACGGAATGTTTAAAGCAACAGGGGTACAGAATGCCTATTTTCCGCTACTCATACCAAAATCATATCTTTGCCGAGAGGCGGAACATGTAGAAGGCTTTGCAAAGGAATGTGCCATAGTGACCCATTATCGTCTCAAGAATGCCCCGGACGGATCAGGCGTAATAGTAGATCCGGAAGCCAAACTGGAGGAAGAATATATAATCAGACCTACCTCAGAAACAATAATCTGGGGAACCTATAAGAATTGGATTCATAGCTATCGTGACCTTCCCTTATTGATTAACCAATGGGCTAACGTTATGAGATGGGAGATGCGAACCAGGATGTTCCTGCGAACAGCAGAATTCTTATGGCAGGAAGGACACTGTGCCCATGAAACAGCAGAGGAATCCGAGGCCCGTACGGTAGAGATGATCAATGTATATGCTGATTTTGCAGAGAAATATATGGCAATGCCGGTGATAAAAGGTGTTAAGAGCGAGAATGAAAGATTTGCAGGTGCTGTAAACACCTACACAATCGAAGCCATGATGCAAGACGGTAAGGCTTTACAAAGCGGAACATCCCATAATCTGGGACAAAATTTTGCAAAAGCTTTTGACGTGACATTCATAAACAAGGAAAATAAGCCTGAATATGTCTGGGCCAATTCCTGGGGAGTATCCACTCGTCTTATGGGTGCATTAATAATGACTCATTCAGATGACAATGGCCTGGTATTGCCACCAAAACTGGCTCCTATTCAGGTAGTGATTGTGCCTATTTATAAGAATGATGAGCAAAAGGAGGCAATATCCGCTAAAGTGAAAGAGATTGTTGAGAATTTAAAGAAGCGTGGTATAAGCGTTAAATATGATGACGATGATAAAAGAAGACCCGGCTTCAAATTCGCTGAATATGAATTGAAGGGTGTGCCGGTGAGACTTGCTATCGGAGCAAGGGATCTTGAAAACGGAACTGTAGAGCTGATGAGAAGAGACACTCTGGAAAAAGAGACTGTGAATCTCGAAGGAATAGAAGAGAGGGTGGAGAAAGAACTGGAAGATATCCAACAGGCTCTTTTCGACCGAGCATTAAAACTCCGTGAAGCCAATACATTTAAGGTTGATTCATATGATGAATTCAAAGAGAAGATTGAGAACGGAGGATTTTTCCTGGTACATTGGGATGGTACAACCGAGACAGAGGAAAAGATAAAGGAAGAAACCAAAGCAACGATCAGATGTATTCCTTTGGATTCTAAAGAGGAGGAAGGTGTCTGCATGGTGACAGGCAGACCCTCAAAAAGGAGAGTTATCGTGGCAAGAGCTTATTAATAAGAGCAGAAAAGAGAATTTTAAAAAGAAAAGACATGAGAAAGATTTTATCTTTTATCGCCCTGATATTAGTTTGTCTGAATACAAAGGCTGAACTAACAATTTCCGATTATTGCAATATCAAAGATGCAACTCCGGCCGGAATAAAAGATATAACACCACTTCCCGATGGAGAATCATTTGCTGCTATAAGTGACAACGGAAGGAGTATTGAAAAATTCAGTTATAAAACAGGGAAAAAGACTGGAGTTATATTCAGTCTTGATGAGGTGAAAGGTGATTTAAAGATAAATGATTTCGAGGGTTTCAAGATAAGCGAAAACGGGAAGAAGATTCTCTTATGGAACGACAGCGAGCAGATCTACCGTTACAGCTTCAGAGCTGAATATTATGTTTACGATACTTTCAGAAATACTCTGGCAAAAGTTAGCGACAAAGGGAAACAAAGAGCCGGCACTATTTCACATGACGGCAGGTATGTGGCCTATGAACGAAACAACAATATCTGGATATCCAATTTAGATTATAAAACTGATATAGCCATCACGACTGACGGTGAAACGGGTAAAATTCTAAACGGTGTGCCCGACTGGAGCTATGAGGAGGAATTTGATCTTCTAAACCTGATGAGATGGAATAGTGATGATACAGTGCTGGCCTTTATCAAGTTTGATGAAAGTGAAGTTCCGGAATATAGGTTTGACCAATACAGGGGGTATTGCAGCAATGATCCTTTGGGAGACCTTTACCCCAACACTTATTCTTATAAGTATATGCTACCCGGCTTCAAGAATTCGGTTGTAAGCGTGCATGCTTATAATCTTGACAACAGGACAACCAAAAAAATGGATATACCCCTGAAATCGGATGATTATATACCTTCGTTAGAATTCGGTGCTGACGGCAACCGTCTAATGGCTATGGTATTAAACAGGGAACAGAATATTTTAAAGCTTTACAATATCAATCCGGCATCCACGGTAGGCAATCTTATTCTTACCGAGCAAAGCGACACCTGGATTAGTCCGGATTCTTATCAGAACGTTTTTTACGGGGCTTCCGATTTTGTTTTCTGCAGCGACAAATCCGGGTATAAACATCTGTATATTTATGATTATAACGGAGGACTGAAGAAGACTCTGACTAAGGGAGACTTTAATGTAACAAAGTATTACGGATGTGACAAAAGGGGCATTCATTACATGCAAACCACAATTCTGAGTCCTATCAACAGAAGTGTAGTGAGCGTTGACGCTAAGGGAGTAATCAAGAATCTTACCGGGAATACAGGAACTTCCTCAGCATCATTCAGCAGTGACATGAGTTACTTTGTAAAGACTTTCAGCAGCAGTACAGTTCCTACGCAGTATACTATTTGCAATTCGGCAGGCAATCAGGTTGCAGAGCTGGAAATGAATCGTGTCTATGCTGAAAAATACAAGAATGCACCAAAAATGGAATTCACAAAAGTGAAGAATGCTTCCGGAGAGGAAATGAATGCTTATATAATAAAGCCTTCTAATTTTGATTCAAGCAAGAAATACCCTTTGCTTATGTATCAATATAACGGCCCGGAATCACAGGAGGTGCTGGACCGCTGGAGAATGGAGGGAATATTTTATATAGCGTCTCAAGGATATGTAGTGGCTTGTGTGGATGGACGTGGCACAGGTAATCGGAGCCGAGAATGGGCTAAATGTGTATATCTGGACTTAGGAAATCTTGAGACCCAGGACCAATTGGCAGGAGTTAAGTATTTCGGAACATTACCCTATGTTGATTCTGACAGGATGGGATGTTTCGGATGGAGCTACGGCGGCTATATGACACTCATGGAAATGGGAGCAGAAAATACACCTTTAAAAACAGGAGTAGCTATGGCACCGGTTTCAGACTGGAGGTTTTACGATGGAATCTATACGGAAAGGTTTATGAGAACCCCTGAAACCAACGCAAGGGGTTATCTTACCTCATCAGCGCTTAACCGAACCGAAGGAATGAAGGGAAATCTTTTGGTAATTTCGGGTACAGATGATGATAACGTACATATGTATAATACACTAAAATATACATCGAAACTTTCATCGGAAGGAAAAATATGCGACATGATGATCTATGCAGGTTTTGAACATAGTCTGAGAATGTGTGACGCCAGGGTGCAACTTTTTAGAAAAATCACTGATTTCCTGAATAATAATTTAAAGAAAAGATAAAGAGCATCCCTAAACCTTTTTTTAAGTCATTTGTTTTTAATTTGAGGATAATAGGTTTTATCCTCAAGTAAACTACAGAATATTCTTAAATAGTAATGAAAGATTTAGGCAAAATCAATAGCAATCAGATATACGGGTTGTGGAAAAACCTCACTGTATGTATGATTGCCGTTATAGCCACGATAGTCTTCTCCCATATTCTTCCCTATTATCTTTCGCCGGTGATAGCATTATTAGTGGCATCGGGAATGTATATGTATATTTATAATGCACGGTTTGCTAAATTAAAAACCTGTATCGTACCATCTATTGCTATCCTCTATTGTATAGTAATCTATGCATTTTTTACCATCATATTAAATCTGATGTGCATCTGGGGCTTATTTGAGATGCCACATGAGTTTATATTTTTCACGGATCCATTCATTCCGTCATTGATATTAAACCCTGTAAGTTGTGTTGTGCTTATAGTGATTTATACACAACGCCGCAAGCTAAAGGTATGCCAGGAATGCAGATCTAACCGAAGTTTTGGCGGAATAAGGGGAGCAGCAGGAGTTTTGAATTCAGAAGCCCATATCCAGCTTAAGAATTTTATTATAATGTCAGGAGTATTATCTCTTGCGGTATGGGCTTATTATCAGTTCTCATATATCAATGTAAATCTCAACGGAAGAGACTCCTATATTTTCACATGGCTTACAGTGATAGGAGTAGCCTTAGACTGGATTTATTTCTCCTGGAGATATTATAATCTCTACCTTGACCTTCAAGAGAGCCATGAAATCATTACTCCTTCCGAACTTAGGGATATGACAGCCAAGACTTATTTAAGGTATTATGTAGTTTGTGGAAATTACATATATCTTAATGAACATGCTACAGATGCTTACGGAGGCAGAGGAGAGGTTTTTGATACACCGTTTTTTACAAGGCAGACCATGAACGGTATGTTGGATGGAGATGTAAAGTCGGTGATTGAAAAGATGACAGGAGTTAAAAACGGAGACTTAAGATTTTTTTATGGTAGAAAGAGTCCATATGACGATAAACATAGCCTATTAAGATATTTTTATTTTCTTGATGGAGATATTTCAGAGTATCCGCATTTAGATGTACCGGGAGAATGGGTGTCGTTTGACAAGGTAAAGTATTTGTATTCCAATATGCCTAACAAGATGGCTGAATTAGCTGTATATGACATAACCAGACTTGCCACTATAATTCTTACTGAAAAGATCTTTGATGAGAACGGATTTAGGAAAAATGGAATAAAATCATACAATCCAACCTTTAACTTACTTGAGGTAAGAAAGTCGAAATTAGATTTCCAAGATGATAAATGGATAGAGATATCACTTTTTAATTCAGATACTCCTCTGTACAAATTGAAGAAATGGTGGCGCAACAGAAATCAGAAACGTCGCAACAAGATAGGATAATCGCCATATTGGGTCCAACAGCCACCGGGAAAACAACCCGAGCTGTAGAGCTGGCCAGACTTTTAAATGGAGAAATAGTAAGTGCCGATTCGAGGCAAGTGTATCGGGGAATGGATATCGGTACCGGTAAGGATTTGGAAGAATATGGAGAAATTCCTTATCATCTTATAGATATCTGTGCTGCAGGGGAAAAATATAATTTGCATAGATATATCACTGATTTCAGAAATATTATCCATTCGTTACAGCAAAGAAAAAAACAGGCAATAGTATGCGGTGGCACAGGAATGTATATTGAGAATGCCCTAAGTGGAGTGGTGCTTCCGGAAGTGCCCGAGAATACAAAGTTGAGAAATGAACTCTCTGATAAGAGTCTTGAAGAACTAACCCTTATACTGAAGGATTATAAGATTTTACATAACAAAACAGATATCGACACAACCAAGAGAGCCATAAGAGCTATAGAGATAGGTGAATATTACCGTCAGCATCCTGAAGAGGCAAAAGATGCGGATAGGAAAAATGTGAATTCACTGGATGCACTTATTATCGGCATAGATATAAGCCGTGAAGATAGAAGAAGAAGGATTTCCAATCGTCTTGAAAGTCGACTTGCTAACGGAATGGTTGAAGAGGTGGAGAAGCTTTTATCTCAAGGAATATCACCGGAAGATCTTATATATTATGGTCTGGAGTATAAATTCCTTACCCTTCATGTGACAGGTCAATTATCATATGAAGAGATGCACCGTCAATTGGAGATAGCTATCCATCAATTTGCCAAAAGACAGATGACCTGGTTCCGGGGTATGGAAAAAAGAGGGTTTAAAATCCATTGGTTACCCTATAATCTACCCCGGGAAGAATTCAATGAAAGAGTGCTATCTCTTATGAACGAAGGAAAGTGACCAAATCTTTAGGAGTAAACTGTTTGCCTTTAAGCAACATAGAACTTCTATAAAGCTTACCGGCTAACGCTACACTGAAAAAAGCGCTTGCATAGAGCACCACAAGAGATGTAAGAGTCTGCCAAACGGGTGCGAAACCGGAAACTGCATTCACAGTGCCGACAGTAGGGGATGTAAAAGGAATGTATGAACAGGCTATTGCGAGAGAAGAATCACCGTTGTCTACCGCAAATTCTCCCAAATAGAAAGCTCCCAAAAGCAAGAAAGTAATAACTGTCATGTAAGCCTGATTTTCATTGTCTTTATCTGTTATGGCACCACAAGCCGCATAAAGAGATCCAAATAACACATATCCGCCTATAAAGTATAAAGTTGTCCATGTAATGGCGAGATAAGTTTTACCTGCTGTCAGATATCCCCACGGCACGTCAAAACCGAAAATAATGAAAAAGACAGTAGCCGCTGCAAACATTAACAATCCCCAAATGAGAAGTTGTGTCAAACCAGTTAGACCTACTGAAAGAATCTTACCGAGCATCAGGGTTTTACCGGGAACTGAGGTGCAGATAATTTCCATTATCCGATTACATTTTTCAGTTTTCACTTTATTGAAAATCATAGCCCCATAAATCATTAGGAAAAATGTGAGGCAAATACCTGCTAACATACCTACTATTTTAGCAGTAGTAATATTCTCGGCATCAGGATTTGTGGGAAGTTCGTTCATAGTCTTGGTGAAAGTGTCAGATTCCGCCATCAACACTCCCAATACTGCTCCAAAGAGCACGATAACTATGGGCACAATGAATGTGCTAATCCAAAAAGATTTACTTCTGATATCAGTGAGGTATTCAGTACTTACAATAAGTTTCAATTGTTCCATCTTCAGATTAGGATTAAATTGTTTGAGGAGTAGAGGTATATTTTAAGAAAATTTCATTTAAAGAGGGCAAATGCTCTTCAAAATGGATAATCTCTCCTTGCAAAGAAACGGCTTCAATGATATCATTATTTTTCACACCCTCTTTTTTTGAAATGAAATAGGCCGATCCCTTTCTGCCATTAAGCGGGACTGAGTTATGGATGTTTTCAATCAATCCACTGTCTTGAAGCAAAGAAAGAGAAAGAGGTTTTCGAGTAGTTAGTAAAAGGTTTCCCGTGCGATGAGCGTCTTTAATATCTGAAAGTTCTCCTTTTACAAGCAGTTTACCTTTATTAATCAAAGAAATGGAAGAACACATTTCTTCAATGGCATTCATATTATGTGAAGACAACATTATTGTGCTCCCCTTTTCATTCAGGCGTGCTATGAGATCTTTAAGTAAAGCCCCGTTTATAGGATCGAATCCACTGAAAGGCTCATCAAGAATCACTAATTCAGGTTCATGCACAAGAGTAGCAATAATCTGAACTTTTTGCTGATTTCCTTTTGATAATTCCTTTACGAGTCTTTTACCTTGTCCTGTAAGGTTGAAAATTTCCATGTATTCCAACATAACATTTCTAAGACGCTTTTTGTCGCCACCTTTCAGACGGCCGAAATACATGATCTGATCTTCCACTCTCATCTTATCATAAAGTCCTCTTTCTTCAGGCATATATCCGATATGACGTGTGGTTTTAATTGATACCGGTTCACCGTTGATAAAAACTTCACCGGAATCTTTAACCAACAGATTGTTTATAATGCGCAAAAGAGTTGTTTTGCCAGCCCCATTAGGACCTAAAAGTCCACAAATTTCTCCTTTCTCCACTTCAAAAGAGACATTATCCAGGGCCTTAACATTGGAATAATGTTTAGAAAGATTATTTATTGAGAGCATAGAATTATTTTTTACTTTTAATTGAGTTAGGGCTTAAAATACGGTCTCCGATAAATTTAGCCATTCTTCTCCTCATCTGAAGAATTTCTCCAATTTTAGCATGAATTTCTTTCTCTTTTTCCGGATTGGTGCTACCCAACTCTTTCAATTCATCCATTAATTCTTTTAACTGCTGATCAATTATACCATTTTTCAGAACATTCAAAGAATTCACTACTATCGGAAGAACCTTATCCTCAATCTTTTCTTCAGGTTTATTTTTTTTGAATAAAGAACTCAACTGATGTTTTTCGGCTAAAGCCTCTATTGTATGTTTTCTTACACTGTCTTCATAATGGCTTCCGAGTGAATCAAGAATATAATTTTTTGCGAAATTCTCTCTCTTTATTCTGGCAAGTTGTATCAACTCTTCTTCAAGTTTATCTTCAGCTTTAGAAATTTCTGTAAGAGAGATATTACGTCCCCCAATTTTTTCATAACCTTCCTTTCTTTTTTCACCGATTGCAGCATTTATCTCCTGCTCGTAATTTTTTAGATCTTCTTTAAATTTTGGGAGGAGATCGAAAAGGTGAGAAAATACTTTATTGTACTCAGGATGAGTAAAAGAGATATTGTCATAACTAAGTTCCTGTGAAACGTATTCAACAACTGTCGTGAAACCTTCTTCAGGTTTTTCGTTTTCCCAAAGAGTGATAAATCCATATCTCAAGCAGTTGAAAATCAACTCTTTCTCTAAAGGATGAAGAGGGGAGGAGTCAATAGGAGAAACAGCGGTTTCAACTGACGAGGGTTGAGGGGAAGATATTTCTGCTTTTTCCGGGAAGTTTTTATTTAATTCTTCAGCTCTTCGCTTGAGTTTCTCCTGTTCAATAATTTTTATTCTTGATTTAGCTACTTCCGCACTAAGAGTAGATTCTTTAATATCAAGCAAGTTGCTACATTCCTGAATGTATATATCCCGTTTAATTTTATCGGGAATATGTGCCAAGCTTTCCACTATAGATCTAACCACCTGCCATCTGTTCTGCGGGTCATTGACAGTTTCGGATAGCAGGACATTTATCTTGAAGCGAATAATATCCACTTCATGATAGGCCAGATATTTTTTGAATTCCTCAGTTGATAATTTAGCAGCTAAAGAATCCGGGTCTTCACCCTGAGGTAAAGGTATAGCCTTAACATTGAGATTATGTCCCAAAAGCATATCAATACCTCTTAAAGAGGCTTTGATTCCAGCGGAGTCTCCATCATATATAAGGGTTACATTATCCGTGAATCTATGAATTAGCGCAATCTGGCCATCAGTGAGGGAAGTTCCGGAAGAAGCCACTACATTTTTAACTCCGGTCTGCCACATTCCGATTACATCAAGGTATCCCTCAACGAGATAAACTTTGTTTTCCCTGACCATATCTCCTTTAGCCTGAAATATTCCATAGAGTTCACGGCTTTTGGAGTATACATCTGATTCAGGAGAATTTATATATTTTGCGGGTCCACCTTTTAAATCCCGTCCTCCGAAAGCCACGGTCTTACCGGCAGGATTAATAACTGGAAAAATCACTCTACCACGGAATTTATCATACAAATTACCTTGCTGTGCTGTACCGGTAAGACCCACATCCTTTAAAATTTCAAGAGGGAATCCCTTTTTTAAAGCTTCTTGAGTGAAATCGTTTGATTTATCTATGGCATAACCTAAAGCGAAGGCTTTAATAGCTTCCGGAGTAATTTTTCTACCATAAAGATAAGAGAGGCCAATATCTTTTCCTTCATCTTTTTCCAATAGATTGGAAACGAAGTAGTTTTTTGCCCACTCGTTAGCTACGAGCATACTTTCCCGCCGAGTCTGCTTTTCCCTTTCTTCATTTGTCAGTTCCCTCTCTTTTACTTCTATTCCATATTTACGTGCCAGTTGAAGAAGTGCTTCATGATACGATACACCTTCTTTCTCCATTATGAAATTGATAGGACCACCACCTTTGTGACAAGAGAAACAATAACAGAAATTACGACTTTTATTTACAGAAAAGGAGGGAGTACGTTCGTTGTGAAAAGGACAAAGTCCCATGTAATTTACTCCACGTCTCACCAAATGGACATAGTCGCTCACAACATCAACTATATCAGCCGTGTCTTTAATCTTTTGAACGGTAGCGGGATCAATCATCTATTTTGGATGGCAGAATATTGCAATTTAAGTGTCTCGAAAACTGAATCTCTTACAGGCACTAAAGGAAGTCTTAAAATATTTTGTGAAAGCCCCATTATATTTAAGAGAGCTTTTACCCCGGAGGGATTTCCATCAGCAAACAAACCGGAAATGAGAGGTGCCAATTCTTGCTGAGATATCTCAGCTTCCTTAAATCTGTTTTCCAAACAAAGATCGACTAACTGTTTCACTTCCCGGGGACAAGCATTAGCCAAAACAGAAATCACACCTACAGCTCCAATTTTCATTAAATCAGAAGTGTAGGCATCATCCCCTGAGATCACACTAAAAGTTTCAGGAGCGTTGTCTAAAATTTCCTTACACTGCTCCATTTTGCCGGATGCTTCTTTTATTGCAATAATCTTAGATGAGTACTGAGTTAATTTCAGAGTGGTGTGAGCGGAAAGGTTGACTCCTGTTCTGGATGGCACATTATACAAAATTAATGGTAATGGAGAAATGTCTGCAATTGCTTTATAATGTTGGAAAAGGCCTTCTTGAGATGGTCTGTTATAAAAAGGAGTTACAGAAAGAATAGCTGAAAATCCTGATAGATCAGTCCTATTGATGTCTCTAATCACTCTTAAAGTATTGTTGCCTCCAATACCAATCACCATTGGTATTTTACCTTTTGTTTTATTGTTAAGAAACTTGCAAAGTTCAGATCTTTCCTCCAAAGTAAGTGTGGGAGTTTCAGCAGTAGTGCCTAAAGCCACTATATAATCTGCTCCTCCTTCAATGATATTTTCCAAGATCTTTTCCAAAGCTTCGTAATCTATAGAAAGATCCTTTTTAAAAGGAGTAACAAGCGCTACTCCCAGACCAGATAAATTTACCTCAGACATAAATTAAAGGAGGATGTAAATCTTATATTGCAAAATTAATAAAAAGGAACAAAACGACTAAAAAGAAAACCTATAAAGGAGAATTGAAACTACAGAAAACATGTTTAGGTTAAATGAGTTAAAAATTTAAAATTAAATAAAAAGTAAATTACTATAGAGTTAGATATTTTCAATAAAACTGATTCAGTTTATTATTAGGAGAGCCCGAAAAAGCGCTATTTTATTCTAAAAGAAGATTAAAATTAAAAAAAGACCTATCCTCAAGGATTGAACTACTTCGTCTCTTTTTTATTATTTTTGCATATAAAAATTAAGAGACATGAGATTTATTAAAGCAAATGTGGCATCGTTAGCCTTATTGATGTCAGTGCAACCAATTATAGCTAAACAACTGCATCCAGCTGAAGCTTTGGACCGAGTTCTCGAAGATTGTAATATTACCATTACGCGAACAAGTTTAAGTCCCACTCCCGTTGCAACGATCAATGCTGCTGAAAATCCTGAGTTTAAAGCTATTTATGTGTTTTCTACCGAACCGGGATTTATAATAATATCAGCTGATGATTGCGGTGCTCCTTTGTTGGGTTACTCGAATACCGGGAATTTTAATATTAAGGAAAATCCGGAACTTTCTTATTGGTTGGATTTTTATGCTTCACAGATAAAATTTGCATCAGATAATAATATTCTCTATAATAAAATCGAGAGTAGGGCAGATTCATGGAATCCGGTAGTACCATTATTGACTTCCCAGTGGAATCAGAATTCACCATTTAATAATATGTGTCCGGAATTTTCCGGGAGATATTCCATGACGGGTTGCGTGGCAACCGCTATGGCACAGGTGATGTATTATCATCAGTGGCCGGATATATGCCAAGGAGGAATACTTGAATACAGGAGTCAATTTGCCAATTACCAAACCTCATTGTACCTTGATTTTGATGATACAAGGTTCAATTGGAATGAGATGCTTGATCTTTACCATGATGAAGAATACAGTGAAGAAAATGCGGAGGCGGTGGCCCAGTTGATGATGGCGTGTGGTTATGCCCTCGAGACAAATTATTCGCCCGGTTTCAGTGCAGCCTATGCATCAAGGATAGCATCGTCATTATATAAATACTTCAATTATTCTCAAAGTGTCCAGATGCCTCAAAGAGAATATTATACTGATCAGGAATGGGAAGAGTTGATATATAATCAATTGTCTCAAGGTCTTCCGGTGATGTATGGAGGATATACAGAAAATGATGAGGGCCATCAATTTGTATGCGACGGCTATGACGGTAAAGGATATTTCCATATTAACTGGGGCTGGGGAGGACTTAGCGACGGCTATTATCTCTTATCTGCCTTAACTCCGGAGAACCAAGGTATTGGAGGATCTACTTCCGGATATAACTACGAGCAGGAAGTTACCATCAATATATCTCGACCGGATGTTCAGGTAAACGGGGCCACTAAATATCTAATGTATTGCATGAGCAATTTTTCTATCAAAGAATTGGGAGAAGATCCTGAGCCCGATGCTACAGCTACCGTCAGATTAGGAAGCCGTATAACACTTTTCCCGGCTTTATATAAAGGAATTCAGAACAATAGCAGTGTAAGTGTTACAGGGGAGGCAGGTATACTTATAGAAGGAAGCGACGGAAGCAAACAAGAATCTTATACTTCAGAACTGACCATCGAACCATGGTTTCATTATTACCTTCTTGAAGTGGTAATTCCAAACAATCTTTCAGCTGGAAGTTATAAGATATATCCTATATTTAAAATAAATGGCGAGGAGGATTATATTTTCCCGGCAGTTCCTGTTGGTTGTATAGATTGCTTATATATGGTTGTAGAAAATGGTAAAGCCACCATTTCACCGAGTGAGATTGAAACTGATACGGGGATTGAAAACTTATGGGAAGAGAGTGAGGGAGCTGAGACCGAGTATTTTGATATAACAGGAAGAAAGATAAACTCTCCATTGAAAGGCCAGCTTTTAATTGGAAAAAAAGGAAAAGAATTTAAGAAAATAATCTACTGAATCTCCATAAACCTTGCAATAAATGGCCGAGGAAGTAACTACGAAAACCAGTGACCTAAAACTGCGTCTTAAGAAATTTTGGCTGGATCTGCTCTCATATTTCAATGTTGCCAATGATCTGGAATCCCAGCAAGATGTAGAGCAGTCGATCCGTTCCGGTGTAGACTTCAAGGGAAGCCAACTCCTGGTATTGATTTTTGCGATACTTGTTGCATCTTTAGGACTTAACACTGACAGTATACCGGTGGTGATCGGCGCCATGTTAATTTCTCCATTGATGGGTCCGATAATTGGGATGGGCCTTGGTATTGGTATAGCTGACTATGAATTACTAAGGAGGAGTTTCAAGAATATCTCCATGGCAGTATTGGGTTCTCTTGCGGCCTCAGCCATTTATTTCCTAATATCTCCTCAATACGAAGGATCGAGCCAGTTGCTGGCCAGGACTTCTCCCTCAATATATGATGTATTCGTAGCTTTGTTCGGTGGAGGAGCAGGTTTTGTAGGTTTAGCAGCACGCAACAAAGGTCAGGTAATGCCCGGTGTTGCAATCGCAACCTCACTTATGCCTCCCTTATGTACAGCAGGCTATGGACTTGCCACCATGCAGATGCATTTTTTCCTGGGAGCCTTGTATCTCTTTTTCACCAATATGGTGTTTATACTCTTCGCCACCTGGATCGGAGTAAAAATACTGAAATATAAAGCGGTAGTATATCAAAATACATCCAGAAATAGACGTGTGCAGACCTTTGTTACAATAGTAGTGTTCTGCACAGTGGGAGTAAGCTGTTTCCTAACTTATCAAATGATAAGGAAGAATCTTTTTTTGGCAAAGGCGCAGGCATTTGTAGAGCAGCAAATGGTATTTCCCAATACTCAGGTATTGAGCCATAAGGAATATATGGAGGGAGGTAAAAAATACATAGATGTTACTCTTATTGGAACAGCCTTACCTAAGGATTCCCTTCAACTTGCAATGATAAACAAACTTGACAGTTTAGGATTAGGAGGGACTATATTACAGATAAAGCAGGGATTCTCGGTTGGCAATGTTACCACCACTATGACAAATCCGGAGAAAAATTTTGCAGAATTTTATAGTATCGCCCAACAGGAATTGCTTACAAAACAAACCACCATCGACTCCCTTCGAGATGTAATAAGATATCATGACTGGTTTAATAAGCAAAGTTCTGAAATAGCTCCGGAGATAAAAGTTTTATTTCCTGCTGTGGAGGATATAGCTGTATCAAAAATGATGGTAACTTCCGTTGAACATTTTTCACCGGATACAGTGAGTATGGTTTTTATAAAAGCCAGATCTCCATTTTTAGAAAGAGACAGGAAGAAGCTTGAAGAATTCCTGCGAGTAAGATTGAATGATGAAAGAATGGGATTAACAGTAAATCCTCATGGTTTCCCATGGCCGGCCAAGCTCTGAATTTGTGATTTCGGCACTAAAATGCTAATTTTGCGGTTGTTTAAAAGCCTCAAAGAGGTTGTAACCCGTTATGTAACTATATGAAAACTAAAGTAGGTGTTTTCTTCGGTGGGAGATCGGTTGAACATGAGATATCGGTGATCTCCGCTCTCCAGGCAATAAATGCATTCGACAGAACAAAATATGAAGTGATCCCGGTGTACATCACCAAGCAGGGAAAATGGCTTACCGGGCCCTCTTTACTTGAAATTTCCAATTATAAAGACCTGAAAACTCTCGAATCAAAATGTGAAGAAGTTTATATGAAGCCTGTCTATGGTGATTATAAACTTTACAGAAGTGATACAAAGGGAGGATTATTTTCTAAAAAGAATCCAATTATAGAGGAGCTTCATGTAGCATTCCCGATATTGCATGGATCACATGGAGAAGACGGTATGTTTCAAGGAGTTTTAGAAACGATTGGAATACCTTTTGTGGGATGTGATACCTTATCCTCTGCTAATGGAATGGATAAGATCACAATGAAAATGATCCTTGGAGAGAGTGGGATACCGGTGGTGGAATACGTCTGGTTTACAGACAGAGAATGGCTATCCAACAGGGAGAAAATAGACAAGAAAATAGAAGAAGATTTAGGTTACCCTGTAATAGTGAAACCGGCTAATCTTGGTTCAAGTGTGGGTATAAGTAAGGCAACCGACAGAAGAAGTCTTGATTCAGCCATAGAAAATGCAATTCGTTTCTCCTCACGTATCATTGTTGAGCATATGGTAGAAAATATGATGGAAATCAATTGCAGCGTGCTTGGAGATGCTGACTATCGCAGAAGCAGTGTATGCGAAGAACCGATTAAAGAGAAAGATTTTCTTACCTATGACGAGAAATATGGATCAGGCTCAAAATCAGGAATGCAAGCTTCCAAAAAGAAAATCCCGGCTGATCTACCTGAGGAAACAACTAAAAAGATTCAGGAATTAGCTTCAGAAACGTTTAGGGTACTGGCATGCAATGGAGTTTCAAGAATAGATTTCATGATAGACAAAGACTCGGGAGAAATTTTTGTGAATGAAATAAATACTATTCCCGGAAGCCTCTCTTTTTATTTATGGGATGAAACCGGGATAAGTTTCCCTGAACTTTTAGACCAACTAATATCTTTAGGATTGAAAAGAAAACGTGATACAGAAAGAAAAACTTTCTCCTATGACACCAATATATTCGCAATGGGTGGAGGACTCAAGGGTGTTAAGAAGTGAAGTTTAGAATGGTAAGTTCAAAAAGCTAAGAGTTTAAAGTATAAAGGGGATTATAGATAAGATTATGAAAAAATTTAAGGAATATAATAGTCAGTTAAATCTCTCCGAAGTTAATAAGGAGGTACTCCAGGATTGGGACAAAGAGAATTTATTCGAGAATTCTATGAAAGAAAGAGAAGGATGTCCCACCTATGTTTTCTATGAAGGTCCACCTTCAGCCAATGGAATGCCAGGAATCCATCATGTGATGGCGCGTACAATAAAGGATATAGTATGCCGCTACAAAACCATGAAAGGATATCATGTAAAACGGAAAGCAGGCTGGGATACTCACGGTTTGCCGGTTGAATTGGGAGTAGAAAAAAACCTGGGTATCACCAAGGAAGATATAGGCAAGAAGATTTCAGTTGATGATTATAATTCCGCCTGTCGAAAGGAAGTGATGAAATATACCAAGGAATGGACGGATCTCACACATAAAATGGGTTATTGGGTGGATCTTGAAAATCCTTATATCACATACGAGAGCAAATATATAGAAAGTGTATGGTGGCTTTTGAAGGAATTATATAAAAAGGGTTATCTATACAAAGGATATACAATTCAGCCTTATTCTCCTGCAGCCGGTACGGGTCTGAGCACCCATGAACTAAATCAACCCGGTTGTTATCGTGATGTAAAAGACACTACTGCAACAGCCCTTTTCGAGATTAAAGAACCGGATGAATCTATACAAGGCTGGGGGAAGCCCTATTTTATGGCCTGGACCACCACACCATGGACCCTACCTTCCAATACAGCTCTGTGTGTAGGCCCGAATTTTGATTATGTGGCTATAAGGACCTTCAACCCTTATACTTCGGAAAAAATTACCGTAGTATTAGCTGAAGAGTTAGTTTCACATTACTTCAAAAAGGAAGGAGAGAATCAGCCATTAGAAGATTATAAAGCCGGTGATAAGATTATTCCTTATACCATAATAAAGAAATGGAAAGGAAACGATCTTGTAGGTATGAAATACTACCAGTTAATGCCTTGGGTTAAACCGGCGGTTCCTTATAATGAACATACCGATGCTTCCTTCTTACAATATGGTGAAAGTCATCCGGACAAAATATTTGAATGTGGTTCAGATAAATTTGTGGAGGTTTCTGAACTTGCTTTCCGAGTGATACCAGGAGACTATGTAACCACAGAGGATGGTACCGGTATCGTTCATATAGCCCCGACATTCGGAGCAGATGATGCCAAAGTGGCTAAATCCGCCGGAATACCACCGTTGTTTATGATAGATAAAGCCGGCGAAACGCGTCCAATGGTTGATCTTTCCGGTCGTTACTATCCTATAGATGAACTTGCCCCTAATTTTGTTGTAAAATGTATAGATCAAAATGAGTATGGGAAACATGCCGGAGCTTATGTAAAGAATGCATATGACCCTAAATTTAATAAAGATGGGAAATATGACTCCAAGGCAGCTGAATCTATGGAAGACCTCAATGTTGAACTCTCAATAGAACTTAAAAAAGAGGGGAAAGCCTTCCGCATAGAGAAACATGTACACAATTATCCCCATTGCTGGAGAACGGATAAACCGGTTCTTTACTATCCACTTGACAGTTGGTTTATCAGGACAACTGCCTCCAGAGATAATTTGATAAAATTAAATGAACAGATAAAGTGGAAACCGACATCAACCGGCACAGGCCGTTTCGGCAAATGGCTTGAAAATTTACAGGATTGGAATTTGTCAAGGAGCCGCTATTGGGGAACCCCGTTACCCATCTGGAGAAGCGAAGATGGCAAGGAAGAGATCTGTATCGGTAGTTACAGCGAGCTTTATGATGAAATAGAGAAAGCGGTAAACGCCGGTATAATGAAAACTAATCCTTTAAAAGATAAGGGATTTGAGCCGGGTAATAATTCCAAAGAGAATTATGAGAAAGCCGACTTGCATCGCCCTTATGTGGATGAGATAATATTGGTATCCGAAAGCGGCAAACCTATGAAACGAGAAACGGACCTTATCGACGTATGGTTTGACTCCGGAGCCATGCCTTATGCACAAATTCACTATCCGTTTGAGAATAAAGAGCTACTTGATACCCATGAGGTTTATCCGGCTGATTTTATTGCTGAAGGAGTTGACCAGACCCGAGGATGGTTTTTCACTTTACATGCCATAGCCGGAATGGTGTTCGATTCCGTTGCTTTTAAGGCCGTAATATCCAATGGTCTTGTATTGGATAAAAACGGTAATAAGATGTCGAAACGTCTGGGTAATGCAATTGATCCTTTCGGCAACATAGAGAAATATGGCAGTGATCCGGTGAGATGGTATATGATATCCAATTCAGCACCGTGGGATAATCTGAAATATGACGAAAAGGGGGTTGAAGAAGTAGCTCGCAAACTCTTTGCAACATTATACAATACCTATAAATTCTTTGCTCTTTATGCCAATGTAGATGGTTTTACGGGTGCAGAAAAGGAGGTAGAATATAAAGAAAGACCGGAAATAGACAGATGGATTTTATCATTGCTTAATTCCTTAGTGGCTGAAGTGACCGAAGCTTTGGATGATTATGAACCCACAAAGGCAGCGCGCGCCATAGAAGAATTTGTAAACGATAATCTTAGTAACTGGTATGTTAGATTAAATCGAAAAAGATTCTGGGCAGGTGAGATGGATTCCAATAAACTATCAGCCTATCAGACTCTTTATACATGCTTAAAAACCGTAGCTCTGTTGATGGCTCCATTCTCTCCCTTCTATTCCGACAGATTGTATAGAGATTTGGTGGCACCGGCCATGGAAGGCAACGGATATGCATCGGTTCATACCACTGATTTTCCGGAAAGCGATCCTACTCTGATAGATAGATCATTGGAAGAAAGGATGGCTCTTGCTCAGAAAGTCACTTCAAATGTTCTTGCGTTAAGAAGGAAGACCAATCTGAAAGTTCGTCAACCCTTAAGTACACTTTTGGTATCAGTTTCTTCCGACAGCCAGAAAGATGGCATAAAAGCATTAGAAAGTCTTATAAAGAGCGAGGTTAATATAAAAGACCTTAAGATTGTAGACAACGAAGAAAGTGGTCTTGTGAAGAAAGTAAAGGCTGATTTCAAAAAGCTTGGTCCCAAATATGGGAAAGTGATGAAACAACTTGGAGCAGCCATATCTTCGATGAGCCAAAAAGATATTCTGGAGTTGGAGAAAAAGGGAAGTTTCAAATTCTCCGGCATAGAAGGTGAACCTGAGGTGACCCTTGATGATGTAGATATCTTTGCAGAAGATATTCCGGGATGGCAGGTAGCCAATGATGGAGATCTTACTGTGGCGCTTGATGTGACCGTGACACCGGAATTACGCAAAGAAGGTATGGCTCGTGAATTAATCAACCGTATTCAGAATCTTAGAAAATCAGCAGGACTCGAAATTACAGATAAAATCAATGTAGTGTTAAGCGACCTTCCGGAAATAAGAGAAGCTGTGGAAGCTTTCGGAGAATATATTTCCGGGCAGGTACTGGCTAACAGTTTGAAACTGGAATCCTCAATGGATGATGAAGAATCAGTGCCTTTGGAAATAGAAGGTCTTGACGCTAAGGTGAAAATATCAAAAAGTGAGTAAGGCATCATTACGACTCTGGGTGGTTTTTGCTGTATGTATTGCAGTGATACTTGCCGACCAGATAATAAAGATATGGGTAAAAACCTCTTTCTATATGGGAGAGGATTTACCCATTACTAATTGGTGGCATCTCAAATTCATAGAAAACAACGGTATGGCCTTTGGTCTGGAATTATGGAATAAATTCGTTCTGACCTTCGGTAGAATCATAGCAGTGGGTGTATTCATCTGGTTTGTGATAAGAATAAGATATGCTGAAAATATCAGGCTTGGCTTTTATGTGGCAGTGGCGTTGATTACAGCCGGGGCCGCCGGTAATATTTTTGATTGTGTTTTTTATGGAGTTATCTTCAACAATCCGATGCCGCCTCAATTAGCACAGATTTTTCCCCCGGATGGAGGCTATGCAGGCTGGTTTGAGGGAAGAGTAGTTGATATGATGTATTTTCCCTTTTTCGATTTTTACTGGCCGGAGTGGGTACCGGGTATCGGTGGCAATTATTTTGAATTTTTTCAATATATATTCAATATAGCTGATGCATCGATATGTGTAGGCGTCTTCCTTTTAATTTTATTCTATTCAAGCGATGCATCACGAGCTTTCAACATGATTGGTAAAAAAACAATTAAAGAAAGGGAGAGTCGGAATGATGTCAAATAAATTGTCAGGACTCTCATTGATTTTATTTTCTTTGTTTTTATTGCTATCATGTAGCGATCGGCCACGAAATGTTCTGCCGGAGAAAAAAATGGTGAATCTCCTTGTTGACATGGAATTGGCCGAGGCTTATGCAACTACTCAGTTATCACCATCAAGTAAGGAAAAAGTAGAATTGGGAAAAAAGGTTTTGGAGTTGCACGGTGTAAGTGAGGAAACTTTAGATACCACACTTGCCTGGTATGGTCGTAATATGGATGAATATTCAGAACTCTTTGACAAAGTAGATAAAGAAATCCAGAAAAGAAGAGAACTTTACACAGAAGACCTTCATCAGCCGGTGAAAGGAATGATCAATATCTGGCCGTATCCTTCTCATCTTATTTTATCAGATCTCAGCGGGTATGATAACATTTCTTTTTCAATACCATCGCCAGATATAAAAAAAGGAGATATACTTAAGTTAAGTTTCTTTATGCCCAATGCTGCTGGATTGAAAAGCACCTTTGGTGTGGAATACAGTGATGGAAACGGCGAGGCTACGGTATTGAATTTATCGGGGAAAAAGAATCTGGAAATGGAACTCCAGTCAGATAGCGGAAAGACAGTTTCGAGAATTTTCGGTACAATTCATATAAAAGAAAAACAAGCCTTGCCATTGTTTATAGATAGCATTTCGATAAAGAGCGAGCCCTTTGACAGTCTAACTTACAGGAACAAGAGACGCACTCAAAAGGGATATGGAACAGTGCTTTAAAAAAATTATCCGAATAAAAAAACTAAAGTATTGAAATTAGGAACCTATGACTTATGGCCTAATAAATGCTAAGTATTTTATTCATTATTTTCGGACATACGAGCCGTGTGTCCTTACATTTGAATATGATAATTTAAAAAAAATATTTAGATATCATTACGATTAAACATAAAAAAGAAATTAAAATAAGGATTAAATTTTAAGATTTGCAAAATTATTATTAACTTTGCAATTGGAAAGATAGCCACACGAAGAAGAGTGTGGCAATTAGGGAATAACAAAATAGTGATATAACTTTGTAAGTAGTGATGAAGTGAAATCGGCTTGCCTGTGAAGGTGAAAAGATCAAACTGACTCACCGGCGGCGGAATGTTGAGAAACATTTTTCCGCTTTTTTTATTCTATTAAACTCTACAGCCCTAATGTAAAAGAGGGAGGAAAAGAAGTACATATATAATAATCATAAAATTTTTTATAATTTTGCATTCTATTAAAAAAGAAGATTATGAAGAAAGTTATAATAACTCTACTTGTATTAATTGGTCTGGTGACACCCAACATAGCAAAAGCCCAGCCTTTTTTTGACACATCAGATGCAGAAAAATTTTTCTCGTTGAGCGGACGAATCGGATTCAATACATCCAACCGCACTTTCCCATCAGGGAATTATTCCAATATGATACTTACGAGCTGGGGAACAGGATTCAATGCCGGTGTTCTGGCCAATCTGAACTTCAAAGAGTATCTGTCTTTACAACCGGGTCTGTTTTTTGAAAGCAGAAGCGGGAATCTAATTAATATCGTGGATTATCTTTCAGATACTTATACAAAAGAAACCCATTATGAAGTGGATCATCTGCGAGCTTATTATTTCACAGTGCCCATAATGGGGGTTGTTAAGTTTAATCTGGCAGAAAAAATCAAGTGGATGGTTGAATTCGGACCATATCTTCAATTTTGTCTTCATGAGACAGGACAGAATGATGTAGCCATTCTTTATCGCGATCCCCAGTCATTTTTTTACAAATATTATGATGCCGAACACCGTGGTTTTGATTTCGGTTTCAAAATGGGTACCGGCATAAGAGTGTTTAACCATTATTATTTCGGAGTACACTATCTAGCGGGAGCTTTAAATGCTTGGAAAAATCCTGATGGTGGTAAAAACAAGAGCTGGATGTTCACCCTGGGTTATGATTTTTAAACCCAGGATTAGGAAAGATATTCTAAAATATTGTTTATATTTTCTTCCGGGGAATCACAGAAATTAAGGTAATTTATAGTTTTATCGCGTTTATGCCATGTAAGTTGTTTCTTAGCATAGACGCGAGTATTTTTTTGTATGCGGGCAACAGCTTCCTCCCGGCTCAAAATGCCATCTATCATAGAAAACATTTCTTTAAGACCGACCGTATTTAATGAATTAAGATTACGCAAATCATACACCCTCAAAGCTTCCTCTTCCAGACCTTTCTCCATCATTTTAACCACTCTGGAATTAATTTTTTCAAACAATAATTCCCGAGGTCCCGAGAGACAAAATTTTATAATATTGAAAGGAAGTGCTTCCGGGAAACTAATTCGTCCGGTGAGAAGTGAAGAATAAGGCCTGCCGGCAGTTATAGATATTTCCACTGCATGAAAAATGCGTTTTAAATTTTTAAGATCTGCATTTTCGTAATAGACCGGGTCAAGTTCTTTAAGTTGTCTAAGCAGCCATTCGTCCCCATTAGATTTCCACAGAGCAGCCAAATTATCACGAATATTGTCAGGTACAGTCGGGAGGTCGTCAATCCCGTTAGTCAAAGCATCAATATATAACATTGATCCTCCACAAACAATAACATTTTCTTTTTCTAAAAAAATTTCTCTGATTATATTAATCGAATCTTCCCGAAATCTTGCTGCTGAATAGTAAGCGTCGAGAGAAAGCACTTCAAGTAAATGATGTTTAATACCTCCTTTCTCCTCTTCAGTAGGAACAGCAGTAACAATAGGAATTCCTTTAAAAATCTGACGACTATCAGCGCTTATTATTTCAGTATTAAGTTTTTGAGCCAAAGAGACAGCAAGAGCCGACTTCCCGGAGGCAGTCGGCCCTGTAATAACGATAAGATTCTGTTTTTTCACTTTTCAGCAATATCCTTACATATATTCACTATCACATCCTTAGCTTTCTCCATAGATGACACAGGAACATATTCATATCGACCATGGAAGTTTTCTCCTCCAGCAAAAATATTGGGACAGGGAAGACCTTTGAATGACAATTGAGCGCCATCCGTTCCACCCCGGATGGGTTGAACCCGGGGTTCCACTCCGGCTTCCCTCATAGCTCTTTCCGCTGTTTCAATCACATGCATCACCGGTTCAATCTTCTCCCTCATATTATAGTACTGATCTTTAATTTCTACGGAAGTACTACCGGGATATTCGGTATTAGTTTTATTCACAAGATGTTCAATCTCGCGTTTTCTTGATTCAAATCTTGCACGGTCATGATCACGGATTATGTAATTCAAGACAGTTTCCTCAACAGTGCCTTGAATTCCTACTAGATGATAGAATCCTTCATAACCTTCGGTATGTTCAGGGGTTTCCCATCTTGGTAACATTACGATAAATTGCGTTGCCACCCTCATTGAATTGATCATTTTATGTTTAGCGGATCCGGGATGAACATTTCTACCCTTAATAGTGACTTTAGCCGAAGCCGCATTGAAATTTTCGTATTCCAGTTCTCCAACGACTCCTCCATCCATCGTATAAGCGAAGTCGGCCCCGAAAAGATTCACATCAAATTTATGAGCACCCAACCCAATCTCTTCATCAGGATTAAAAGCGATACGGATTTTTCCGTGTTTAATTTCAGGATGATTAATGAGGTGATCAACAGCAGAAATAATTTCTGCAATACCGGCTTTATCATCTGCACCGAGAAGAGTGGTGCCATCAGTAACGATCAGATCTTCTCCGATGTAATTTAAAAGTTCCGGAAACTCATCAGGACTTAAGACAATATTCTCTTTTGAATTAAGAACGATTGCTTTACCATCATAATTTTTTACAATCCGCGGATTTACATTTTTCCCGCTCATGTCAGGAGAAGTATCAAGATGGGCTATGAAACCCACCACAGGCACTTCCTTATCAATGTTAGAAGGAAGAGTGGCCATAAGATAACCATTATCGTCTAAAGAGATTTCTTCAAGGCCCATTTTTTCAAGTTCACCTTTTAAAAATTGTGCAAATACCATTTGTCCCGGAGTTGAGGGAGTCATGTTTGTGAGATCATCGCTCTGTGTATCAAAAGATACGTATTTAAGAAACCTGTCGATTAATTTCGAGTCCATTTTTTATGTAAAAAATTAGTTTAAGCAATGAGAATGTGATATTACAAAAATAATAAAAATTTGTGTATTTTTGCCACGCAAAAAATCAAAAGGAAATGAATACAAACATTAGAGCCAGTCTCTTTACAAATTTAAAAGACTATATCTTCATAATTTTGGGATTGGTGATGTATGGTATTGGATTTACGGCATTTATCCTTCCACACGAGATAGTGATCGGAGGGTTATCGGGTGTTGGAACTTTAGTTTATTTCGCCTCCGGAGGATTTATTCCGGTGGCAGCTACCCAATATGCATGTAACCTGATTCTTCTTGCCTTTGCTTACCGCCTTGTCGGTAAAACATTTGTATTAAGAACTATATTCGGAGCAACTGTAATCTCACTTTCGATCGGTGTTTTCGAATCTATATTTATGAGATTAGAACATCCTCTGATTCCTGATACATCCATGAGCGCCATTCTTGGTGCAATATTATGCGGAGTGGGAATAGGAGTAGTGTTTGTTCATAATGGATCTTCCGGAGGAACAGACATAGTAGCTGCTATGGTATCGAAGGTAAGTAATGTAAGCATAGGTAGAACCATGATCTTTACAGATATGCTCATTGTTGTGTGTTCGATCTTTTTGCCTTTCAATGGTGATATGCAGGAAAGGCTTACGGAGAGAGTGCCGATCATAGTGTATGGCTGGGTTGTTTCTTTTATCATTGCCTATATGTGCGACATGATAATAAACACCAACCGGCAAGCTACTCAGTTTATCATTTTTTCCTCCAAATGGAGTGAAATAGCTGACAGGATAAACCAGGAAGCTCACCGGGGAGTGACTGTGCTTGATGCCGAAGGCTGGTATTCCAAGCAACAGATCAAAGTTCTGATGGTGTGGTGCCGAAAAATAGAAAGTGTTACAATTTTCCGAATCGTGAAAAGCATAGATGAAAAAGCTTTTATCACGCAGGCCAATGTAAATGGCGTTTATGGAAAAGGATTCGACACCATGAAAGTCAGGATGAAGAAATCAGTTTGATGCACGGTTTACATTATAAACTTCCTGCAACATATCTTTTATAGAATCTATGTTGTGCAAGTTAACGTCACCGTGAGTCATTAACAACATAGGCACAGCCTGCTGACCTTTACCACCATAAGATGGTTGGGTATAATTGATTTCTTCACGGACTTTAAAGCCGTTTTTCTCATAGAATTCAATACGTTTTTTTGCTTCCGGCGTGTCTCCCGGTTCAGTTTCAAGCAATACATTTGGGCTCACCTCCTTAAAAAGATGTTCAAGCATCATTCTTCCCAGATTTTTCCCTCTATGAGCAGGATCTACTGCAAAATGTTCAATATACACATATCCCTCGAAGGTCCAGTAAGAAAGAAATCCTAAATAAAGGTCTGCGTCTACTGCAGAGAAAGCATGGAATTTACCACCTTTCATCTTTATATAGTTATCAAGATGCTTTTCATCTTCATAAATTCGTTTCTGGTCGATTGGAAACGTTGAGTTATAAAGAGCGAGGAATTTGGGATAATCCTCCATCTTTAAGTTTTCAAATACTATAGCCATAATTATTATTTTTATAAAGTTAATTTTCTATAGATATAACAATTCATAATGAAATCGGTTTAATAGCTGTGTAATATAAAGGATTGTGAACTTTTTATGTAAATTTGCGAAAAGAAAAAATAAAGCAAACATACCCGAAAATACAATTTTATTTTAGAGGAGTTATCCACTTAATCCGGCTTGGATTCCGGATTTTCGGGGCAGCATTAATAAAGGCCAACATGGAGAAGGAAGAAAAACAAAACATTGAAAAAGGTAAAAAAGCAGATAATGAAAAGAAAGTTGTGTTGAGTGGCATCAGAAGCACGGGAAATTTACATTTAGGGAATTATTATGGAGCCCTTAACAAGTTTGTAAAATTACAGGATGATTATGATTGCCGGTATTTTATCGCCGATCTCCATGCCCTTACAACGAACCCAGACCCGAAGCAACTGCATGCCAGTGTGAAAGATATCCTGGCAGAATATATAGCAGCGGGTCTTGATCCTGAAAAGAACATTATTTACGTGCAAAGTGATATTCCGGAAATTTCCGAGATGTATCTTTTGATGAATATGCATGTAGGAATAGGAGAGTTGATGCGTACGGCCTCTTTTAAAGAAAAAGCGAGAAAAGCTTTAGGAATAACCTCAGATAGTGATGAGATAGAAAAAGAGATAATAGGCAATCAGACAAATCAGAGAGTAAATGCAGGTTTGCTTACTTATCCTACTTTAATGGCCGTAGATATACTTATTCATCATGCGGATTATGTACCTGTCGGGAAAGATCAGGAACAACATCTCGAACTAACGAGACGTTTTGCACGTCGGTTTAATTCCTTCTATAAAACAGATTATTTTGGAGAACCTGTAAATTTCAATTTCGGAGGAGGAGCTTTAAAGGTTCCAGGACTTGATGGCAGTGGAAAGATGGGAAAAAGTGAAGGGAACTGTATCTACCTTATAGATGATGAAAAAACTTTAAGGAAAAAAGTAATGAGGGCAGTGACTGACGAGGGTCCTAAAGATCCTAATTCCAAAGTCAGTCAACCAGTAGAGAATCTTTTCACGTTATTGGAACTTGTCTCCACTCCGGAAGTAGTAAAACATTATAGAGATTCCTATGCAGATTGCTCCATCCGTTATGGAGATTTAAAAAAACAACTTGCCGAGGATATGTTAAAGGTAACGATGCCAATACGTGAAAGGATCCTTGATATCCGAGGAAACGATGAATACTTGAGCAAAATAGTGAAACAAGGAGCGGACCGAGCACGAGAGACGGCATCCAAGACTTTACGAGAGGTGAAGGAAATAATGGGAATCAGGAAAATATAAAGAAGAAAAAAAGAGATTCTACAATCATTAATACAAGTAGGAAAATAAAATGGTGCTCAACTGGATATGGATCGGGCTGATAGCTGTAGCCTTCCTGATGGCTGTGGCACGAAGTATTTTCCAAGGCGACCTGACAGTATGGTCAGAAATCATAAACAGTTCCTTTTCCCAGGCTTCTTTTGCATTTGAGATTTCTCTGGGTCTAACCGGAGTGCTCACCCTATGGCTCGGTATTATGAAAATCGGGGAAAGGGGTGGAGTAATAGATTTTTTTGCGCGTCTAATCAATCCATTTTTCACCAGGCTTTTCCCCGGTATACCTAAAGGTCATCCGGCCATGGGTGCCATATTTATGAATATATCGGCCAATATGCTCGGGTTAGACAATGCAGCCACCCCAATGGGGCTACGGGCCATGCAGGAAATGCAGAGTTTAAACAGAGATAAGGAAAGAGCGACTGATGCCATGATAATGTTTCTGGTATTAAATTCTTCCGGTCTCTGTCTAATCCCGATAAGCGTAATGATGTATAGAGCCCAGGGAGGAGCAGCCAATCCTACAGATGTTTTTCTACCGATATTGATTGCCACTGCTATAGCTACACTTGCCGGACTGATAGCCTTATGTATCAAACAAAGAATCAGGATGGACGGAGTTATATGGAGCTGGCTCGGAGGAATAGCTGCTTTAGTGGCTGTAATCGTATGGTTTTTTTCTCAACTGCCTCCGGAAAAAGTTGAATTATATTCCACTTTTGCGGCAAATGCCATTCTGTTTTCTATTATTATCTCTTTCCTTATAGCAGGAGTAAGCAGACATATCAAAGTTTACGACACTTTCATTGAGGGAGCTAAAGAGGGCTTCAAGACCGCGGTTACAATTATTCCCTATTTAGTGGCCATATTGGTAGCCATTGGAATGTTTAGGGCTTCCGGTGCTTTAGGAGCTTTTACAGAATGGGTGGAACGAGGAGTCACTTTAATGGGAATTGATGCAGATTGGGTAGGAGCCTTACCTACGATGCTAATGAAACCTTTAAGCGGAAGCGGCTCGAATGCGTTAATGCTCGATTTAATGAATTCGCAGGGAGCTGATGCCTTTGTAAGCCGGGTTGCAGCAGCTGTGAGAGGATCAACAGATACCACTTTTTATATTCTTGCAGTTTATTTCGGAAGTGTAGGGGTCTATAAAACGAGATATGCGGCCGGTTATGCTATTTTTGCAGATATTGTGGGGGCTGTGGCAGCAGTGGTTGTGAGTTATTTTTTCTTCCATTGATTTTTAGTTTAAAATTTTTTGAAATTCCAATATTTAATTAATTTAGCGAAAGGAAAATCCAATAAATAAAATCTAAATAAAACCATGAAAATAGGTATTCCAAAAGAGATTAAAAACAATGAAAACCGCGTAGGAGCAACCCCGGCAGGAGTAAGCGAACTTGTACGTCACGGTCATGAAGTTTATGTTCAGCACACAGCCGGTGAAGGCAGTGGTTTTGCAGACGAAGAATATGAAAAAGCCGGTGCAAAGATACTACCTACCATTGAAGATGTATATGCTATCGGTGAAATGATCATAAAGGTGAAAGAACCTATCGAACCTGAATATAAATTAGTGAAAAAAGGCCAGGTTTTATTCACATATTTCCATTTTGCGAGTGATTTAGCCCTGACCGAAGCCATGATAAAGGCCGGAGGTGTATGTATAGCATATGAAACCGTAAAAGGTCGGGACAACAGTCTACCCCTGTTAATACCAATGAGTGAAGTAGCCGGAAGGATGTCAGTGCAGGAAGGAGCACGTTTCCTTGAGAAACCACAGGGAGGTAAAGGAATTCTTTTAGGAGGAGTTCCGGGTGTGAAACCGGCTAAGGTGCTTGTTTTAGGTGCAGGTGTAGTAGGAAGAAATGCTGCATTGATGGCAGCCGGCTTAGGTGCAGATGTTACTATCTGTGATATTTCTCTGCCTACTTTGCGTCATTGTGCAGAGGTGATGCCGAAGAATGTGAAGACTTTATACAGCAACCGTCATAATATCGAGGTAGAATTACCTACAACTGATCTTGTAATCAGTTCAGTTTTGATTCCAGGAGCCAAAGCACCTCATCTAATCACAAGAGATATGCTTCCTCTTCTTAAGAAGGGTAGTGTAGTTGTAGACGTTGCAATTGACCAGGGCGGAAGTCTTGACACATCAAAAGCCACTACTCATAGCGAACCAACATATGAGGTAGATGGAGTAGTTCATTATGCAGTGGCCAATATTCCGGGAGCAGTGCCCTTCACATCCACACTTGCCCTAACGAATGCCACTATGCCTTATGCATTGAAACTTGCCGATCTTGGCTGGATAGAAGCCTGCAAGCAGGATAAAGGTCTGGCAGACGGTGTAAATATGGTGGATGGTAAAGTAACTTATAAAGCAGTGGCAGAGGCCTGGGATCTTCCTTATACACCTCTTTCACTCTAAAGAGAAATTATATAACCAACATCATGAATTAAGAAACCCGGGTCCGTGAGGATCCGGGTTTTGCATCATAATATGTTGTATCATTATCAATTCATTCCTTTCAATGCAAGAATAGAAGCATTGATCGTGTTGATTTTCTCAAGAGCATCGGCTTCTTTCTTCCTTTCAAGTGCCACTACATTTTCCGGAGCATTAGCAACGAATTTCTCATTGGCCAATTTCTTTCTTACGGTTTCGAGGAATTTATTATAATAATCCAGGTCGCTCTGTAGTTTCTTTATCTCTTCATCAAGATTTATGGATTCCTGAAGTGGAACACTATATTCAGTAGCACCCACAATGAAAGAAGCAGCACCTACCGGCTTTTCTTCGCTCTCCATGATTGAACTTATATTACCTATTTTTTCTATCACTGAATTCAAATCTCCGTTATGTCCACCTTTTACCAAAAGTTGAAGAGCTTCCTTTTGAGGAATATTTTTCTTTTTGCGAACCGTACGAATCCCTGCAATTATTTCTTTCAGGGTTTCAAATTCCGTAATTATTGAATCATCGTAAGAGGTTGCTTCGGGCAATAAAGCTACCATAATACTTTCACCCTCTTTTCTCGGTTCAAGATTTTGCCATAATTCTTCCGTGATAAATGGCATAAAGGGGTGCAAGAGCTTTAAAAGGGAATCAAAGAATCTGAGAGTAGCTTCATAAGTGGCCTTATCGACGGGACTTCCATATGCAGGTTTTATTATTTCGAGATACCAGGCTGAGAATTCATCCCAGAATAACTTATAAGAAACCATCAAAGCTTCAGAAATTCTGAATTTTCCCATTAAATCAGCAGTTTCTTCCAACGCTTTAGAAAGTACAGCCTCAAACCAGTTAACCGCTATTTTAGAAGCTTCCGGTTGAGGTTTTTTATCGTCGACTTCCCATCCTTTCACAAGTCTGAAAGCATTCCAAATCTTATTACAGAAATTTCTTCCCTGTTCGCAGAGAGAATCATCATACATAATATCATTTCCTGCCGGAGCACCCAACATGAGACCCATTCTCACTCCATCTGCTCCGAATCTGTCTATGAGATCAAGAGGATCGGGAGAATTGCCTAAAGACTTTGACATTTTACGACCGATTTTATCGCGCACTATACCTGTGAAATATACATTTGAGAATGGTTTTTCATCAGCAAAGGCATAACCTGCAATAATCATTCTTGCCACCCAGAAGAAAATAATATCAGGGGCTGTAACAAGATCAGCGGTGGGATAATAGTATTTAAACTCCTTGTTATCCGGATCTAAAATTCCATTGAAGAGTGACAGAGGCCAGAGCCATGAAGAGAACCATGTGTCGAGACAATCCGGGTCTCTTCTCAGATCGTTCAAAGTAAGGTCAGGATTACCGCTCTTTTCTATAGCTTTAAGAAGCGCTTGAGCCTCATCTTCGGCCACAACATAACCTCCATCGGGAAGATACCAAGCGGGAATCTGATGACCCCACCAAAGCTGACGCGATATACACCAGTCTTTAATGGTTGTCATCCAGTGACGATAAATATTCTTAAATTTTGTAGGTACAAAATTAATATCACCATTTTCTACAGCCTCAAGCGCAGGCTTTGCCAGATCATCCATTTTCACAAACCATTGCATAGACAGTTTAGGTTCTATTACAGCATCGGTTCTTTCAGAATGTCCAACTTTATTAACATAATCCTCAGTTTTTTCCAATAAACCTTTTTCTTCAAGGTCTTTAGATATCTGTTTTCTTACATCGAATCGATCCATCCCAACATACATACCTCCTTTTGGAGAAATGGTACCGTTGTCGTTGAAAATATCAATGCTTTCGAGGCCGTATTTGTCACCAAGCATATAGTCGTTGACATCATGAGCCGGAGTGACTTTAAGGCATCCTGTTCCAAATTCCATTTCTACATAATCGTCCATAATGACAGGAACAGACCTTCCCACTAAGGGTACAATCACTCTCTTTCCTTTTAGCCATTTGTATCTTTCATCATTGGGATTGACACAAACTGCCGTATCCCCAAGTATTGTTTCAGGACGAGTAGTAGCAATAGTAATATATTTATTATCCTCTCCTTCCACCTTATATTTGAGATAATAAAGCTTGCTATTTTCTTCTTTATATATCACCTCTTCATCAGAAAGGGCAGTAAGGGCCTGCGGATCCCAATTCACCATTCTTACACCACGATAAATAAGGCCACGGTTGTATAATTCACAGAATACATGAATCACACTTTTAGACCTAATTTCATCCATTGTAAAGGCCGTTCTGCTCCAATCACAAGATGCTCCTAATTTTCTTAGTTGCTGAAGGATTATACCTCCGTATTTTTTAGTCCAATCCCATGCATGGTCCAGGAATTGTTCCCTTGAAAGATCATTTTTTGAAATTCCTTCATTAGCCAGCTTGGCAACCACTTTAGCTTCCGTAGAAATAGCAGCATGATCCGTTCCGGGTACCCAAAGGGCATTTTTCCCAATCATTCTGGCTCTTCTTATAAGGATATCCTGAATAGTATTGTTGAGCATATGGCCCATATGCAAAACGCCGGTGACATTTGGAGGAGGTATTACGATACAGAAAGGCTCACGATCATCCGGCTCGGAATGAAAGAGATCATGCTCCATCCAATAAGCATACCATTTATTTTCTACTTCAGCGGGGTTATATTGGGTGTTCATGGAAATTATATTTTATAAATATAGAGCAATAATAGAATAAAATAATAAAGACGAATAGAGCTTTCGCTCTATTCGCCCAGGTAGCTTTTCAATAGCTTACTTTTCTGACCTTTCAGTCGTTTTATGGCTTTTTCCTTAATTTGACGAACACGTTCCCGAGTCAGGTCGAACTTGTCGCCGATCTCTTCCAGAGTCATTTCAGGATATCCAATTCCGAAGAACATCTTGATAATTTCTCTTTCCCTATCATACAGCTGTTTAAGGGCTCTGTCAACTTCCTTAGAAAGGCTTTCCTGATTCAAAGATTGATCTGCCATAGGGCTATCATCGTTCGGAAGCACATCAAGCAAAGAATTATCTTCTCCTTCTACAAAAGGAGCATCTACAGAAATATGACGACCGGAAACTTTAAGGGTATCAGAAATTTTATCAACGGGCATACCGAGACGTTCAGCCAGTTCTTCGGGAGAAGGCCTTCTTTCGTTTTCCTGTTCAAATTTGGAAAGTTCTTTAGTAATCTTATTTAAGGAACCAACCTGATTCAAAGGAAGACGAACTATGCGGCTCTGCTCAGCCAATGCTTGCAGAATACTTTGCCGAATCCACCAAACGGCATAAGAGATAAATTTAAAACCTCTTGTTTCGTCGAATTTCTGAGCAGCTCTGATAAGGCCAAGGTTCCCTTCGTTAATAAGATCGGGAAGACTAAGGCCCTGGTTCTGATATTGTTTAGCAACCGAGACAACGAATCTCAGATTAGCCCTTGTAAGTTTCTCCAAAGCGGCATGGTCTCCCTTTTTAATTTTTTGAGCCAGCTCTACTTCTTCGCTCACAGAAATAAGCTCTTCACGTCCTATTTCCTGAAGATACTTATCCAGGGAAGCACTTTCCCGGTTGGTTATTGATTTTGTAATTTTTAATTGACGCATTCTCTTTTAGGATTATTCACCGAGATAGCTACGAAGGAGTCGGCTTTTTTGTCCTTTAAGCCTTTTAATAGCTTTCTCTTTAATCTGTCGTACGCGTTCACGAGTAAGGTCGAATTTATCTCCTATCTCTTCGAGCGACATTTCCTGACAACCTATACCGAAAAACATTTTAAGGATTTCTCTTTCTCTATCATAGAGTTGCATAAGAGCTCTATCAATTTCTTTAGAAAGGCTTTCCTTATTTAAAACGGAGTCTGCCCTAGGACTGTCGTTATTTGGAAGCACATCAAGGAGTGATCCGTCTTCTCCATCAGCGAAAGGAGCATCCATTGAGATATGTTTGCCCGATACTTTAATAAGTTCTTCAATTTTGTTAGCAGGCAAATCCAGGATTTCGCTTAATTCATCAGAAGAAGGGAGTCGACCATGTTTTTGTTCAAATTCCATGTTAGCCTGAGAAATTTTCTTCTGAATTCCCACCTGGTTCTGAGGAAGCCTTACGATTCTTGTCTGCTCTTCGAGTGCTGAAAGGATGCTTTGTCGAATCCACCAAACGGCATAAGAGATAAATTTGAAACCTCGTGTTTCGTCAAATTTCTCTGCTGCCCTGATCAGACCGATATTTCCCTCATCAATGAGGTCTTCGAGGCTAAGGCCTTGATTTTGATATTGTTTTGCCACAGAGACGACAAATCGAAGGTTGGCCATCACAAGTTTATTGCGTGCCTCTACATCACCTTTTTTAATTCTCTGTGTAAGTTCCACTTCCTCATTGGCACTGATCAGGTCGCAATGGCCTATTTCCTGAAGATATTTTTCAATAGAACGTGTGCCACGGGCAGTAATATTACCCGGAGTGATCTTAAGTTGTCTCATAGATTAACAGATAATAGCGCTAATGTAGTTTCACCTGTAGACATAAGTTTGCGGCATGCCGCTTTAACCAAAACGACAAAGATAACATATTATTATTTAAACTTGCAAAAAAATCAGGATTATTTTTCAATATCGTTGAAAAATAACCCTGATTCAGTTATTTACACTTAAAATTATTCCGGCTGAAGATTTACAGCATAGTAATATTTTCTTCCATTAGGATAGAGACCAACAAGGAACATTACTTTATCTTCATCGTCGCTCTTCATGATCTGGTTGAAAATTCTCTCCACATCGTCTACGCTATTGACATTCTGGCCATTTATTTCTGTTATAACGAAACCATCTTTCACTCCGGCATCTTTGAAGGGACCGTTTTTCACACCCGCTACGCTTACACCGGCAGAAATACCAAGTTTCTTCTTAGTCTCGTCTGAGACTTTCATAAAGGCGCAACCCATGTCTGCGAATTCACCTTTCTTGGTGATGGAAGTACTTCCCTGCGTGTTACGTAAAGTGCCGGTCTTTGTTTCTTTTTTATTATTGCGATAATAAGTCACGGAGATCTGGTCGCCAGGGCGATATTTATTCAATTGTTCCACGAGTTGCGGGAAACTCTGAACATCTACACCATTTATGGCAGTAATAACATCATTTTCCTTGAGTCCTAACTCCATCGCTGTACTACGGTCGTTTACTTCTCTTACGAGCAATCCAGATTTCACTGCCGTGATATCCTTTTCTTTAGCAAGCTTAGCGTCAAGTTCAGTCACGCTACAGCCGAGAACGGCTCTTTGTACTGTGCCATATTGCATAAGGTCAACCATTACCTTCTTTACGATAGATGTGGGAATGGCAAAGGAGAAGCCGGAATAACTGCCTGTATTGGAATAAATTGCAGAATTGATACCGATGAGCTCGCCTTTAAGATTTACAAGCGCTCCTCCTGAATTTCCCGGATTCAGAGCTGCATCAGTCTGGATAAAAGATTCTATTCCCATTCTTCCATTTCGTGAATTTTGGCTAAGACTTCTTGCCTTAGCACTTACTATTCCTGCAGTGACAGTGGAATTAAATCCGAAGGGATTTCCCACGGCAAGAACCCATTCACCGATTTTTACAGCTTCACTGTCGCCAAAGGTAATTGGAGAAAGACCTTTAGCATCAATTTTGATAAGAGCAAGGTCAGTGGCCTCATCCGTACCTACTACAGTTGCCTCATAAGTTGAGTTGTCGTTTAAAAGGACTTCGAGTTTCTCTGCACCATCTATTACATGATTGTTGGTAACAATATATCCGTCTTCTGAAAGGATAACACCGGATCCCAGCCCTGTCTGTACAGGTTCTGAATTCCTTTGTTGCGGCTGACGTCTTTGTGGCTGCCGTTCCTGTGGACCGAAGAAGAAATCAAACATTCCGAAGGGATCATAACCACCATAATTACTTTGACGAGGAGTGGCATAACTTTTTATACACACTACTTCGTTAACAGTGTTTTCCGCTGCTACTGTGAAATCGGTCTCGAAAGAACCAGTTCTTGTTGAGGTGCGGATAAATTCATTTTCATTTTTATTATAAACAGAATTATTTTGCTGCAGAGGCAGCGCTTCAGATTCTGAACCTCTTGACTGAGCACAAGCAGAAAGGGAAACAGAAACTGAGAAAATCGCTAAAGCGACCGGTAAGAATTTCTTTTTCATCATAACCATGTTGTTAGGTTTATACGCAAAATCCATACTTTTTCTTATATAGACAATGCAAAAAGAGAAAAGATATTATATTGATAAATTAAAAACACATTAATTTTAAGTTAATTTAAGATAATAGTCGGAATATAATTTTATTAATATCATGTTAAAAGTGATTAACCGTAAAAATACCCAAAGAATTGAAAGAAGAGGGAAAGCACATATCTCCTATTGAATTCGGAGTATTTTACTAATTATTTTCGGACACAGGAGCCATTGGTTCCTCCATTTTAACCGGATAAGGATTAAAATAAACAACGAAGGTATTGGGACGAATAACCATTTAATTACATAACAGAATATTACAAAGAAAGGGGCGATTCTCATCGTCCCTCTCACGATTCCACTATAAACATATCTAACTAAACTTTCTCGCATTTAAACTTTCTCACGAAACCTTAAATACTCTTCCATATTGCTTTTATAATAGTATAACGTAATATATATAGGAATGTTTGGTATTTTATACCCATTTAACTATTCCGGTGTAATCTATAATATTTATTAATAATTGGCCGAAAAAGTGCTTATTTACTTGAATTGTTTCAGACTCTCCACATATTCAAAACCGGCTTCTTTCAGGGTTTTTCGTAATTCATCTTCATTACAATCCAAGACACTGCATAAGTCAGCCAAATCTTCATATTCACCGTCTCTGAGTTTCATATTAATAAAACTGAGAAGCATAAAAGGATCTTGAGGTAGTGTCATAAGTATATTTTGATTAATTTTGTGATTATCTCAATCAGTTTATAATGTTGAAACGTATAACATCAGTTTTTTGTTTGACTCTATTTATAGTAGTACCTGCAATCGCCTGTACATCAGCTATTATAGGGGCAGATATGAATCCCTATGGACGTCCTCTCTTATGGAAAAACAGGGATACCGGAGCTTCTGACAATAAGATTGAATATGTGAAGGGTAAGAATGGAGATTCTTCTTATGTGGCTTTGTACAATGCTTCTGATACTCTTTTAAATGAAGCCTGGATGGGGATGAACGAATATGGCTTTGCAGTTATGAATACTGCGTCATATAACATAAAGGATGATAATGTTCCTCAGAAGGAGATGGACAAAGAGGGCCTGGTTATGACACAGGCTTTGAAAGTATGCAAAACGGTTGAGGATTTTGCCAACTTACTTGATTCTTTACCTAAACCAATGGGAGTAGAAGCTAATTTTGGAGTTATAGATGCTTATGGTAATGGAGCTTACTTTGAAACCAATAATCATTCATATAATAGATTTAATTTAAGTGATGCCCCCGATCATGTTCTTGTCCGAACCAATTATTGTCATTCGGGAAGAGATAACGAGGGCTATGGTTTTATAAGAGAAGCCAACGCCAACCATCTGTTACAACCCTATATAGCAAATAAATCAATAGCTCCCGAAGTGCTGACTGAAACTTTAAGCCGATCTTTTTATCATGATCTTTTTAAAAAAGATTTCAGCGAGAACGAGGGTGAATGGGTAATAGATCAGGATTTCATACCTCGATACACTTCAACAGCTACAGTAGTGGTGGAAGGGTGTAAGCCAATCGAAACGGGTACAAGTCTTGATCCTGAATATCTGACCCGGCAATATGTTATGTGGACTGGTTTGGGTTATCCGCCCTGTAGTGAGATTTTCCCGGTTAAGTGTGAAGAAACCGGAGTAGACGACACATTAAAGGGAAATGGGAAGGACGGCCATTCTACACAATGTGACATAGTGAAAAAGAGGAAGGCTGAAGTTTTCCCAATAACCAAAGGTAACGGGGAAAAATACATACATATGCCGATGTTATTCAATGAACAAGGAACAGGATATGTTCAGACATTAGTACCGAAGAACCTTGATACCTATCGCCGTTACAGGCTTACACAAAGTGAATGAATTCAGAAACTGAAGTGATACGGATGTCACCAAAAAAGATGCTGTCTATATTAATGATGCAATACGGTGGTGTCTGGTGTATAGTGGGAATAGCCGGATTCATTTTGATATTACTGGCAGGATTTATATTTGACTATAGATTCTTCATGTTAGCTTTAATGTGGGTATTCCTGATAATACCGATGCTGATTGCTTTTCTATATTTCTTTTATGGAATGCTGCCTCTCACCACTTTCAATACCATTCCGCACAAAATCAAGTTTGAAGATTCCCGGCTGATTATAGAGTTTTTTGATGTTGAGGAATGGGAGAAAAATTCCTCAATTTCGGGAGGAAAAGATGAAAATGAAGATTTTAGGAATATCAGATATAGCCGTTCAGAGAAGAAGGACATAACATTAGAAAAAGATAATTTCAAGGAAATGAAATACGGGGCAGATTATGTATTATTATTTTTTAATCCGCCTGAACCCGGCTGGTTATGGTTGCCCGCCTCATCCTTTGCCAATGGTGATAATTTTAAAGAAACCCTCAGACAATTCAATTGATATGGGAAAGGCAGAAGAATTAAAATACAGTTTCGAAATAGAGCTGGAGGTCAGGGATTATGAACTTGACTGTGAACAAATAGTGAATAATGCCAACTATCTTCATTATATGGAACATACCCGGCATAAATTCTGCCAGGAGGTAGGAATGCCATTTATCGAAATGCATAAGGCCGGCATAGACGCAGTGGTGAGGAAAATCGAGATAGAATATCTATCCCCCCTAAAAAGCGGAGATAAATTCCGCAGCTGCATAGCTCTGGAAAGGAGAGGTGCCAGATTTATTTTTTATCAGGATCTTTTCAAATTAAGCGGTGAAAAAGTCTCGCAAGCTGAAGTGACGATAGTTGTATTGAAAGAGGGTAAATTATCTAAAGGAGAAGAGATAGCAGAGATTTTTGCTGATTATCTCTAATCAATTTCCGAAGATGGAAAAGGGTAGGAGAGAAGAAAGGAGCGTTATAAGCAGAATAGGATTGTCTTTTCTGAAAAAAATCAATCTGTCTTTCCTTCAGCATATGGAGGAAAAAGAGATCTCTCCGGAAGAATTTTTTCTATTAACTACTAAAGAACTAATAACAAAGCTTGGGATAAGTCAAAATCATGATTTTGACACTCTAAACCGGGAAGAAGCATATAATAGAGCCAAGAAAGAATTTGAAGCAATCAGACGGCATAACATTCAGCCTCTTTTTATTTTAGACGAGGATTATCCTTCAAGATTAGCGGAGATAGAGGATGCTCCGGTTATTCTTTATAAATTAGGGGATGCTGATCTTGAAAGTGAACACATAGTTTCAGTGGTAGGAACCAGGAAACCCACGCCTTACGGTGTGGAGTTTTGTAACAGATTTTTATCTGATACAGGAGATTATTTCCCGGATGCAATAATTGTAAGCGGCCTTGCCTACGGTGTGGATGCCGCAGCACATACCAAGGCTTTGGAAAAGGGATTATCTACAGTAGCCGTTATGGCACATGGCCTGAATATGATATATCCGGCCGCTCACCGAAACCTTGCTAAGGAGATTATTAGAAACGGAGGAGCAATTTTGTCGGAATATCCTTTCGGCACAACTCCTTATAAGCCCCATTTCCTTGCGAGAAACAGGATAGTGGCAGGAATCTCGGATGTGACTGTTGTAGTTGAAAGTAATATTAAGGGAGGCGCTATGTCGACAGCAAATTTTGCCTTTGTCTATAACAGGGAGGTGATGGCTCTTCCCGGAAGAAGTACAGATGAACTAAGCTCTGGATGCAATCTGTTGATCCGCAAGAATAAGGCCCGACTAATCGAATGTGTTGCTGATATGATAGAGGCAACCGGTTGGCAACCCTTGAATATTCCCGTGACTCCGAATCAACGGAATCTTTTTCCAGAGCTGGAGGGAAAATCCCGAAAAATTTATGAAATACTTCAATACAGTAAAGAACCTGTGCAGATAGACAATATTTGTCAACTGACCGGTTTGCCTGCTTCTAAATTAAATGCAATTCTGAATGAACTGGAATTTGAAGGAGTTATAACACGCTATCCCGGAAATCGTTATTCAATATAAAAGCCGTTTCCCAAAACAGAGAGACGGCTAAAAGAAAACGAATACGATATTTTTCAGATTCTATCTAAAACGGTTTCAACTAATTTTGCTACTGCTGGCTTATAGTCTGTGCTTGCATCTTCTTCCCGTCGCTGAGCGATAATACAACATACAGTCATTGCCTTATGCCCCAAGAGTTTTGCCATGCCTTGAAGACAAGCAGATTCCATTTCAAAATTAGTAATTGGTTCTCCATTATGACGGAACTGTTCTATTCTCTTAATCAGTTCAGGATCTTTGAGTTTCAACCTTACTTCTCTTCCCTGAGGGGCATAGAAACCAACGGAAGCAATTGTGTTGCCTCTTAACATATCATCGCGTCCGATTCTTTGAATCAAATCAGAATCGGCATCCACTACATAAGGTCGCGCCCATAAAGGATTCCAGTTTACATAATCACAGAACTCTTTTTCAAATACGAGGTCACATACTTTGTCACGTCCATCATAGAAATTCAGTATACCGTCAAATCCCATTCCTCTACGTGCTATCACATAGTCTCCGATCTTGAGGTCATATTGAAGTGAACCGGAAGTGCCGATCCTTACCAGTTCGAGCACTCTTTTCTCTTTTTTCACTTTTCTGGAAGCAAAATCAATATTAGCCAAAGCATCCAGTTCAGTCATAACTATTTCAATATTGTCGGCCCCGATTCCGTGAGATATGCACATCAATTCCTTACCTTTGTAGGACCCCGCTATAGCATGAAATTCACGGGAACTTACATCATAATCAATTTTATCGAAATAGGAAGCGACCATACTCACTCTACCCGGATCACCGACCATAATTATCTTATCGCGCAACTGTTCGGGTTTGAGATGAATATGGAAAGCAGAATTATCTGAATTAATAATCAGTTGTGAGGAAGGGATAAATCTTTCTATTTCCATGTTGCTAAATTAAGGTTTCATTTTTTGATGTCATATCCCTGGTTCTTCAGATAATCCAGAATTCGATAATCCATTGCATGACGATAGTATTCCAGAATATGACCGCACCAATCGTTTTCTGTAGTTCCTCCAGACCTGGTTTCATTGTAATGCTTTACGATTTTGTCATATTCCATAAGGTCATCGGTAAGTTTTTTGGAATCTTGAGTATAAGCATTTTTAAAGAAAACCGTATCTTTATCTTGTTTAGGTTTAAGGTCAGGCTGTTCTCTCGGAATTCCTAATGCTAATCCACAGACTACAAAAACTCCTTTAGGAAGATTAAGTAGTTCAGCTACTTTAGCTGGATCCACAGTGCGGAGATATCCTACGCAATTGCTTCCCAGGCCTGCTGCCTGCGCAGCCACGACAGCGCTCATCATAGCTAAAGAAGCATCAATAATTCCTATGATAGTACCATCCATTGTATCAGTAAAGGGAGGCATTTCCAGTCCTTTTTCTTTAGCAAGCAATTCCATCTTATGATAATCTGAGCAGAAAATGAGAAGGCGGTTGCAAGTTTTCAGCTGCTTCTGGCCTGTTAATTCATAAAGTTTCTCTTTTAATTCCTGATCATCAATATCAATCACAGAAAATTGCTGACCGTTATAGCTTGTGGGAGTATTTCGTATCGCTTCGAAAATAAAATCCATTGTTTCCTGCGGGATAGCCTCGCGTTCATATCTACGTACACTGGTACGATCAAGCAGAGCTTTTTTTACTGATTCCATGGTTTGAGTTAGGGTTTATTATTTTATTATAAAATTAATTATTCAAGAAAATAAAAACCGATGAACGAGTGGAACGGCCATCGGTTTATAAGGTCCACATCAAAGGAAATTATGATGAAACTCCGATAGTCAGGATTTGAGTGCCACCTGCATCTTTGTAATCCGCCTGCGCCCGCAAGGGACAACGCTAACGCGTGGGGCCCGCCATTGATGCAGTTGCATTTCTCGGTATTTCATTAAAATTTGATGAGTTTCCCAATAATCTTTGATGTGGGATTTTATTCTCATCTAATATCTATAATGCAAATATAATAATTAGGTTTAGAAATTACCAATAAAAAAGGTTAAAAATCAATCAATAAAAAGGGTTATTTACATTAAGGATCCTTAAGCAATCAGAAATACGGGCAACCCGGGTTTGGAGTATTCCGGTGAATAAATGAAATGGGAAGAGTCAAACGAACATAGATCAGAGAAAGTCTGAATTTTGTTTTCCAAAATTTCCCTACACATTCTTCCTCTTGATTCCTTCAAAGTTTTTGCGATTGGTGTTTTTAGTTTACCTGCGGGTCCTTCTTCCTGAATCAATATTTTATGAACTTTGGTAAAAGCCCTAACAATCTTCCAGTCTACACATTTGTCGGCATCACCAGGCAAAAGGTCGATAATATCAGTTATCTTATTTTCCTTAATATAGTTAACTAAATTTACAGTGATTTTAGACTTGAAAACCTGAATTGGAGTTTTATGTCCGGGAGCTATCTGTTTATTGAACTCACACCGATAGGGTTTTATAATGTCAGAAGGTTTCAGTATACCATATACTGATGAAATGATTCTTAAATCTTCATCCACCCACTTAAGGGAATCTTTTGACATTGAAGCAACATCTAAACCTCGGTATGCATCTCCGATGAAAGCTTTCAAAGCGTTGTAGCCGGTAAATTTATGAGGAAATTCATAGGCCAGGTTATGAGCCTTTATGGCCAATTGGCTACTTATTCCCAGGATTTCAGAAATTTCGGAGACAGACATCTCCGCCATATGAGCCATAATAGAAACGGCCATATCTTCCAAAACCGGTTTGTTTTTTTCTATATCTTCTAAGGAAACAGGCTCTTGAAGAGCCGCCATTGTTTTTGATTCAGCAAGAAGTGTAAGCATAATAAAACGGAACAGATGCCTCGACCCCTGTCCCGTTTTGTCGCGATAGCATTGTTTTATTATTTCGGGCAATGTCTGCGACAATTACCTTTCATATATTATGACCTGTAAAAAAGACCAGGGTTTAATGAGAGGCGGTAAATTTTTATTTTTTCTTTCCTCTGAAGAAGGAATATATTTTTTTTGCACCCTTAAAAGCTGAAAGGCCTAAAAGAGCGTAGTCAAGATAATTTAATCCATTGATAAGTTTTAATGCTACAGTGCCAGCCTTTCCAGGTAATGAGCTTTTATTAGGACCCGGCATGAAGGGATTTAAAGCCTGGATGTTACCCCAGCTTTTGAGAGCTTTGGCCTTACTGAATTCCGCTTCCATAGAAACAAGAGCTCTTTGAAATCTTATTTCTTCGATGGTGTATCCTTTGAATCCCTTTCCCGGAGATATTATTTCCTGGGCGGTTTTTTCCTTTTCTTTTATTTCTTTCATTTTCAAAAGTTTATGATTTGGAATTCTTATTTTCGGGACGATCCAGGATAACCTTGCTAATGAACTTAGCCACAGGATTAATCACCAAAGGCTTTCTAAAGATCACAAGCAATCCCAGGAATAAAATTACAATGCCTCCTACACAAACATAGGCCACTGCCACCGGCATGAATCCGATAAAAACTTGCGCCAAAGCAAAAAGAAACATTAAAATTGCGGGGAGAAGGAGAAGAAGCACAACCACCCCAATCACCATCATGCTTACAATGCTGATGATTTTTTCCAGAGCAGTGAGCTTAAGATATTCCACCTCAAGTTTAGCCCAGTTTATACTCTGGGTAAACATTTCTTTAATTTCATCGGTGATTTTTGGTTTCATAATGTCGATGGTTCGTGATTAAAAAATGAGAGTGAGCCTTTCGAGCAAGCCTCACTCTCAAAAAATCTTTATTCTATTCTTCAGAATTGGCGAGTTCAGCAACCAGAGCGTCAACTTCAGCATCGCTGATCTTAATGCCTTTTCTTTTCAAAAGGTCACAAATTTTAGCTCTAACATCTTCGCCTTTTTCAGGGGCAAAAAGAAGAGCTGCAGAGCATCCTACAATGGCACCGCCAAGGAATGCATAAAGAATATTCAATGCTTTCATAATACGGAAGTTTTATGCTTAAAGCACGTTTTCAATCTGATCTTCAATCTCATCTACAAGTTCTTCGAGCTTATCTTTTTTAAGGCAGATACCCTTTTCTTTAAGAACTTTCATAATTCTTTTGCGGGTTTCATTTCCTTTTTCAGGAGCCATCAAAAGACCAACAGCCGCACCGGCAACTGCTCCACCGATAACAGCACAAACAATGTGAAGTGGTTTCATAATCTATAAATTTTAATTGTGTTTACTATTATAACAATAAGATGATGTTTTAGATTAACGCTATAATCATTTTTTTTATTGTAGTGCAAAAACTTAGCCAATTATATTGATTTTATTTTCAATTCATTGCCATCATCCATGCCCCAATCCGGTTCCGGTAATTGTTAACTCCATCTTCCGAAAGCTCCACATCAACGAATTCACCGGCTGCATCAATCATCTTTACATGATTCTCATCTTCAAATCTGAGGAAATCGATCTTTTCACTTTCATTTTTCAAGAAACTCCAAGTTTGGCTCTCTTTATCAAAAGTGAAACATATTTCACGGCCATCAGGTGAAACCACAGTGTAACCGGTTTCATAAGCTTCAATATAATAATTTCCAGAATCAGTTGGAATAACTTGATTGTTGGCTTCCAAAGGTTTGTTACCGCTCCAGAATTCTATTGAGTTAATTACAAGAAGATCGGCGATAGCAGTAACTTCATAAACGGGCAACACCCAGAAAGCAAAAAACACGAGTTCGTTTACAAATTTATTGCTCACATTTTTATTCCATGTCAAGACTTTATTTGTGAGTGAAAAACTTCCGATACAGGATTGAAATGCCACAGATGTTGCAAGAATAATTGCTGTGGCGAGAATTAGTTTTTTACGTTTCATGAATTTGGTTTTTATTATTTGATACTGCTAATTTAACTCAGATTTTATATAATCGTAAATACTTGTGACACGTTCCACAAAATCCACCGTTTCCCTGCCACGAAAATAACCATGTCTGACTACCGGATCGTTATAATATTCGGGACGTGATTTCATAAGCGCAGTGACGCTTACATTTCCGGTCCATTTATTAGCATCCAGACCATTTTTTTCAGCCAGAGCCATTGCATCATAAATATGCCCTAATCCGGAATTATAAGCTGCCACTACAAATTTCAATCTTTCCTCCTTATCCGGTATTTTATTTTCAAAAGTATTGTCAAGTTTGGCAAGGATACGAGCTGCAGCCAATACGTTGGCATCAGGGGATCCAAGACTTCCCGGTTCAACTCCCACTGCCTTGGCAGTGGCCGGCATAACCTGCATCAGACCGTAAGCTCCGAAACGTGATTCTACGGAGGGGTCATATCTTGACTCACAGAAAGCTATAGCTGCTAAAAGTTCCCAGTCAAAACCGGCAGTATTGGCATATTTCCTGAAAATAGCATCGTAATTTGACACTTTTTTCCCTTTTTTCAAATTAAGATTCTTAAAATATGTCAGATTGTAGTCAAATTCTTCTGTCAAAGTCCGGTCGTAATATCTTTTATAGATTTCTTTGGCGAAATCGGGAAAGTGAGTTCTGTTTTCCCATCTGTCTATTTTAGCCGCCAGACTGTCGAGTCCCGGTGCCACAGCCCAGGAGGCAGCCTGGTCGGCACTTAGGGGAAGAGAAAAATCAAGAGTCGGGAACGCTCCCTTATATATTCCGGCAAGTTGAGAATCTATCACGGTATAATCCAATTCACCTTTATTTACCATTTGTAGTAAGTCTTCCGCTGTGATGGTATCGTTATATAAAGTTACGATATTTATCCCTCCACCTAATTCTTCATCAAGATTTATCAGACGGTAGAAATATTTAGAATCTTTTTCTACTGTCACTGTCTTATCAATCAATTCCGTTACATCTTTTATTTTTTCTGATGTTTTTCTTTGCACAAGAACCTGATTGCTGATCTCTTTATGTCCGCTGTGTATAATTTCGGTATTGTATTCTGATATTGAAGGCACCGGATAAGCTGCAAGATGAGCTTCTCCGAGCCTTAATGCCGAGATTAATTCCTGAATATTGTTAACGGTATGTATCTCCAATATCATCCCCTCATCTTCCGCAAATCTTCTAACATTCTCATAGTCAATTCCCATCTCTTCTCCACGATAATTGAAATAGGAAGTAGGACCATAAAGAGTCACAACTTTCAGAGTATCGATATCATTGCCATGATTATTCATTGAGTCATGACCTTTGCCACAAGAAAACATTCCCACTGAGAAAAAAAGAGATCCCATGAGGAGGAAAAAGGTATGAATTTTTTTCAACAGAAACATATTCAATATTCAATTCAAGAAATAAAGATTATCACGACATTTCACGTATCCTTCATTACAAAGAAAAGAAAGAGAAGCCGCCAGGTCTTTTTTGTCAGGCCCACAATTAGCAGCCATGGTAATAAATCTTACTCCTTCAGGGTGCTCTTCAAGGTAATTCATAATTCGAGAAATTAGGTTTTGGGTTTCTGAACCCTGTGAACCTGCCTTTGCCTTATTCCGGCATACATCACATTTTCTGCAAGGGGAGGAATTAATTTCTCCGAAATAAGCCAACATTCTCTTCACCCGGCAGTCTCTGGAATTGAATGAATAATCTATTACCGCATCAGTGCGGTTTTCCATAATTTTTTTACGTTCTTCGTAAATGTTTTTCCCGATAATCAGAGAGGATTTCTCCTCACGTGCGGTCGGGAAATAAATCAGAGGAAGTCCTGAGCGAGGTATATAGCTTGTAATTTTCATTTTCCCTAACTCGAGCAATGCCTCATATACATCATTTTCATTCAATTTAAGATGATATGCAATCTCCGACTCGCGGATAAACACATAATCGGCAAATAAACCTGTATAAAGCCTTAATGCCATTTTCAGCACTTCCTCGGTTTTAGAGTTACTGAAATGTACATTATATAATTCTTCTCTTTCACAAAGTATCTTGAGCCGTGAACGTTTGTCAATATCTTCTATCAGCTGCATATATCCGGCTTGAGAAAGTAATCTCAAGGAATTCCTGCACTGTTTTTCCTGACGTTGGAAAAGAGATGTGAATTTAGTAATGTCGAACTCCTTAACATTTTCATAACCTTCACCAACTGAAATATGGAGAAAATTGCAAATCTGAACATAAGTTTCTTTTACTGTTTCTCTTTCAGGGAAAGTTTCGGTAACTCTTCGATGCAGAGTTCCTTTATCAGTCTTTGATGTCAATAATACCGCATAAGAAGGCTCACCATCTCTTCCGGCTCTTCCGGCTTCCTGATAATATTCTTCAAGAGTAGGAGGTATGTCATAATGAATCACAACACGGACATCAGGTTTATCAATACCCATTCCGAAAGCATTAGTGGCCACCATCACCCTGATATCTCCATTTTTCCAGAGGTTTTGCCTTTCTCCCTTTAACTGCACATCAAGTCCGGCGTGATAGAAAGTAGCAGAGATTCCGGAGCCGGACAGGAATTCCGAAATTTCTTTTGTTTTTTTTCTGCTTCTAACGTAAACGATGGCACTTCCGGAAGTGCGGGAAAGGATATGGAGTACATCATGTATCTTCGTGTCAGATTCTCTGACAAGATAACTGATGTTTTCTCTGGAAAAACTTTTTTTAAAGACTCTTTTCTCCTTGAATTCCAACTGAGCCATAATGTCGTTTACCACTTGAGGGGGAGCTGTCGCCGTCAAAGCCAAAACCGGGACATCCGGTTTAATTCTTCTTAATTTTTTTATATTAAGATAAGAGGGACGGAAATCATATCCCCATTGAGAAATACAATGAGCCTCATCTACAGTGATAAAATTCAATTTCAGATTGCGGAGTTCAAGAAGGAAACGTTCATTTTGTAACTTTTCGGGAGAAATATAAAGAAACCTTGCGTTGCCGTTCACAATTTTTTCCCAAGCTATCCGGTTTTCTTTAGCCGACATTCCTGAATAAAGGGCCGCTGCCTTTATGTGATGTTTTTTCAGATTGTCAACCTGATCCTTCATCAAGGAAATCAGAGGTGTTACTACAATAGTGATACCGGAATCAAACATAAGACCCGGAACCTGGAAGGTTATAGACTTTCCACCTCCGGTAGGCATAAGACCCAGGGTGTCTTTCCCCATCAGCACTGAATTTATGATATCTTCCTGCAAAGGTCGGAAGTTCTCATAACCCCAGTGTTTCTTTAGAATATCATGTATGTCGGGAGAATCGGGAGACATATACAGGCTTCTCAGCCATCATTGTTGGGAGGGACGAATATCCCTTATCATGAGTTGTATCGAATCATGACTGTCGCCTTGACGTGTCTGCTGAATAGTATAGCAGATATCTATCGGCTTATGAGAATGAATATGTTCGAAATATGGAGCCATATTAAAGGCTATGGCGTTCAAGACACGGCTTGTGCTATTGTCTTCGAGTTCAAGTTTAATGTGCTCCAGGTTCTTGCCTACGAGACGGCTTGTACCGAAGTCGAAAACGTTTTTCGTACAGAAAATAGGATTCTGGTTTCCCGGGCCGAAAGGATTAAATTTTTTTAGCGAGGAGATAAGAGTAGGAGTAATATCGGCGAACTCTATCACGGCGTCAATTTCCGTCATCGGCTGCAGCTGATTAGGCTTGATGTGTTCGGAAACATATTCTTCGAATCTTCTGCGGAATTCGGGAATATTTTCCTCTTTAAGAGAAAGTCCTACTGCATAAGGGTGTCCCCCGAAATTCTGGAGCAGATCACGCATTGAATTTATTGCGGAGTATATGTCAAAGCCTTGTACTGATCTGGAGGAACCAGTTGCAAGGCCGTTTGAACAAGTAAGCACTACAGCAGGTTTATAATAAAGCTCTGTAAGCCTTGAAGCCACGATACCTATAATACCCTTATGCCAGTCTTTATTGTAAATCACAATGGATTTCTTGCCTTGCACTATATTCACGTTTTTTGTGATAATATCGTTGGCTTCCTCTGTGATCTTCTTGTCAAGTTCCTTACGGTCTCGGTTATATTGATCGATATCCTTTCCTTTCTCGTAAGCATCGTGCAAATCCCGGCATACCAGTAAATCTACAGCTTCTATACCGCTCTGCATTCTTCCTGAAGCATTGATACGGGGTCCGATTTTGAAAATGACATCACTGATTGTGATATCCTTATTAGTGAGCTTACAAAGGCGTATAATACTTCTAAGGCCGAGATTGGGATTAGAATTCAATCTTTTAAGTCCATGATATGCCATTACCCTGGTTTCTCCGGTGATAGGCACGATATCAGCAGCAATGCTCACAGCCACGAGGTCGAGCAAAGATTCGAGTTCGTTATGATTTGAAAGGCCGTTGCTTTGAGCAAATGCCTGCATGAACTTAAATCCGACAGCACAACCTGATAGGTGGGTGCAGGGATATTTTGACCCCGGCATTTTAGGATTAAGGATAGCCACAGCATCAGGCACTGTTTCATCAGGCATATGATGGTCGCAAATTATGAAATCTATACCTTTCTCCTTAGCATATTCTATTTCCTGGATTGCCTTAATGCCACAGTCGAGCACAATCACGAGCTTGACATCGTTTTCAGCCGCATAATCTATACTTTTCATCGAAATTCCATACCCTTCTTCATAACGTGTGGGAATATAATATTCGATGTTACTGTAATAGTTCTGAAGATATTTGTAAACGAGGGCAACGGCAGTAGTACCATCCACATCATAATCTCCATAGACCATTATTCTTTCCTTAGCTCCCATAGCCTTGTTTAGGCGGTTGACAGCTTTATCCATATCCTGGAGCAGGAAAGGGTCATGAAGATCAGAAATTGAAGGTGAGAAAAAAGAAGCAGCCTCTTCACCGGTTTCAACTCCACGTCTAATGAGAAGTTCAGCCACAGTGGGATCGTCGCCACACTGACTCAGCATGGCTTCTGCTTTCTCCTTTTGCTGAGGAGACAGAGGCTGATAGTTCCACTTGGCTGTCATGATGCTTCAATGAACTTCACTCCGGAAAAGTCCGGAACAATAAATCGAGAAGGGAGACTGAGGCAGATATAAAGCCTCAAGTGCAAATATAAGGTAAAAAGGGCGCATATAAAAATTAATTTTGGTTAAAACTCTGAAATGGCTTAATTTTGCATAAGGTGGAAATGTGGTTTTCTAAAGACTACCCGAAAGACAAAGGGCTCTACGGCCTTTTTAACGACAGCTTCCCTCCCATCATAGACGGAGTGACGCTGACGGTGGAAAATTATGCCCGTTGGATATCACACCGGGGTAATACACCATGCATTGTAACTCCATGGAATCCGGAGATAGTACCCTCACCATATCATGTGATGAGGTTTTTATCCTTACCTATACAAAACCGGCAACCTTACCGCTACGGATATCCGAAATTAGATCCTTATATCTGGCGAAGACTTAGAAATACGGACTTCAAGATTGTACATGCCCATTGTCCGTTTTCATCGGGAAGGCTTGCAGTGTACGTTAAGAAACATCAAGGAATTCCTTTAATAGGCACGTTCCATTCCAAATACAAATCGGATCTCCAACATTCATTCCGTCATTTTCCTTTCTGTGTGCCCATTATCATGAAGCGTATCCTAAATTTTTTCAATGCCTGCGACGAGGTGTGGATACCGCAACCTCAAGTGGAGGAAACAGTTAGGAAATATGGGTATAAAGGTCATCTAACAGTAGTAGAAAACGGGAATGATTTCGCATCTCTTATACAAGAAGATGTAAAGAGCTATAAACTGAAAGCAAAGAAAAGACTGGGATTTAAAGAAGATGAATTTCATTTACTTTTTGTAGGTCAGCATATATGGGAAAAGGGTCTAAAACTGATTATTGATACTCTTGAAGAGCTGAAACCGGCAGGAAATATCCGAATGGATTTCATAGGACATGGGTATGCCATGCAGGAAATGGAGAAAATTATAGAGGAAAAAGGTCTAAATCCGATAATAAAATTTAATGGTCTTATCACAGACAGGGCAAAACTGAGTGACTTTTATGCGGCAAGTGATCTTTTCTTTTTCCCCTCACTGTATGATAACGCGCCCTTAGTCGTGAGGGAAGCTGCTGCAATGGGCACACCATCACTCCTTTTGAAGGGTTCGACCGCATCGGAAGTAATTGCAGATGAAATAAACGGTTACTTAGTGAATGATAACAAGCGAGAAATTGCCTCACTGATAAGACTTTTAGACAAAGAAAGGGAAAAATTGACGGACACCGGAATCCGGGCCCGAAATTCCCTGGTGAGAAGTTGGGAAGATATAGTGGATGAAGTGCTTGACAGATATAACACAGCTATAAAGACATACAGCAGGTCAAGATAAAGAGAAAGGAACCTGCTTTCGGAAATGGACGAACCTACAACTGCATTAGAAATAAAAAACGAAGAGAAAAAATTTTTTTCTCTTTGGAAGATATTGCTCCCCGTATTCATCGGTCTTACGGTAGTTGTGCTTATGTTCTGGCATGAGTCGCGAAAAGATAATCTTTCAGATGTTTGGCATGAGATACATTTTACCTGGCGTACCTGGCTTTGCATATTGTTAGGCTTTGTCTTTATGTGGGGTCGTGATTTCGGACTAACATGGCGTTTCAGGGCCCTAACGAACCGACAGCTGAGTTGGGGCAAAGCATACAAAGTAGACTTTCTGTGTGAATTCACCTCCTGTGTAACTCCCTCAGCAGTAGGGGGCAGTTCAATGGGAATGGTTTTTCTAAACACGCAGGGGATTGAAATCGGGAGGGCCACCACGCTAATGATCACAACGCTTTTCCTAGATGAGCTTTTCTTTGTGATTTCCTGTCCGCTTGTGGTATGCCTCACGCCTGCCAAATATATTTTTTCCTCAGATGCCGGTGCTTTTTCCCATGGTATAAAGTACACCTTCTGGATTGTATATGGCATTATCACTTTATGGACATTTCTATTGTTTTGTGGAATAATCTGGAAACCGGAATGGATCAGCAGACTTCTGGAGAAGGTATCGAAATGGAAATGGCTAAAAAAATGGAGCAAGGACATTGCCACCCTGGGGTTTAATATGGTTGCAACCTCAAAGGAATTGAAGAAGAAACCGTTTATATTTTGGCTTGAAGTGTTTGGAGGAACCGCAGTCTCCTGGACTTCCCGATATCTTGTTGTAAATGCTTTGTTTCTTGGTTTTCTTCCTGTTGATGACAGATGGCAGTGGGTGATCCTTGCACGTCAGTTTGTAATATGGGTTGTTCTGATGGTAAGCCCGACACCGGGAGGATCCGGATTCAGCGAATGGATATTCTCCAATTATTATGGCGACCTTGTACCCTCGGTAGGAATGGCATTGATCATGGCGATATTCTGGCGAATAATCTCTTACTATGTTTACTTAGGAATAGGAGCCACTATAATTCCGGGCTGGCTGAAAGAAAGCATAGAACTTATGAAAAAGAACAAGAAAAAGAGAGAAAACAAGATTGCTGTAAATGAAGCAGCTTCTTGATTTTTTGCCTTTAAATAATTATTTTTGCAAATAAATACAACCGCTAAAAATCAATAAAAACAGATGAAAAAGAGTGCCCTTCAGAGAGTAAGGTCGGAATATCAGCCAAAGCTTCCGAAAGCCTTGCAAGGTCCTGTAAAAGTAAGAATAGGTGAGGCCACAGAATCAGTGGCAGACCAGGAGGAAATAAAGAAACTTTTCCCTCATACTTACGGTTTGCCGATAGTTCAGTTTGAATCATCTGAAGAACCTGAACATGTGGAAGAACCGTTTAACGTAGGAATCATACTCTCAGGAGGACAGGCACCCGGTGGTCATAATGTTGTAAGTGGTATTTTCGACGGTTTGAAACGTCTTAATAAAGAGAATCGTCTTTATGGCTTCCTGATGGGTCCTTCAGGTTTCATAAACCATCAGTATATGGAACTTACTGCAGGATATATAAAAGAATACCGTAATACAGGTGGTTTTGATATCATTGGTTCGGGACGTACAAAACTCGAAACTCCGGAACAGTTTGAACGGGGTCTGAAGATCTTGAAAGAACTTAATATCAAGGCATTAGTTATTATAGGTGGAGACGATTCGAATACAAATGCAGCGGTCTTGGCTGAATATTATCAGAATATCGGAGCCGGTGTGCAAGTGATAGGAGTTCCCAAGACTATAGACGGAGACCTGAAAAATAAATGGATTGAAACATCATTCGGTTTCGATACCGCATGCAAGGTTTACAGTGAAGTAATTGGTAATATCCAGAGAGACTGTAACTCAGCCAAGAAATATTATCACTTTATCAAACTGATGGGCCGCAGCGCATCTCATATAGCTCTCGAATGTGCTTTGGAGACACAACCCAATGTATGTCTGATATCTGAAGAGGTGCTTGCCAAGAGAATGACACTGGATAATATCGTAAGCTACCTTTGTTATGTAATTACCGAGAGGGCTAAATTGGGATGGAATTTCGGTACAGTGCTTGTTCCTGAAGGCCTTATAGAATTTATTCCTTCAATGAAGGCTTTAATTTCGGAGCTTAACGATGTACTTGCTGAACATTCTTCAGAAATGGAGGGACTAGATGAAATGGACAAACTACGTAAGATCCATTCATACCTTACACCGGTTAATGCCGACCTTTATAAATCTCTTCCGAAGCATATCGCCCTCCAACTGAGTCTTGACCGTGACAGTCATGGTAATGTTCAGGTATCACTTATCGAGACAGAAAGTCTTCTGAGTGAAATGGTAGCCAAGAGACTTGACGAAATGAAGGAGTCAGGAGAATACTCAGGTAAGTTTAACGCCCAGCATCACTTCTTCGGATACGAAGGCCGATGCGCTGATCCTACCAATTTTGACGCAGATTATACTTATGCTCTTGGATTCAATGCAGCTATGCTGATAAATGCCGGACTCACAGGATATATGAGTTCAGTGAGAAATCTTACTGAGAAGAGCGAAGACTGGATAGCAGGAGGAATTCCAATCACTATGCTTATGAATATGGAAAAACGTCATGGCCACATGAAACCTGTGATACAAAAGGCGTTGGTAAACCTTAACGGCAAACCTTATCTCAAGTTTGCATCAATGAGGGAAACCTTGGCACTCAATACCTTGTATCAATATCCCGGTCCGATTCAGTATTTCGGTCCTGCAGAGATTTGCGACCGTCCGTCGATGACACTTCTTCTTGAACATGACAAGGATATAAATTAAGATATAGGATTTAGAACAAAGAGTAAAGAATTTAAATTAAATAAAATTATGGGCCGGGATTAACTTCCCGGCTCATTTTTTGTTATCATATTATAACATAGGGAATTCTTAAAATATATAAATCTTAAGTTCATTATTCAAGACAGAATATTAATTAAAAGACGCAAGATATGAAAAAAGTGGTTTTATGCGCATTGGTGCTTGTTTCCGGTTTGTGTTTTTCATGTAAAGGAGAGAATAAGGAAAAGGAAGCCATTCCTGATGTGGAAAGAGTGGAAATGACACCTAATGAGGTAGTAGAAATTCCTCGTTACAAGATAGAGGAGGGGAGGATCATACCTACAGACGGAAAGCCGATGATAGTGGATTTCTCTGCCACCTGGTGCCCGCCATGCCGTCAGTTGAAGCCAATATTTGAAAAATTGGCGGAAGACTTCAGAGGGAGGATTTCATTTGTAACAATAGATGTGGATGAAAATCCTGAATTATCACAGGCTTATGGAGTTCAAAGCATTCCTATGATGGTCTTTCTGAATAAAGACGGACAGATTCAGGATACTATAATCGGTTTCCAGGATCGTGACCAATTGCTGGCAGCCATCAATGCCTATTTCGGTTTCTGATAAGATCACTTAACGGTAAACGAAAAGGAGCGGCCATAAAGCCGCTCCTGGTTTTTTATAATTTTTGAATATTCGGATTAACGGATAATCACTTTTGTAGTCTTGCTACCCTGGCGACGGATAAAGATTCCATTTTCAGGATTGTTAACTTTCATACCCTGGAGATTGTAGAAGTAAACCGGAGCATTGATGTCAGCATCAATACCTTCAACTGCACCATTGTCAGCATCACCGGCAACAAGGAAATTCTTTATTTCCCATGTTGGGGCCACTTCTGCTGTTGAAGAATAAAGGAAACCAACCTGGATTTTCTTACCTTCGAAAGCAGCTAAAGAAACACCTTCTACATCTACGAAAGTCCAATTATCACCGGCCGGCCATTCTATTTCAGAAGAGATGTTGGTCCATTCGGTTGAAGGCTCAGTTCCTGCCTCTCCAACATAAACATTGCAGAAATCAGTAACGGGCTCACCGTTGGCTTTATTAATAGCGTGTGATAAGCTCAAAGTTACGTTTGAATAACCTTCTAGATCAATAGCGGGAGAAACTAACCAAGCTTCAGCTGCATAGCACATGCTGTTGGCATAAGCTGATGCTTTAGCACCATATTGTGAGTCGAAAGACCAAACATAAGTAAGTGCTTCAGGGAGTTCATCGTCTACTATAGTGAATTCACCTAACCCTGTTGAGAAAGGTTCGTTGTAAATTATACCTTCAACAGGTTCTGGTTCCTGAGCTGTTTCACCATTATAAGAAAGGATCACGTTACCTTGTGCCATTTCCGGGGTAGTGTTCTGATAGTTCATGAGAGAACCTTTCACGATAACTTCAGCACCAACTTCCAACTGATCTTCAGAAGTGAATTTAGCACCACCAAGCCAGTATCCTCTGAAGATTTTAAGGCCTTCGGTATCAGTAGCGTTATCAGCAATTGTGTAAGTTGCGTTTCCGTATTGAGCGGTTTCCACCTCAGTAATCTCAATAATAACTCCTTCGACAGTTGCCTCACCGGTATATCCGGCTTCTATGAGTTCGAGAGCTTCAGCTACGTCGATAACATCTGCAGATGGTTCGGGAAGAGTAGGAATTTCAAGAGAGGTGTCACCGTAGGTAACGGTAATAGTTTTCACTCCATTATTTTTAGTAGAAGTAGAAACGAAAGTAACGCCTTCAGATTCTCCGGTCCAAGCGGTAATATTTTCTTCAGTACCTTCTTCGGCGAAAGAAACGTCGTTTGAGCTTACAGTCCATGTAACACCTGTAATTTTTTCACCATTATTTGTAGTTACAGTAAACTGAGCGTTTTGAGATTTATATTGACGAAGACCATCATTCCAGATACGCCACGCACCTGAATTGTCAGTAGTTTCCTTTCCTTCAAGAATGATAACAACCGGACCTGAAGTGATTTCTTTGGGTACTGTGATATAATCAGCCTGGCCTTCACCCGTGGCTTCATTTACACTATAAGGAGGGAACCCATATGTTTGAGCAGCATTTTCAGCTGTGAAGTCGAAAGTAACTTCACCGGCGTAAGCTGTGAATCCGAGTGCCAGAGTGGCGATTGAGAGTAAAAGTTTTTTCATAAGCATATTAAATTAATTGGTTATTCTGATGCAAATTTACGTTATTTTCTTTGTCTTTGGAAATAATCAAAATCCAAATTAGGATAAATAAAGAAAGAGGGTGTGAATTTTCACACCCTCCGTATTATTAGATTATAAAAGGGATTAACGGATTACCATTTTATAAGTCTTGTCTCCTTGGCGGATAATATAGATACCACCCTTGGCAGGATTGTTAACACGTACACCTTGGAGAGTGAAGATTTGAGCATTTGAAAGGTCAGCATTGATAGAGTTAATGCCGGTAGTGCCGCCGCCTTCTCCTTCGCCGCCTTCGCCACCTTCACCTTCACCACCAGTAGTTGGGGCAGTGTATTTCAAGATCTTGCTGTTTCTGTCAAACTCGGGAGTTGCGTTATATAGTTTAATGTTACCTTCAATTTCAACTTCAGCACCTACTTCAAGGTTATCGAGAGATGTAAATTTATCACCGTTCAATCCTAATCCTTGATAAACCATCATTTCCACTGTTCCATTGGCATCAGTGATGTAATAGTCGATCTGGCCATAGTTTTCATAGAAATTGGTAACTTTAGAAATTACGCCTTTAACTATTGCATTTCCGGTGTACCCTTTCATGATATAGTCTTCGACAGCCTCTTTTACTGAAAGCACACCTTCCGGAGCAGCCGGAATTTCAGGTTCTACATAGTCATCCGGGAATACAAGTGTGAGGATTACACTGTTAAGATCCATTTCCGGATTAGTTTCACCTGCTGAATTGGTATAATTCTTCAAAGAGCCTTTAACCTGAACTTTAGAACCAACCGGGAGATCGGTAAGAGCTGTGAATTTAGCGCCATCAAGCCCTAAACCGCCATAAATCTGCAGAGCATCTTCATCTTCAAGGTCGTCTACGATATAATAGGTAATTGAACCATAGTTAGAATTAAAGTTAGTTACCTGACTTACAATACCTGAAACGATAGCAGTGCCAGAGTTTCCGTCTGCAAGATATTCGAGTGCTTCAGCCACCGTAAATTCCGGAGTTTCAGGTTCCGGTTCCGGAGTATAAATCATATCACCATAATAAACGGTAATAGAAACTATTGCATTGTTATTTTCTGTATTAACGGGTACTAAAGTAACTGAAGCCGCATCACCAGTCCAAACAGTGATAGGAGTTGTAGAACCTTGTTCTGTGATATAAATGTTGGAATTTTTCAGAGTCCATGTAATGGCAGTAATGTTTTCATTGTTTGTAGTAGCAACTGTGAAATAAGGTGCGCCGGCTGTATAAGCACGGAGACCATCATTCCAGAAACGCCATTTATTACCTTCTTCATTTGTGGCATTAAGAGTTATGGTAACGTCACCATAAGTCATAACAGCCGGGATGGTAGTTATAAAGTTATCATTATTTTCACCCGCTACCTGGCCTTCAATACCATAAGTGAATTGAGTGAAATCGAAAGTTACAGGTTGTCCATCTTCAGGAGTAGGAGGTGTGGTAGGTTGTTCTTCAGTTGGAGGATTTTCGCCACCGGCAGGAGCAGTATATTCAAGAATCTTGCTTCCGGAAGTAAATTCCAAGGTACCGTCTGTGAACGTAATTAAATTACCTGAAACCTTAACAAAAGCACCTACTAAAAGTTGATTTTCGTCTGTGAACTTAGCGCCATCAAGACCATAACCTCTATATACTTCAAGAGTAGTAGTGGCATCTACGGCATCACCAAGATAATAAGTTGCATTACCATATGAACCAGTGTCTATTTCATCAATACTTGTAACATAACCGGTAACAGTTGCTTTACCCTCGTTTCCTGCTTCAAGCCAAGCGATAGCTTCGGCTACTGTAAATTGTGGAGTATCAACTTCAGGCGATCCCGGTTCAGTTTCACCATTAGGACCCAGATAGCTTAGAATTTTGCTATTCTGATTAATTTCTGGAGTGTTTCCATTATATAAGAAAAGGGAACCTTCAACAGTTACTAAAGCACCAACGGCTAAATCATCTTGAGAAGAGAAATCTGCTCCATTTAAACCTTTGCCACTGTATACTTGCAGAGTTTCTGCATCAGGAGCATCGGCTGTGTCACCTATATAATAAGTTATAGAATAATATTTTGAATTAAATGATGTTACTTTTGTAATATAACCCTTCACTTGCACAGTAGCAGCCTCACCTCCATCATTAAGATATTGAAGAGCTTGAGCTACTGTAATAACACCCGTGGGTACTTCTGGTTTCGGAGTTACTACCGGAGGAGTTGCTGTTTCACCATAAGTAACTTCAAAACCGGCTAATCTTCGGTTTCCACTTGTCTTATCGTCAAGATTCAAACCAATATTAAATGTTACGGTAGAAGCTTCACCTGACCAGATGCCATTTTCATAGGATCCAGTATTTGCTGTAATTATATTATTACCATCACCGCTTCCAAAGTTAATTACAATTTGAGTAATAACCTCGGAGCTTGAAGTCACTGTGATAGTGTTACCATAATAAGCGCGAATGGCAGTTCCTGAAGTGTAATATTTAGGAGCATTAAGGCCATCACCTTGGTCGAAATTAATGGTTATTGGTGCTGAGACTACTTCCGTTACGTCCTCAGAATTTTCATAACCATTTTCACTGAATGTGAAATTAGCTATACCTGCTGAAGCTGTCATTCCAAGCCCGAACAAAGTCGCTAAGGTTAGTAAAAATTTTTTCATGTGATTAAAAATTTGGTTAGATTATGTTTGATTGCAAATATACCTTTTTTTAAGAAATATAAGAAGCCGAAACCTCGTTATTTTCCTTAATTTATGATAAATTAAAATCAGAAGGTGTGTCGGATTTACGGCACACCTTCTTGTATTATTTTTCCTTATTATTCAGCTGAAGCACCGTTTGTATCCGGCATTGTTTCTTCTGAAATATAAAGTACCGGTAACTTAGCACCTCTTGTTTCAAGGTCAGCTTCTGCATATGCAGCAAAGTCCTTATAAGTTGCGCTTTCAGAGTAGCAGATCACTCGGTCAACAGGAGTTCCGTTATAATCATGAACATTCTTAATTGTCCAGGTTCCGTCTTCATTCAATGTTGCTGTAAACAGATATTGATCGGAAATCGAACCGTCATTCTCAATATAAGGATTATCAGCTCTTACATTGAAGTTATTGTATGATTCCTTGCAATACATATATCTGCCGTTTGAGTCCAGAATCACAAATGTGCCTTCCGGAGTATAGTAAGTATTACCGTTATATTCAGCTGAAGTCATGAACATAAAGGTATTATCACCGTTAGGCATAATTATGGAATTGGAGTCGGTATCAATTTCAACGTCAGTAATTTCAAGGTAGCCATATGAATTACTTTCCGGAACCGGATTAGCGCAGATATTGCCATACACGATCAGGTATCCACAGTTCATAGCAATCTGGGGCTGGTTATACAACAGGAAGACTTCCTCACCAATCCATTTTCTGAAAGTATAAGTGCCGTTGTTTTTTACGAATTCACCAACTTTGTTTTCCAAGTAATTGTCGTTTACAGTCCAGTTATTTCCATCAAAAAGCAACAGGCTGCAACTTCTTCCTGCACCAAAATTATATGCCACAAACATTTCGGTGTTTGGCAAAGCATACGGGAATGCCTGTTTCATATAATTAGGAAGGTATTTAGCGGGCTCACTGAGCTTATTTACATCAAATCCCATTTCTGCATAAGCAGAAGTCTCAACTGTTGTAGCATTCTTTGCAGGCGCCCATTTACCATCCTGATAAACATAAATGATGTTTACACCGTTTTCTTCGTTGAAATCAGCAGTGGTTTGTTCGGCATCTGTCACAATGATGTTGAAATATTTAGTTCCTGTGCCACTCACGGCCATAAAGTATCCCTTGAGATTATAAGTCAAACCGTCAGTCAGTTTAGCCTTGATTGCATCTGTAGCGTAATAAACACTACCTTGAGCAGTTGCCCCGCTAATCTCTACATTAATATAAGATCCAGAGTAAACCACTTTTCCTTTAACCGATATATACTTGGCCAGGAAATCTCCGGATGTAGCGCAAGCTTCATCAACCATAGCACCCGTATAATCAACAGGCGTAGGATAGGTGTAAGACATTGTTCCGTCTACGGTTATTACAGCCTGATCAGTAAGTTGAAGACCTTGATTGTAAGCGCTTACTTCACCAGACACTTTAACAACTGTACCGATAGGATATTTACTAAGATCAATACCCGTGTTATAATAAAGGATAGATCCTCCGTTATCGGTAAGTATCACTCCTCTTGAAGTCTGTGCGGTAACCACTGCAGTAGCTGTGAGACTGCTACCCACGGCCAGATTCTTGATATTGTCTGTAAGTTCTCCGGTTGACGGATTGTCATTACCCGGTTCATCATCACCAGTGTTATCATCACCACCTCCGGCTCCTCCATTTCCACCGTTTCCATTACCATCCATACTGAGGATTTTGCTACCATAATTGAATTCAGGAGTACCGTTATAAGTTTTCAAGTCGCCTGATACCACCACTGTAACTCCCGTAGATAGGTCGTCTAACGAAGTAAATTTTTCTCCATTAAGTCCTAATCCACCATAGACATAAAGTTCCTCTCCTCCAGGTTGGTCTGCAATATAATAGTCAATTTCACCATAAGAGGCATTAAAACTTTTAACATTAGTTATCACACCTTTAACAGTGCCGGGTCCCGTATATCCCCCTGCCAATTGAGCCAAAGCTTCTGAAACAGTCCATACTTCATCCGCTCTTGAGGAAGAGGTACGGGTGTAAGTCAATTTCTGATTAGATGTTTTAGCCGGAACAGTGTAAGCAGCTGCATTTTCATAGGAAATTATAGCATAATCACCTTCAGCAGCTGCCGGATAAAGAGTGTTTAGAGCATTAACAGCCTGGCTCTCGGAAGTAGGTGAGTTAAAAAACACACGAGGAGCCTTGGTGATAGCTGTAAGTTCTTCGGGAACTCCTTGAGCTACAGCCACTGCTATCTGTACCTTAGATCCGTTATTATAGATGTAAAAATTTGATTGCTCATTATTAAGGAAATAGGGGATTGCTGTTTCGGCAGGATATGGACTTGATTCATCGAAAAACAAGTTATTCCTTATGCTGTTTGCAGCGGCCTTTTCCTCGTCGGTTTGAGACATATTATAGAGCATTCCCCCAAGCGTGTTGTAATCATCCTTGGTGAACAGATATTCAACGGTGACCGGAGCCGAATAAGCGGGTCCGGATTCGAAATCGTCTAAAAAAGTATTGTTCCAGGAATTTTCAGTGCAGCTTGTAATTGCAACAGCTCCACAAACCAGGGCCAATGATTTTATATATTTAAATTTCATATTGAATCCTTATTATTGGTGAAGGGTTAGAAATTAATCTTTAAACGAACTGTGAAGGTTCTTCCGAATGAATAATAAACCCAAGCATTATCCCAAGCACCCCTCTCATTATAATTTGTATTGGCATCTTTGATATAGTAATTATTGAGAAGGTTGTTTACGTTTCCATAAACCGTAGCATTAACTCCACCGATTTTAAAGTTATAGCTCACGTTAAGGTTAAGTTCGTTTCCAAATGGAATTTCCCAAGGTTCCATCACGGTGATGGTGCTATTTACATTGCTACTGAGAGCACTTCCGGAGAGAGCATAATCGGAATAGTTGCGTGCGTTGAGCAACCAGTCAGCACCGATACGGAATCCCTTGAAAGGACGGAATGTTACACCGAGCATTCCGGTGGTTTGAGCTGAACCACCGATATGCACTCCTTTTTGTTTCACTCTAACCCAGATATGATCGGGACCGAACATTTCTGAAGCCACATTTCCCTCGAGGTCGGCAAGAGGCTGGCCCTGGCTATTGTAGAAGTAACCGATTACATTATTTCCCCATTTCCAGTCACCCCATGAAATCATACCGTTTAATTCAAACCAGTTGGTTGGAAGATAAGTAAAGTTCATTTCCGCACCCTTATGGATAGCAGCAACGTTTTCAAGGTTGACTGTGTAACGCTCGCCTGCATTTTCACCTCTGCTGATATAAACCGAACGTTGGGTGTTACGGTTCGTCTGGTCCATCCATACGGTGTAATATCCGTTTAAGGTCATAGTAAATTTAGGAGAATGATAGCTATAGCCCACCTCAACGGAAGCAATCTTTTCATTAAAAGATTTAGGGTTCATTGCGTTGCTCACGTCAGATGAAACAAAGACACCGTTTGAGAAGAATGGAGCTTTTGATATATACCCACCATTTGCAAAGATGTTGTTATGACGGTCGATATTCCAGTTGATACCTCCCTTAATAGTACCACCCAGATAGGTTTTCTTGGGCGACCAAGCATGTTCGGCATCATAATAGAATTTATCTTTTCTTTGATATGTGGTAACATTTAAAGATCCGGCTATGATTGTAGTGATTCTACCGTCAAGATATTTTCCCTCAGCCTGACCATAGATACCTTCCTGGTTTGCAAAACCATAATAATTACGATAAACAATATCACCTACACCAAGTTTCTGATAGATAAAATCAGGGTTGCCGGCTAAATAATTGTTTTCTTTCATCATGGATGAACCTCCACGGCTGGAATCATCGATAAAATATTCACCACTATAAAGATCAATAATCTTGTTGAAGTGATGACCGATATAATACCTCATATCGATACCTGCGGTGATTGTGAGGCGGTTGGGCAAAATTTCGTTTTTGTAAGTTGATATCAATCCATACCATTGATGGTTGTTGTTACTACCTGCCATCACCATATTTGAACCGGTGGCTGAAGCAGCATTCATATCCTGAATTGAACCATAGTCAAAAGTGCCGTCAGGACGCCTTGTTGTAAGTCCGTGGTATTCCCAGTTAAGTTTACCATAACCATCTGTTCCATACCAAGCAGTACGCCAGTTTGTGCCGTTCGGACTATTTACATCAAGTGGACGACCTTGACCGGAATAACCGAAACCATTGGCAAGAGAAACATATAATGCAGTTGAGAGCGAAGAATATTCGTTAATCTGCCAGATATGGTTTAATGAAATTATAGGTTTATGGAACTGATTTCTTGCTGTAGTGCGTTGTTGTCCTTCGTTGTCATAACCAAAAATGGGGTTGTATCGGTAAGCTGATTCATTACCCATATAATTAGCTACGTTCTGCCATTCACTGATAAGAAGATTCGCACTGGAGCGCTGGTTGTGCCATTGAGGAGCACCAAAGGCTGTAAGTGCTATCTGGTTTTTGTCACCCAATTTCTTAGTAACGTTTACAAACCAGCTCCATTCATCGTATTGTGTTCCTTGTATATAACCGTTGGCCCATCTGCGGCCACCCATCACTGTAAGGGCCCATCCGTTTTTCATGAGACCGGTTGATAGAGTCATTCCAACGTTATTAAGTCCGTCGTTGCCGGTACCATACCAAATAGAACCGCCTTTCTTGGCATCAAGACCTTTGGTAGTGTAAGCAATTGTACCACCGATTGAAGGAGTGGAAATAATTGCAGCTCCAAGACCTCTCTGAGTCTGAACATTTGATGTGACATTGGGCAAATGTCCGAAGTTTGACCAGTAAACACCTCCCCATTCCATGTCGTTCATAGGGATACCATTAATAAGTACAGCTACATTGGGAGCTTTGAAACCACGCATATTGATTTTAGCATCGCCATGGCCTCCACCTTCCGGAGTGGCCCAAACACCCGGAGTAGTGTTGAGCAGTTCCGGAAGCTCCTTATCGCCCAGTTTCACCTCTATATCCTGGGCTGTGATTTCTGAAATCGCCACAGGGGTTTCACGAGTCTTAGCTATCGAAGAAGTCACTACGACGTCTTGAAGCATCTTTGAGTCCGGTTGAAGTTTTATTTCACCCATTTCAGGAGCAGCTTTTAGAGTTACTGTTTTGTATCCGATATAGCTGATCTGAAGTTCCTTGGTATTTTCCGGAACTTTGAGTGAGAATTTACCATCGATGTCAGTGGGTGTGGCAGTAGTGGAACCGACTACCTGTACGGTAGCTCCCACAACCGGCTCTCCTAATTCATCGATCACAAGACCCCGGCAAGTCATAGTCTTAGACTGGGCAGCAGCCAGACCTACCATGCTGAGTATTACCAGGGCTACGAGAAACAATCTCTTCATAATCTGGTTGTTTAATTGAAATGTATTTGGTAATTATTAAATTAGCGGATTAAAAGCAGAAACAATTATAAAATGCGTGTTTTTCCTAAAGTGCAAAGTTAAATTTTTTTTACAATCCACCAAAGCTTGGTTCAATTTTAACAAAATAACCTTAAAATTTCTTAATATCAATTTTATCATATATTAATCGTACTAAAATTTTTTAATTATATTTGCGTTTATTGTTATAGTGAAAAAATTTCTTATGATATATGATACGAATTCCAAAATTTAATTTTATCAGTTCTTTCCTTGTGCTTGTTTTGCTTGGAAGCACATCTTTACTATCTCTTAACTCCTGTGTAAAGGATTATGATGAACCTTATTTTGACAACAGTGTAAACGGAGGTGCCGGAGAAGACAACGGCGATGAAGGCAATGAAGGAGATGAGGGTAACGAAGGTGATGAAGGAAATGAAGGAGACGAAGGGGAGCAAAACCCGGATATTACGACTGAAATAACTGATAATATAAAGAATCTAACAGTAGGGGATGAACTTACAACAACTGCAGTTGTGACAGCAGTGAATGCCAGAGGCCTTGTAATCACAGACAATGGCGGTTCTATATATGTTTATAATCAGAGTATAGATCTGAATTCTTTCCCGATCGGTACAATAGTTGAAGCATCAGGTAAAGTTGCCAATTTCGGTACCGGTCTTCAGCTAGATTCTTCAGCGGCCATCAGCATAGCCGGAGTAGAGGAATACACTTATCCACAACCGGTAAATTATACAGCAGCAATGGTTGATGCTGCAGCAGCCGACACGGAATATGTATTAAGCACTTATGTGACGTTAGAAGGTAGTCTGATATTCAGTGGAAATTATATTAATGTGGAGATAGCCGGAGCTGAGACTGCAGGAAGTGTTTCCTATCCTACAGATGCTTTGAAGGCTGAATTAAAAGATGGTGTTTCTTATAAGTTAACAGGATATTTCACAGGCATATCAGGGTCGACTACAAAATATTTTAATATTGTAGTGACTGATTATGAAACTTTGGGAGAAGAATCCGGTTCAGGCAGCCAGACTGAATATGATGCAGTGCCCGGTGATTATCAGTTTCCACTCTCTTATGTAAAGCTTCCTGATGGAGTGGCTCAGCAGGTTAAGGAATATACAGGCTTTACAGTTAATTTCAACAAAGACAATAAGACACCTAATTATGTAGCATGGGAGTTGCTTTCAACTGAGACTAATGGAAGTGAAGACAGAAACGATTATGATTTCTGGACCGACTCTTCGCTTGAGGGATGTCCTACCAAAGATTATGCTTATAATACAACCGGTTATCAAAGAGGCCATATGTGTCCTGCAGCCGACCAGAAATGGAGTAGTCAGGCAATGGCAGATTGTTTTGTAATGGCTAACATGTGTCCACAAAAGGCAGACATTAATGAAAAAGCTTGGGCAACTTTGGAAAGTAAGGAAAGAAGCTGGGCAAAACGTGACGGAGCGATCTGGATTATAGCTGGCCCTATTTATTCAGAAGACGACCAACAGAGGATAGGGGCTTCACAGGTGAGGGTTCCCAGTGCTTTCTTTAAGGCTTTCTTATATTACAGGGAAAATAAAGAACCGAGAGCCATAGCCTTTGTTTATCCCAATGCTCTTGCACCCGACAGCATGGATTCTTATGCCATGAGTATAGATGATCTTGAAGCATTGACAGGATATGACTTCTTCCCGGCTCTTCCGGACAATGTAGAGAATTCTATAGAGTCAGTATACAGCTTTTCTGACTGGAATAAATAAAGAATATAGTGAATCTTATTCAAGATATGTAAAGATAAATGAGGAGCTAACAGGCTCCTCATTTTATTTACAAAGTTTGTGAGAAAAGAAATAATCTTTAAATTTGCATACATAAATCCTGTTTTCTTTTTTTAAGAAAAGGAGAGTAAAAAGTCTCCATAGTTCAATGGATAGAATATCGGATTCCGGTTCCGACGATTACGGTTCGACTCCGTATGGAGATACCTGAAAATCGCTATATCTTGCTATTAATAAGCATTATATAGCGATTTCCTTTTTCTCCTACTGGCATATTACCAGTAAAAATTTCGAATTCAGCTATTTACGTAAGAAAAATAATAAGCATGGAAGGAAATTAATCCCACCATGCCTTTTAATTAATTCAGGTAGAAATTATTTAATCAAAACTTTCTTACCTCTGATGATGTAAAGACCTTTGTCGAGGTTTTTGATCTGATCAAGAGTTGCATTGAAATATAAGATACGTCCTGAGAGGTCATAGACATTCATTGGCTGCATCCAATCCCCATCGGCAAATATTTCTTCAATACCTGATTGATCAATATCCTGGGTGTCAACTACAATAAAATCTTCAAGACCGTTTTCAGTTTCCACACCGAAATCTACGTCACCGTCAGAGTAAACTGTTACAAGACCATTATTTACAGATGCCACATCGGAATTAGACGAAGACCAGTCAATGATAGTCTTTGAACCGACAGGTACCAGTCTTACATTTACCATAGGCGGGTTACCGCCGACACCTTCCATAATGATATCCACAGGCTGATTTTCATCCTCTTCACCGGCTCTAGTATAAGCTTGTGGGTCACGATAAGGAGAGGAAACCGTTACATTACAATTAATCTCTTCATCATCCACATGAGCCGTTACCACTGTGGCACCTGTTATACCCATAGCCACAATAAGACCGCATTCATTTACATATGCTACGGAAGGATTTGAAGAAGTCCAGAGTATTTTATTTTCGGAACCATAAACACCTAGCTGGAATACTTCATTACCGGCCATATCAACATTATAATGAGATAGAGATATAGCCCCGCTGACCGTAAGGTAGTTCTGGAATCTGTACCAAGGATTCTCTCTGTTATAAGTTGCAAGAGACTGTTCTCGCACTGTTACAGTAGCACTTGTATAGGCTGGTATAGGGAAGGTATTTTGTTCAGCATAAGGGGGATTCAAAGCCATACTGTGTATGTTGGTTATGTTGTTACACTCTGCAAAAGCAAAGTCTCCAATAGAGTACATTCCTGTACCCAAATCAACGTTAACAAGTGATGAACAACCCTGGAAAGCATTTTCACCAATTGATATAACTGAATTAGGAATGAGTATCTCACTAATAGAAGCACAACCTTGCAACATACCGTTAGGAATTTCCTTAACACCTTCAGGAATAACTAATGAACGAAGTTTACCACAGTTCTGAAAAGCGTTCATCCCGAATGACTCTATATTATCTGAAAAATAAACTTTTTCAAGATTTTCACAGTTTACAAAAGCATATGCAGGAATATTTTTTACATTTTCCGGTAGTCTTATTGTGTTTAAAGAGGTGCAACCGCTGAAACATCCTGTTCCTATAGAAGATAAGTATTCCGGAAGTTGAAGAGTCTGTAAGGAAATGCAGTTAAGGAATCCAAGTTCAGGAATATTCTCTAAAGTCTCGGGTAAGGTTACGGTTGTGAGATTTGCAGCACCACTAAAACTTGGTATTGAAGTTACATCTTCCCCGAATATTGCAGTCGTAAGATGGTCATATGAAAAAACGCCATTGACGGGAGCATTGGTCAGGATGGTAAGGGTTTCAACCGGACAATCTGTAAAAGCTCCGTAACCGATAGAAGTAAGAGTCTGCGGGAGTGTTATTTCAGTTATCTTAGTGTTTGCAAAAGAGTTGTTACCAATAGTGTTAAGAGAGGATGGAAAATTTATTTCTGTAAGAGATGTTCCGGAGAAAGCGCCGTTTCCTATTGAAGTTATGTTAATAGGTATCTGGAAAGATTCTATATTTTTACAGTCCGTAAATAGATAATCACTGATTATCTCTATTCCTGAGGGTAAATTGAGATTGGACAAAGCAGTATTAGAGAAGGCACTTTTCCCGATGGTTTCAAGACTTTCAGGGAGTTCTATTGTTTTCAGAGAAACACAGTTACTGAAAGCATAATCAGGTAGATTAAGAAGATATTTAGGTAAAGTTACGTTAACCAATTTACTTGCTCCACTGAAACTTGGAATCGTAGTTATATCATTACCGAAAACTACCGATATCAAGTTGTCGAGTGAAATAAAATCAGAAGATTCTAATTCTGTATTAACTTCCAAAGTTTGAATCGGACAAGAATCAAAGGCTCCGTTACCTATTGACTTTAAGGATTTAGGTAGAGAAAGAAAAGAAATTGGATTAGAATCAAAAGCCCCGTAACCAATAGAGGTAACAGAAGATGGTAATTCCAAAGATTTAATTGAACAATTATAAAAGGAACCTGCACCAATTGTTTTAACAGATTCACCGAATGTCACTGATTTTAAAGTGGAAAAATCAGAGAATAATTCATTCGGTATTTCCTGACATCCAATTTTTAAAGTTTCAATCGGACAACCCTTTAAAGCATGGTCATTTATAACTGTTTCAGAACCCATAATAGAAAAGGAAGCTAGACTTGTACATCCCTCGAATGCTCCATATTCCACGGAAGTCTGCTCCCCAGGAATTGTAACCGAAGATAAACCGGAACACTCCCTAAAAGCTCCGTTACCGATAGTAAGTAGTGATTCCGGGAAACTAATTGAAGATAAACTTGAACACCCACTGAAGGCTTCATAACCTATGGTTATTAATGATTCCGGGAAACTAATTGAAGACAAACTTGTACATTCACGAAAAGCTTCATTATTAATTAAAGAAACTTTATCAGGTAAAATTAGAGAGGTCAAATTATCACACCAAGAGAAGGCAAGAGCATCTATTTGTTGTAAGGAATTACCTAGAATGAGATTATTAACGTTTGTACATCCTGCAAAGGAACTTACACCTAAGTAAGTAACCTGTTCAGGTATTTCTATAGAAGTTAAATTCTTACACCCCATAAAAGCATAAGCACCAATACTTTTAACATTCTCTCCAAGATTCAAAGAAGTTAGAGTTTCTAGGTCATTAAACGAATATTCAATTATTTCAGGATAATCTAAATAAACACTTTGTAATGGACAACCGTTAAATGCTCCATTGTTTATTTGTGCTTCAGTACCTTTTATAGAAAGGGAAATTAAATTTTCGCATTGATTGAATGCTTGGCCTTCAATTATAATCTTTGAACCTTCAATGGAGAATGATGTTAAGTTTGACGCTCCACCAAATGCAGAAGTATCCAAGAATATTTCTGATCCTGAAATATCGATAGTAGTTAATCCGGAACACCAAATAATGGCTTCATTCCTTATTATACATTTATTCGCATGAATCTCTAAATTCCTTAATCCAGTAGTTTCATAAAAAGCAAATGTATCAATTATAACTTCATTCTCTGGAAATATTATCTCAGATAATGAACTGCAATTACTAAAAGCACCTTCCTTTATAGTAACTGAAAATTTAGGGAGAGTTACGGATGTTAAAGAAGAACAACTATAAAATGTATTCTCTTCTATAACTTGGATGGCATTAGGAATAATTATAGATTGTAACGAAGAACAATCTGCAAAACAGCCAGCACCTATAGAAGTTACGGAAGCAGGAATATTTATTGAATTTAAACTGCTACAGGAACTAAAAGCTCCACTTCCTAAGTTTAACAAGGATTCCGGAAGATTAATATTTGAGACACTGGAAAAATCCGAAAAAGCATTGTTACCAATAGAAACTATAGTATTTGGCAAAGTTATTGAAGTTATTTCATCTTTATTAATATTATACAATCCATGATAAAGTTGATTATAAAAACTATCACCTATTTCGGTTACAGTATATTTAATTCCTTCATAATCTACTGTTTCTGGTATTGCGATGATAGTTTCATTAAACATATAAGCACCGTAAACTTTCACCTGTGCAGGATTTTCGCTAATTACTTCATATCGTAGACCATATCCATATTTATTCGGACAAAATTGGGAACCCACAGTTAATCCTGCTTCCATTTGTATCCCTAACCCCAGATACAATAATAGTAAAAGAGATAAAAATTTCTTCATAGGAAATCATTTTTTTCCGGACCGACCCCTTTCACCGGAGAGTTAATAAAAGAAAAGCGCAGGGTCGTGCCTCATGCTCGTCCTGCGGTCGAAGGCTCTGGCTTGCCTACCAATGAAGACGAGCAACGAGCAGAGCCTACGCTGTAAGTAATACACCGATCACAGCCGGTATTGAATTACAAACCCGAGGCGCTGCAGGTGCTACATCTCTCCATTGGTTATTGAACTGCCAGATTCTCGACCGAAGAGATATGCGTCCGCAACGCTTTTAACTATGTCTGTGGTATCAACTGTGTTACCACATCACAAAGATAAGGCATTTTCTGTTCTCAGCAAGAATTTATAAAATTCTTCCGACAAAGGTAAAAAACGATAAAATCAGCTCCAAGAACTTTCCTGTCCACTTTGTTCATTTTAAAAATCTGAAGAATAGACAGAGAATTTGTGCTAATTTAGCGGTAAAATAATGGGAAAAAAGCACGATATATTACAGCCGAGCGGATACGATGAACGCAATATTAACTCCAATTCGGAAGTATTTGTGGATAAGAAACCGATAAAGACTACCGGAACCACTTGTGACGCTTTCTCAGCGAGGTTTGAGAGCAGACGTGTGTTCGTGAAACAATTAAAACCTGAATATGCCTTCAATTCAAGGTATCGTCAAGCTTTCCAAAAGGAATATGAGCTTGGGGTTTCGATTCGCCATCCATCTATCCCACAATACATAAAATTCACCGATGACACACTTATAACCGAATTTGTAGATGGGAAGACTTTACATCAGATGATTCAAGACTCCGACCCTCGTCTTCACAGCAACCGGAACATTGAGAAATGGGTAAGACAGTTGCTTGATGTTATGGATTACCTTCATGCTCGTAACGTTATCCACTGCGACATCAAGACAGACAACATCATGATTACGAATGACACCCGTAATCTGATGCTTATTGACTTTGATAAGGCCTTCACGGCAAGTCAGGATTTAACGTCGGGCACCCCTTTGAACTTTGGTTCAGAGGAAGAAAACCTTACCAAAAGGCAGATGGATATCCGGTGTGTCAGAAACATCATAGAAAAGTTACTGCAATATGTAGATACCGAGAGTTTGAAAGAGAGAATGGTAAAGGTTGTTGCAATGGCCGGTTCTCCGGAAGTGACAATCCCCGAACTTTTGGAAGTATGGAAACAATCTGAGGAAAAGGTAAATTCAAAAAGAATAAATGCCGGATGGTGGATTGGTGGTATAATCTTCATCGCCTTGTTTGTAATCATTTGGTCTTATCTTCCGAAAGAATCTTCGGAAGTAATTCAACCCCAAGATATTCCTAACGTTGAAAATCCTGAAATGAACATTTCTGACGAAACGAAAGAAGAAACAAAAATTTCAACCATTGAAAAAATATTCAAAGAAGAAGAAAAAGAGATACCGGAATATCCTGATTGGAATTCTTTATTGATAACTGACGTCGTGTCAATGAATAAATTGCTGGATAAAATCTCCAATGAAATACAAACTGGTAGAATCAGACCTGACAGTGTTGCCAATATAGTTTTACTCATAAATGATGAGACGAATTCCTTACATGAAAAGGTTATGAACAAATATTCCTCAAAATTCCCGGAATTAAGTCAACTAAAATTAATCGAAGGAATATACGAAAGTGACCCTGTGAAATTGCTGGTGAAAAGAAGAGACGAGATTTTACAACGTCTAATAGAGGTCCAACAGAATGAAACGGATGAAGAAATTTCGGTATCAAAGGAAATGACACAAAAATTAGAAAGCCAACTGGAAAAGGATTTGGCAGAATACATTGACTTCCTTTTGGTGCTTAAAGAATCTTTGGACTCAACCGGTACAACTCCCTATGGTCGTCAAAACAGTCATATGAAAATAACTAACTTTGAGATAGATTTCGACCATAAAATTCTTATTGACTATCCCAAAATATTTCCTTCTTTATCTAATATAGAAATTCATGACATGGCGGTTAAAACGCCCGTGGTTGAAAAAATGGTAAAACTACGTGATACTGTTATTGAACTTCTTGACAAATAGGGATCAAGACAAAACTTCTATAGAAGTCAGACCTCCATTCTTAGCTGCCTCATAGGCTCCGAGGTTTTTGCCGTCCCTAAATACTTCCGGGATATACAAAGGAAGTCCTTTCTCAATGTGGGTAATTTTCACGATGTCACCCGCGATCAGGTTTCGGCTATTATCAACGGTTTCTATTATGAAACGGGAATCGCCAACATATTTCAAGGAGAAAAGTCGATTGGGAAGATAGGAGAGTTCCACAATATCACCGATATTCAGAGTGTCGGTTTCAATAGCATCTCTTTCCTCAAAATCTGATATCACTATTTCCGGAAGTTCCAAATCAATAGCCAATGTATTATAATCTTTGTAACCTAGAAATTCGGCGATTATATCTAATGTGGAACGATGAGGCTTCCTATTTTTATCCGAGGTATAGCCCCACATCCTTTTGAGGGTTGTTTCTCCAATGACCCGATTCGTCTTATCTGTTATTTCCTTTGAAAGCCATATGCAGTCGGTTGTTGTGATTTTATGCCCAACCTTTTCTTCAATTTTGTAAATAATTTTCTTATCAAGCATAGTTTAATTGTTTGATCCTAAAATCCAGAAAAAAATGAATAATGGTGAAAACAAATTTATATGTAGATTTTGTGAAATCCAAAACTAAGATTTGAAGTGAACAAACTGAACAAAAAGGATATTATATCAAATTAAATTTGTTTTAAAATCATGCAATACTTGAAGTATTAGTTCGATGTAATTTTATTTCCAAATTTGAAATAATCCAAATCCAAAATATTTCTCTAATTTTGTAAATGACTCATCTTATGAGTCAGAGATTTCGATTATAAGAGGCTTTATGCTGATTCTTGTAAGTGAAAACGTAGGAAATTTTCAACTGAGCAAAGATGGCATAATGTTTCTCACGTATAGCGTGAGTAACTATAGTGCATCTGCTCAAACGGTTTCCTACGGCCATCACTTAAGATGCAAAATAGTTGACTCACGTTTCCTTTTTAGATATGATTAAATCATTCAATACTTATATAGAAGGGATTCCTCTTGAATTTTGGAGAGATCTATGCAGGGAGGAAGGAGTTTTTAAGAAAGTAGATAGGGGAGAATATTTCCTTTGTGAAGGAGATGTGTGCAAATATCTTGGATATATTGAAAAAGGTTCTTTCAAATATGTTACTCATACTAAAGAAGGAGACGAGAAGATAGTAGGTCTTGAAACCGTTGGAGGTTTTGTTGCAAACTGGCCTTATTGTCTTCAAAAGTTGCCATCAAAATTGTCAATAATAGCCAGTACTAATTCAGAAATTTCATGTCTTCCGGTTTCAAAAATAATAAAGATGATGGAGGTGGACGGGAACTTTGAAAAATTAGTAAATCTTGCAACAAGAGAGATGTTTTATACTATATATGAAAGGATGATTGATATATACACAAAGACTCCAAAAGAAAGGTATGGGGATTTATTACAAAAGTGTCCTACGATTTTTGAAATATTTGATTTAAAAGATATTGCCTCTTATCTGAATATCACCCCGGTTCATATGAGCCGTATCAGAAAAGAAGAAAAAAATCCTTAATCTTAACATTTGTTAAGTTGTAATTCTTTTAAAAGATTGAATTTTGCGTCATTAATAATATGACGCATGAAGAAAAAGATTTTATTTCTATCATTACTCTCCATAACTTTAAGTGAGAATGCCCTTGCAGAAATTTCGGACAGTTTAAAATCCCAGACTTTAAATGAAATACTTGTTGAGGCTCCGAAAGTGATTCGTAAAGCCGATATGGATGTATATTATCCATCGAAAAGTGCAGTTGAAAATTCAAAAAACGGCATGCAATTGCTTAATAATCTGATGATACCATCAATGTTTGTGAATGAAGCCTTAGGTTCAATTTCTGCAGCCGGCCAATCAGTACAGGTACGCATAAACGGAAGACAAGCAACAATCGATCAAGTAAGGGCTCTATTACCCGGAACAATAAAGAGGGTAGAGTGGATTGAAAATCCGAGTCTCATATACAATGGTGCTAATTATGTGTTGAATGTTATAGTATCTAATCCCACATTAGGAGGATCACTTATGCTTCGTGCCATGCCGTCACTTAACGCAAATTTTGGAAATTATAACGGTAATATCAAATTAAACAATGGACGTTCACAATGGGAAATAGGCCTCCGTTACAATCCGGCTTATAATGTAAAGATACATAGGGATTATTATGAACTGTTTATTTTTCCGGATGAAAAAAACCTAACACGCACTGAGAAACCCTTGGGAGGTCATTTTGATGATACCACAGGAGGCATAAATGTATCCTATAATTATGTGAAACCCGATACAACCATTTTTGTGGTAGATTTCAATTTCCAAAAGGAATTTTCCAATTTAACAGAATATATCGGACTTCTTTCCATTAATAACAATCCGGAACAAATAAAGCTTAAAGATGCCACAGGATCTGACGGCAATACTCCCTCCCTATCTGTGTATCTTCAACAAAACTTTAGGAGGAACCAAAGTCTGATAGTGGATTTTAAAGCTTCCTATTACACAGGAAGGTCATGGTCTGAATACCTTGAAACTCCTTACGAAGAAACAGAACCCGGTGAAAATTTAACAGATATTTATACCAATATAAAAGATAGAAACCAGCTATACTCATTAGAAGCAGATTATATAAAAAACTGGAGTAAGGGGAGGTTCAGTTCGGGGGTATCATATACGGCAAACCGTAATAGATCTCAGTATGAAAACCTTAACGATGAAATTTTCCATCAACGTCAAGATAGAGTTTACTTCTTTGCGGAATATTTCCAACGGTTAGGTAAATGGACTGCCACCGCCGGGATAGGTATGCAATATACCAGTTTCTTTTTCAAGGAGACTAATCAAGGCAATCATTCATGGAGTCCGAGGCCCCAAGCCACTATCACCTATTCTATTAATCAGAACCATAATTTCCGTCTTAGTTTCACATCATGGCAATCAGCTCCATCATTGGCCGAGACTAACATTGTGCCGCAACAAATAGACGGTCTTCAATGGAGAATAGGAAATCAAAATCTAAAGACTTCCAGTTCCTATATGTTAACACTTCTATACCGGTTCAATCTCCCTTATGTAACGGGTTCTTTCGGTATCCGTGCCTATACATCGCCTGATGCAATTACGCCTTTATTATATTGGGATGATAATTACCTGGTAACTACTTTTGAAAACAGTAAAGGGGGTTTACAGAATCTTTCATTTTTCATTGCTCCGAGACTGGATTTAATAAAAGACTGGCTAATGCTCAGCGCGTATATTCAATACAGAATGGAGCATATGCGAGGCACAGGATATGATCTCCGCCACAATGCATGGAGCGGAGAAGGGAGAATTGCATTACAACACTGGGGTTTTGTTTTAACAGCCCAATATCGTTATGCACAACGTGACCTATGGGGGGAAAAGATCTCCTGGGGAGAGGATTTCAATATTGTAGAACTTTCATATAACTGGAAGAAATGGCAATTTGCGTTAGGTTGTATCATGCCGTTTGGCAAATATGACCGAGGAAGCAAATCTCTAAGTAAATGGTATAAAAATGAACAACATACGAGAATGGATATGAGAATGCCTTACCTCCAGATCAGTTACAATCTACAATGGGGACGTCAAAAAAGAGGAATACAGAAATTGATAAACTCTGATGCTAATATAGATAAATCCACAACAGGGGGAAGGTAAATATTTTCTTCACGATAAATTCTTTGTTATGGATAACTGACGATTTAGAGAATAGAAATATAAATTTTAATGTTTGATTTTTTGAGTAAGGGAATCTGCCAAATCTTTATATAAACGAGAAATCTGATACACTAATTGAACTTCTAAAATATCCCGTGTATATGTTTTCAAAGCTTTAAGGAAATCACGGATATCTTTGTTGTTATCCTGCATAAATTGTTCTCGAAGTGTAATTCTTTTTGCAGCTTCAAATTGATCTTTTAACTCCTGAGAAACTGAAGAATTGTTATATATTCCAGCATAATGAAGGGATTGTCTTCTTAAATAATCAATAAACTCACCGAGGGCTTTATTGTCACTATCCACTCCGTAATTTTCCTGTAGCTTTTCATATTCTGCAGAAATTTCTGAAGTTAAATCAAATAGAGCATATTTCTCTTTCAATATAAAATCATATTCAGATTTGACCTGTAGCGGAAGCTCAAAATTGAGCCAGTCAGGAATTTCATTCATAAACTCTCCAGCCGGATTTTTAACTCTGTCTTCTGAAAAATTATATTCAAGCAAAGTAGAAATCGGAGCTTTCCAGGAATCATAAATATTATCAATATTTACTTTACTTTTAAGAAAATTCAGAATTTCTTTTGTATTGTTATTTTGATTCATATTATATTCCCTCTTTATTTCAAATTAAACATTTTTTTATCCTGTTCTGTTAATTGCCAATTCGGTTTTTCCACGGCATTTAGATAATATACAGCGAAATTATCATATTCTTTTCTTACTATTACTTTATCATTCAGTATTTGAGTTGAGCCATTGGCTTTTATCGCATATATAGGCAATATAAGAATTGTAGAATCATTTATATCATTTAGTTTAAGACCTGAAAAAGTATCAAAGGTTTTAATAGGTTTTCCTTTATAAAGGTAATGAAATAAGGATAGAGATTTTTCTTCCAAATTTCCATTTTTCATATCTAAGATTCCTTTTGATGTTATGGCCTTATCACCTTCAATTGTTAAAAAATATCCAAGATTATCTTGTTCAGATTTAAAAATCAGAGAATCGGCATTGGCATCAAAGACAATAATATGGGAATCATAATCATTTCCGGCAAGAATTCCATTTTTGATTAAATGAATATTTCGCCTGAAAGTACTGGGTGTATCTAATAATTTAATTTCATTATTGTGTATTTTACCTTGATAGGGATGATACCAACCTATAAGGTAAAAAACAGAATCATTTTCCACAATAATATTTTCCGGTATTACCGGTAAATTTAGAAAATTATTGAAAAGCTTATTTTTCTCAGTATCAAAAACAAATTTATTATTTTTATTATATGAAACTACCCTTTTACCTGAAGGAGAAAACTTAGCCCCCATATCATAAAAATATTCAGACTTAGATGTTACTGAATCAACATTTTGGTTTAAAATATCAAATAAAAATATTTGATAATAATTCTTATTGGCCGGGCCATTCATCTTTGCACGCAGCAACAATTTTGACCCGTCGTTTGATACTTCTATAGGTTCAATCTCATTTAGTTCTAAAGATATGTTATTTTTAGCCGCTAAATTTTCAATGTAAAATTTATCGAATCTACTTATAAGATAAGAAGAATCTTCAGATGCCTCCTCTCTTAATTTATCAAGAGAATGGTTAAATGAAGAATACAAAGGAGACCTTTTCTTTTCCAAAGCTTCCAATATCCCCGTATATTTTTCTTTCTGATTATTATATCCATATTGCAGGGCATCCTGAATATTCTTTTCTCGCTCTCTATATCCTTTAAAATATAAAAACAGGCCGAGCCAGATCAAAGCTGACGCTAAAGCGATTGCGAGGATAGAGAAAAAATTATTTTTAATGAAGATAAAAATTTCTTTGCCTAAACCGGAAAAATGAGATACTCCTTCCGAATATAATTGTCTGACACTATTAGCTTTAATATATTGAAGAAGGGAATAGTAAGTGTTTTTGTAAATCAATATGAAAACAATAATAAAAGCAACTACTCCGGCAATAATTGCAATGGCCTGATTTTTTGGGAATACAACATTATATGAAAACCAATAGAAAGACATAAATGACAGAATACCTACTCCAGTCATTCCCAAAGTATAAAGAATAATGATACCAAATCTTTTAAATTTAGATTTGTTATTATTGTTGTTTTGTGAGATATTCACCCAACTTACAGAAGAGACGAAGAAGAAAATAAGAACACATATTAAAGCTCCAATGACAATCCAGCCCAGTCCTTTGTTGTATGAAAAATAACTCATCATTCCCACCCAGTTAAAATTCCAGGTTTTATAAACCGGAAGTTCATTAATACTTTTATAGGGTTGGAATTCCTTAAACTTTGAAAATCGTTCTTTTAATCCGAAAGGAACGTAAAGATGTGTATGATTCTTTACAGAATCGGGAATACCCAAAGTGATTTTACTTTCTCCATAATATACCTTAATCCAGGGTAAATGTTTTATGTGGAGAACAGTATCATTCATCCATTTAATATAATTATTTTGATATAGTTGATCAAGGAATTGTTGTTGGGGTAATAATGGAAATTCCGATTTATGTGCCAACCAATATATAGTATCCGACCCCGGGAAGTTTCTTTCATTTATGATTTTATTGGGATTAATATTCGGGCAATTATAAACAAAGATTTTTCCTGTAAAATCATGAGGATAATTAAGATTTACAAGATTAGGACAATTCAGGATGTCGTAAAAACCGTTTCTTTTTTCAATATTTATAGTTTTTAATTCAGGACAATCATTTATATATACAGACCCTGAAAAATCTTTAGTGAATGTAATTTCAGTTACCTCTTCATGATTTTCCACTTTTTCCAGATTCTGCAATACTTTAGAGTTATATCTGTTTTCCGGAATTGTGGAGAAAGATCCGATCAATAACAAAAAAAGAATAATTAGTAGAGAAACAATTAAAGATTGTCTGGTTTTGTTTGACTTTCTTTGATTGCCGATTTTAGAAACCGTAGCTGCCAGCTGATCGTGTATAAGTTCAACTCTGTCCTGATTAATATTAAGAAGCCTTTGATTATTATTTTTAGCTAAATCAAGTGCTTTAGGAGCATTTTTTTCAAGGTCGGTGAAATATACAGACTTTCTTCTTCCTTGAGAATCCACGAGATTATCTTCGAGATATTCTCTCTGTTGCTTAGGAAGAGGTTCTACGGTTTTAAGATAATAAGACTCAATAAGGTTTTCACGGTGTTTTCTGACATCTTCAATTGTGATTTTTCTTCCATTATGATAAGTGTTTTCATAAAGAAGAAAACATAAGAGAGAAAGCATCAGGGTATTAATCTGTCCATTAACCCCTGTTGATGTGATGGAGATAATTTCATTTGCTATATCCTCTTTTTCATTCTCATTGAAAATATCCGGATCAGGAGACAGGATAATTTCTTTTGCCTCATCTTTAGTAAGAGGCAACAGTCTGTATCTGTTTTCACGAAAATCTTCCAGTCCAAGAGTTTCAATCAAATCTTCAAGCAAGAATAAATCATCTTCACGAATAGAAAAAACTATGCGGAAATTAGTGTAGTCGGGCCAATCGGGATTAGACACCTTAAAATCCACATTGTCATTAATCAAAGCATAAAGTTGCTCAAGAAATATTCCTGTTTTCTCACTATTATTATATAAGGTCTCCTCAAATTGATCGAAAACAATTACAGGAGTTATTTCAGTTTTATTGTCTTTTTTATAAAAAATCCCTGATGCAAAAAGTTTCCTTAAAACCATTACATCACTGAAATCAGGATTATATTTACTTCCGGGATTTTTATATTTTATTCCATTCTTCTCTAAATTGTCTTTAAGAAATTTCCATAGCTCTTCAGCCAAAGAAATTTCCGTGGGAACATTATCAAATCTTATAATGATGGGGAAAAATTCCCGAGTTTTAAGCACCGGAAACACACCTGCCTGGAGAAGAGAAGACTTACCAATGCCGCTACGTCCATAGAGAGTGACTACCAAATTATTTTCTATAAGCCTCACAAGCCTTTCAATAGCTTTAGAACGGCCATAAAAATGATAATTGTTCTTTAGAGCTTCCTCAGTATATGAAGCCAGACCAAGCCAGGGATTCATTTTTTAGACTTATGAGAATTAGATGGTAGATTTTGTCGTAAATCGTCAATGAAGGAAGAAAATGGTTTCTTATTCCAATCGAAAGCTGAAGAAGTGTTTAATTTTTTAAGCACATCCTGATGATAAGGCTGATCTAATTTATAGCCCGGTAAAATTATCGGGAGAACTTTTTTATCCAAACTCTCTCCTGTAGCAATTTCCCATTCTTCTTGATAATAGGGTTTCCTGTCAGGAGGATTAATGAAATCAGCCGCTATATTAGGAGAAAGCAGCGGAATAAATATCTTACATTGCTGAATAGCATTATAGATTCTTTTCTCGTAATCACTTCCTGTGTAAAGTTTATAATAGTCGAGCCACACTTTAAATCCGGCTTCCTTTAGCCGTTTGAAAATTTTAAGTGCTACAGGATAATCTTTACCTGAGTAGGAAATAAATATTTCACCTAAAGAAGAATTTTCTAAAACTGAATTACCAATCTTTTCCTCTTCGAGCATATTTGTAAGATTTTTGAGGAATTTTACGGAATCAGCTTCCACCCTAATTTTGATAGTTTCCGCCAGATACTTCATCAGGTTTCTATCGGGCACTGAATTTTCCGTGTCTAAAAGCAAAGCCACATCTCCAATTCGGGAAATCTGCTCATCTTTATTTCTCATGGCAAACCAGAAAAACCGGAAGCACCAGTCATTTAGATTACATCCTATAGCCATGATTCTTTTCTCATTCAAGTATGTCATCAAATGGCGAGGAGGATTAACGAGCCATTTGGTGATACAATTCATGATATCTATATCACTTAAGACAAATGTATTTGAAGGGTTTTTAAGGTCTGCTTTTCCAAAAACATAATAAAGTGTAGGTTCGACATCATAATATTCATTACCGCGTGCGTCATCCACCGGCAGATCATCACCCACACCATTCTGGCCATAGATATTTCTTATTCTAAATCCGTCTTTTCCCCAGACCCATTCCATCACTGACTCCAGATAAGGATCGATAGTTGTGGTCATTACAACACGAAAGAATTTAGTGGCAAGTAGTTTAAGGATATCTTCCGAGACATCTTCTATTCCATACCCGGAATTAAATATTTCATCAAGCACCCAATTCTTCACATTAGCCTGGTCAAATCCTGTGGCACGTAAGAAATCCGGGAAAGTGGAACAGCCGGGATCTTTCAGTCCACGATCAACCTGTAGAGTCTGTATAAGACTTTGCAAAAGATATCTTGCCGAATCACCATTCGATTCCGGGAATTTCTCTTTATTCAGAATGACTTCACTACCCAGAAGCAAGACATAATTCCCGTTGCAAATATCATCAAGCAAACCGCGGTTAAAATCCTGGTCACTTCTTATACGACGATCGATGTTACGTGCCATACAAAAAACTGATTCAGTAAAAAATCAATTGACAATAAATTATATATCAAACAGTGTGTAAAATTAATATTTCTATATGAGAAATATTGTTACAAAAAATTATTTTTTCCTCCAGAAAGAAGGGAAGAAAAGAATAAGAATTGTAAAGAGTTCAAGACGGCCCACGAGCATAAGGAAAGAAACAAACCATTTAGCTACATCAGGAATCAATGCAAAGTTTCCATTGATGCCGGTAATATCCGTTCCAAGGCCGGTATTAGAAACTGCAGATAAAGAAATAAAGAAACTATCTTTCAAAGGTAATCCTATGAGCACGAGGAATGTGCCTCCGAGAAGTATCACGGCCACATATAGGAAAAGGAAGGCAAGGGTCTTCATCAAAACCGGGGGAGGAGTACCTTTACCATTAAGTGTAACCGTAGTGATTGCATTGGGATGCATCAGTTTATGAAATTCGTTTCTTACAAACTTGAATAATACTACAAACCTGTCTATCTTAGCACCACCTGAGGTGCTTCCTGCACAAGCACCCATAAGCATCATGATAACTAGCAGTACAACTGGTAACGCTCCCCAATCATAGAAATCAGGCTCTACAAGTCCAGTAGAAGAGAATAGGGATACAGTCTGGAAGAGAGGGTCAATAGTTACATCCTCTATATTTTCCATTAATCCTGTCACTAAAATATTTAAGGCAAGAATAACAGCAAATCCGAGGATGAGTATAATGTACCATCTAATTACTTCATTACGGAAAAAATCCTTGAATTTTCCGGTAACAAGTTTATAGAGCAAAGAAAAGTTAACTCCGCCCATAAACATAAAGATAATCAATACAATCTTGATATATAAGTTACCTAAATCAGAAATAGAAGCATCCTGGGTGGCGAATCCTCCCGTACTCATGGTCGAAAGTCCATAGCATACCGCATCAAACATATCTAATTCGGAAAAACTTAATAGTCCGATGCAAATTAAGGTGAGGATCAGATATACCCCCCAAAGGCTTTGAGCTGTGAAACTCACACGTGGACGCAGTTTATCATGAGTGATACCCGTGACTTCAGCATTAAACAATTGCATACCTCCCTGATAATTTAGCATCGGAAGCACAGCAAGGGTAAAGAGAATAATACCCAAACCTCCGATCCATTGTACCACACACCTCCATAACAATATGGAATGAGGGACACCATGTAATGTGTCAAGTACAGAAGCACCTGTAGTGGTGAACCCGCTCATGGTTTCAAAGAAGGCATCAGTAATTGACATGTGAGTACCACAGAAAAGGAAGGGCAACATTCCGAAAAGCGACAAAATCAACCATGTCAGACCGGTAAGAATTATAGCCTCCCTTTTTCCCATTTCCCGGCTTTTGGGTTTTAAGGAAACCATTCCAATCCCTGATCCAAGGGTTATGCCAATACAAATTAAAAATTTTATGCCACTGTGCTCACCGTAAATAAACCCTACAATACAAGGTGCCAGCATAAAGAAGGCTTCGATAGTCAAAAGCCATCCAATCACCCGCAATAACATGCGGAAATTTATATAGGCACGTCTTGTTTTTTCGGACATATCAGTGGAACCATTTCTCAAGTTTGGAAATAGTGCCGTTAAGACAGAACACTACCACAAAATCCCCGGGTTCTATCTTAGTATTACCTCCTACCAATGTAACCTGATTGTTTCTCACCATCGCTGCGAGAGTCATTCCCGGAGGAAGCTTCAGATCCTTTACGAGTCCCTTGGTGATTTTGGCACCCGGTCTCACCAGCATCTCAGCCACTTCGGCATCCGCTAAAGCAAGACATTTTGCCGTACTGGCATCTGCGTCAAGCAATATCTGGAATATATGACTCGAAGCAAGAATTTTTTTATTTATGATTGTGCCGATGTTTAGATTTTCTGCCTGGCTGACAAACTGAAGGTTTTCCACATCTGCTACGGTCTTAGGTACACCGAATTCACGGGCAGACATACAGGTAAGGATATTTGTTTCAGAAGAATCAGTGAGAGAAAGAAACGCATCATATTGGTCAACATCATTTTCCTTCAATACTTCCACGTCTCTGCCATCGCCCAAAACTATTTCGCAATCCGGCAGCATTGTTGCCATTTCCTCGCAATGCTCGCGATCGTTGTCAATTATTTTTATATGGTATTTATCATGAAAACGAGAAGCAAACCGAAGAGTAATTCTTGAACCTCCGACAATCAGAGCCTTTTTTATCACCCTCTTTTTCTTCCCGCATAATTCCATCACTTCCTGTACGAATGGGGGAGTAGTGATAAAATAGACAGTATCGTCATAAAGAATTTCATCATTACCACCCGGAATGATGGTAGAATTGTTTCTTTTTATAGCGGCTACGTGAAAATCATGGGTTTTAACCGGAAGATCCCTCAATTTATGATTTATCAGTGCATTATCATTGTGTAGTCGCACACCGATCAAAAGTAGTTTTCCATCATGAAGTTCTCCCCAATAGCTTGCCCAGTTATGAGCTAGGGAACGAGCAATCTCTTCGGCTGCAAGATCTTCAGGGTAAATAAGATTGTCTACTCCGATTTCTTTTAAGATTCTTCCGTTTTTTTCTCTTAGGAATTCATGATTGTCTATACGGGCCATAGTTTTTTTTGCTCCAAGGCGTTTAGCTATGGCACACGAAGTGATATTTCTTGTTTCGTATGGGGTAACAGCAATATAAAGGTCAGAACTGGCTACACCTACGTCTCTCAAAGTTTCAAAAGAAGAAGTAGAACCGTTCCAAGTCATAAGGTTGTAGTTATCATTTATAACATCAAGCCTACTTTGATCGCTATCAAGCAAGATAATATCCTGCTCCTCATTAGAGAGAAGCTTGGCAAGGTGTGTACCTACTTCACCGGCTCCGGCAATCACTATTTTCATCAGGCGTCAGTTTTTCCTACGATTTCTCTTACACTTTTAACGATTCCTTCTTTATCATATCCACATTTATGCTGGAGTTCAGAGACCTTTCCATGCATTATCCACTCATCGGGAATACCCAGATTGACAATTTTCGGATTTCTTTCTTCTCTCTGTATCAAATCGTTTACCGCTGACCCGAAACCTCCTCTCAACACTCCGTCTTCAATCGTTATAATATACTGATGTTTACGAGCCAGATCAACAATCAGATCTTCATCTAAAGGTTTCATCCAGATCATATCGTATACATCTGTTTCGATACCATTGCCGGCTAATTCTGAGGCTGCTTCAATGGCATTGTTTACAACTGCTCCCAATGCAAGAATCGCTATTTTAGAGTCTTTACCTTCCCGGATTAATCTGGATTTTCCCGGAATAAGTTTCTTCATAGGAGCCTCTTTCGGGTATTTATTAGTTTTTCCTCTCGGGTAACGAATAGCCAAAGGAGAATTCATTTCGAGTGAAGAAAACATCAGATTTCTTAAAGTTTCAGCATCCGATGGAGCCGCTATACTAAGTCCGGGAATACAACTTAGATAGGGGAGGTCGAAGAATCCATGGTGAGTAACACCATCTTCTCCCACGAGCCCGGCTCTGTCGATACAGAAAGTGACGGGAAGTCCTTCAATAGCCACATCGTGGACAATATTATCGTAAGCTCTCTGAAGGAAAGAAGAATAAATCGCCACGAAAGGTCTTTTCCCTGCCGCTGCCATACCACCTGCAAAAGTAACTGCGTGGCCTTCGGAGATACCCACATCAAAAGCTCTTTCCGGTAGTTTTTCAAAAAGAAAATTCAAGGATGTTCCTGTGGGCATAGCTGCCGTAATACCTACAACTCTTTTATCTTTTTTAGCAAGCTCTACAAGTGTTTGGCCAAAAACCTCTTGCCAAAGCGGAGTCTTTTCTTTTTCAGTTTTTATAATTCTTTCCCCTGTATCAGGATCAAACCTTCCGGGAGCATGCCAAATGGTCGGATCTTTTTCAGCCGGTTTATATCCTTTACCTTTTATAGTATATAAGTGCAATAATCTTGGTCCGTGCATATCCTTTATGTCTCGGAGCACTTTAACAAGCTTCACGACATCATGCCCGTCTATTGGTCCGAAATATCTGATATTCAAACCTTCAAAAATATTTTGTTTTTTTGATACCAAAGATTTCACAGAGTTGCTAAAACGTATAATCGCCCTTCTTCGGTTTTCGGTCAGAAGCCCGCGTTTTTTAAGGTAGATGGCCATTTTGTTTCGGAGCTTATTATATCCGGCCGAAGTAGTTAGATCTGATAAATACCCGTGCAGTCCTCCTACATTATTTCCAATGCTCATATCATTATCATTAAGGATAATGAGGAGGTCGTTAGGATGGTTTGAAGCATTGTTAAGACCTTCAAAGGCAAGTCCTCCACTGATAGAAGCGTCACCGATAACTGCTACTGTTTTACGGTTTTCATTCCCGGGAGTTAATTTATCTGCAATAGCCATTCCAAGGCCCGCTGATATAGAGTTGCCTGCATGTCCGGCCATGAAAGTATCAGCATCGCTTTCCAACGGATTAGGAAATCCGCTGATTCCACCTAAAGTTCTGTGGTTTTTAAATTCTTCTTTTCTTCCGGTCAAAATCTTATGCGCATAGGCCTGATGACCCACATCCCAAACGAGACGATCGTAAGGAGTATCAAAAACATAATGTAACGCCACAATGAGGTCTACTGCCCCCATACTTGAAGCAAAGTGTCCCGGATTTTCAGAAAGGTGTTCTATCAGGTAGGCCCTGATTTCTTCGCACAACCGTGGTAAATCCTCCTCTTTGAGTTTCTTGAGGTCTTGTGGACTGTTTATGGCAGAAAGTAAGGAATTTTCAGTGTCTTCCATAGATTCTATCATTATTTTTGATTACCTCTAACATATTTTTTCCATAAAGGCACAAAAATGATAATACCGGAGGCAATAATCAGAAATAGATTTTTAAAAGTCAATCCCCCTCCGGATATGATCAGTGATGTACATAACCATATCCATAAGAGGGAGAGGAGTCCGAATCCTATAGCTTTACCGACACCCATTCATTGTATCGGATCAAATTTCATCGCTAATCACAGGAGTTTCAACCGGAGGAGTCTTTTCACCTGATTTTTCACGTATCACGAATACACAGAGAGCCCCGATACCTATTGAAATTCCGGCAATAAACATCATCATATACTCCGGAGCCAATTGTCCGGGACGGCTCATCAACGAAAGAATCCAACCGCCGGCAAGAGCAGCTACGATCTGAGGTATTGTGATAGTGCCATTGAAAAGTCCCAGGTAAGTACCTATATTACCACCCTTGAGCGAATTTGTAAGGATAGTGAAAGGCCAAGCCAGCATTGCAGCCCATCCGCAACCAATCAAAACAAAGGCAACAAAGAGAATCCATTGATTGGTTATGAAAGCCAACATCATGAAACCACCGGCAGCTAAGAGCAAGCTCAAAGAATATGAAAGCTTGCGGCTCTTGAATTTGGGAAGCAGAAGAGCCCAACAAACCGATCCCAAAGCCTGCACTGCATAAAGAAGGCCTACCCAGTTACCTGCATCATTATATTGAGGTGTTGCAGAGTTGAGAATAGTTTTAGTCTCATAATTACAAGCAGCGGCATTACCGATTTCATATGTATTAGCATCTTCTACAGATATTTTACCATCGGCTGAAGTTCCAACAATTCCTGCTTCCGTAAGTTTAAAGGGACCTTCAATACGTGAAAGATAATCTTGAAGAGTGGCATTAGAATAATCGGGTATATTCTCCCCATCAACACTAAGAGAAGAAATACCTGTTAAAACTTCTCCGAAATTAACTTTATCAACACCTTCGGCATTGCTAACTACAGCATGGTTTCTTACAATGGTGTCGGTACCGTTCACCACGATTGTGCCACCTTTATAGAAAGTTCCCCCTGCTTCCACACCGGCTACCATAAGCTTACCATGGTCGACTATAGTGACATCTTTATCGATAAGAAGATAGTTGGCACCATAAGTTCTACCTTCATAATTTATACCTACAATGCTTGTTGTGGTTGGAGTTTTAAAAGCATTATGAGCCACTGTATTAGTTGCATAAGTCCATAAGAAGAGGAATGCGAACCAACAGAAGAACTGCACCAGTCCTACTGTCCAGAAAGTAGATGGAGCGTTCACAAGCAGTTTCACAACTCCCGGGCTCTTTTCTTTAGCTTCGGTTTTGGTTATACCATTGTATTCGTCATAAATTTGAGGAGGCCACTCTTTGATCTTTACCAGAGAATAAATAACGCAAAGCAGGAGTATGGCGGCACCGATATAGAAAGCCCAAATTACAGTGTCGGGCACGACTCCTGTTGGAGCTGTATTTTTCATACCAAGCCATCCAAGGCAAATAGGGAAGATAAAACCTACAACCGAACCTGCGTTACACAAAAAGCTTTGAATAGAATATGCAAGTCCTTTTTGTTTTTCATTTACCATGTCACCCACAAGCATCTTAAATGGCTGCATCGCCATATTTATAGAAGTGTCGAGGAGCATTAAGGCAACAAGACCGAATAAAATAGCACTCGAAACAGTAAAGTGAAAACTTCCTGCATTAGGCAAGAGGCACATTACTATTACGGCTATAGTAGCACCAAGGATCAGATATGGCAGACGACGTCCGAATCGATTCCAGGTGCGGTCACTGAAAATACCCACAACCGGTTGCACTATAAGACCCATAAGAGGAGGAAGAATCCAGAAATAACTCAGATCGTGAGGGTCGGCACCGATAGTGGTGAATATACGCGAAACATTAGCGCTTTGCAGGGCATAGGCAATTTGCACTCCAAAGAACCCGAAACTCAGGTTCCAAAGCTTCCAAAAACCTAAATCCGGTTTAGTTTTCATAGGTATTTAATTTTGTGATTTTATCTGATTATAAAGCCAGGCGATTTCTTCTGCCCAAATCGCCTCGTTAGGGGTTTCGAGTATTAAAGGAATATTGTCAAACCTTGGATCGTTCATAAGCCTGGTGAAAAATTCCGGACCTAAAGTTCCTTTACCGAGTTCGGCATGACGGTCTATGCGGCTTCCATGCTCCCTTTTGTCATCATTAAGGTGCATACCTCTCAGATATTTAAAGCCGATGATATTGTTGAAATCTTCCCAAGTTTTGTTATAACCTTCTAGTGTTTTCAAGTCGTATCCGGCAGAATAAGCATGGCAAGTGTCAATACATACACCGATTCTATCCTTGTCTTCCACTTTATCTATTATATGGGCAAGTTGCTCGAAAGTATGCCCCATATTAGACCCTTGTCCTGCCACATTTTCTAATACCGCTGTAACTCCCGAAGACTTATCCAGACAATAGTTGATTGATTCGGCAATACGATCAAGACATTGTTCTTCAGTTAGTTCATTTTTATGACTTCCGGGATGGAAATTCAGCATCTTCAATCCTAAGAGCTCACATCTCCGGAGCTCATCGCTAAAGGATTTCCTTGAAAGAGTAAGTATTTTTTTATCACCACTTCCCAAATTAATCAGGAAATTATCATGTGGAAGAATAACTTCAGGTTTATATCCATATAATTCACAGTTGTCTTTGAATTTCTTGATCTCTTCTTGAGTGGGATCTTTAGAAACCCATCTGGAACTGCTACCTGTGAAGAGTGCAAAAGCCTTGGCACCGATTTCACGAGCCTCGAGCGGAGCATTTGACACACCCCCCTCTACGCTTACATGCGCACCTATGTACTTCATTCAAATAGTCTTTAAAGTCTTACCACAAAATTAAAAAATTTCAATAAGATGTCAAAAAATGTGTTACCTTTGAAGATTGTTATGGCCTACAAAATACTGTCAAAAACCAAAGCAAAGGAAATAAGATCACTTTCTGCCAAAAAAGCAAGAGATGAAAAGGCACTCTTTATAGCTGAAGGGGAAAAAAGTGTTATAGATTTGTTAGGAAGTTTTGATGTAGAGGCTATAATTTGTTACCAGGAATGGGCCGAAAGACATTCAGACTTATTGCACCGTTTTGAACCTCAAGTCTTTATATCTGACAAAAGAGGTCTTGAGATTATTTCTTCATTAAATTCGATTCCACCGGTTGTGGCTGTTTTCAAAAAATGGGGGGTTAGTGAAAATATTCCTCTTTTGGAAAAGGATAGAATATATCTTCTTTTGGATGAGATCCAAGATCCTGGTAATTTAGGAACTATCATCCGAACTTGCGACTGGTTTGGAATATATGATATTTTTGCATCACCCGAGACTGTTGATATCTATAATCCTAAAGTGGTTCAGGCCACTATGGGTTCTCTCTCAAGAGTAAGGGTGCATTACCTTAATCTTGAAGATTTAATAAGAAAAAACTCTGAAATACCGGTTATAGGCACCCTGCTGAATGGAAATCCTTTAAATGAGTTTAAAAAGATTTCATCTTGTTTTCTATTAATGGGGAATGAAGGAAGAGGTATATCGGAGAAATTAAAACAATTGATTACTATACCCTTGACTATACCTCCGGTTAATAAAAATAATCATCCGGATTCCCTTAATGTAGCTATAGCAACAGCAGTAGTACTATCTCATATAGTTTGATTATATGGCAAAAACAAAAAGTGTCTATTTCTGTCAGAATTGTGGCCATGAATCTCCTAAATGGATGGGGAAATGTCCTTCGTGTGGAGAATGGAATACTTTTGCCGAAGAAAAGATAACTGTATCAACCAAGGGTGGATCAAAAGAACGCAAGGAAACGTCAAGACCTCAAAAATTATCTGAAATTGAGATAGTAGAGGAGGCCAGGATGAAAATGCCTTCTTCTGAACTTAACCGAGTTTTAGGAGGAGGGTTGGTGGCCGGAAGTCTTACTTTGATAGGAGGAGAACCGGGAATCGGTAAATCCACTCTTTTATTACAAAATATTCTTTCTATAAGAAACAGAAAAATCCTATATGTTTCAGGTGAGGAAAGTGCCACACAATTGAAATTGAGAGCTGACCGATTGGGAAAACTTTCAGAGAACACCTTTATACTTTGTGAAACTCTTCTTGAAAATATCTTTGACCAGATACGTAAGGAGAAACCAGATTTGATTATAATTGATTCGATTCAGACAATAGCCTCCGAAACTATAGAATCGGCCCAAGGAAGTGTATCACAAGTCAGGGAGTGTGCAGTTGCTTTACTTAGATATGCTAAAGAAAGCGGTGTGCCGGTAATTCTAGTCGGCCATATTAACAAAGAGGGAGCCATAGCGGGACCTAAGGTTCTGGAACATATAGTTGATACAGTTTTACAGTTTGAAGGTGACCGTCAATATTTATATCGAATACTTCGATCGATAAAAAACCGTTTCGGATCCACTTCTGAAATCGGAATTTATGAAATGGTGGAAAAAGGACTGAGGGAAGTAAAAAATCCTTCAGAAATGCTGTTGAGCGACAATAGAGAGGAGGAGATGAGTGGTATCGCCATCGGCTGCACCATAGAGGGTGCGCGACCTTTGATGGTGGAAGTTCAGGCATTAGTTTCAACAGCAGCTTATGGCACCCCACAAAGGAGCGTTACGGGCTATGACCAAAGGCGTCTTAACATGATTCTTGCTGTTCTTGAAAAAAGAGCAAGATTCAGATTAGGACAAAAAGATGTATTTCTTAATATTGCCGGAGGTTTGAAAATCATTGACCCGGGTATTGACCTGGCCGTTGTTGCAGCGGTAATGTCTTCAAATTTTGATGTGGCTGTTTCTCGCAAAACTGTTTTCATAGGAGAGGTAGGTCTTTCAGGCGAAATACGTACCGTTACAAGAATTGAACAGAGAGTACAAGAATCGGAGAAATTAGGTTTTGATACTGTTGTGATTCCTCGTGCAAATCTCAAGGGATTAAAAGATAAGTTTAGAATTCAAATTGTAGAAGTAGGTAAGATTGAAGACCTTATGAAATTTCTTTTCTCATAATATGGTTAAATTAAAGTCTTTATTATTAATATTTTTAATATTAACAGGACTCAATATATTGAGGGCTGAGGAGATATCGGATGAACAGGATGACAAGATTCTGATGCGTGATATACGTATCACGGCCATGAAAGACAATACTCACATCTTGTATACAGGTGATAACGCACCATCCGATTCTTTATCACGCCTTCTAAATATTTTCTATTATGATCAGTTCCGTCACTTTCAGGATCCACGTGCTCCTTACTTCATGTTTATGAGTAAGAAAGGAGATCTGGCATTAGGTGTTGGAGGTCAGGTAAAGATCCGAGGCTACTTCGACTGGAACGGGTCAATTCCTAATGTTGGCTTCATACCTTATGACATACCCATACCGAAAGATCCCACCAGAAGGAATGCTCTTGCAGCGTCACCATCAGGAACAGGACTCTTTTTTACTCTCTTAGGAAACAATAAATTGCTTGGAAATTTTATGGCTTATTTTCAAGCTGATTTTTCGGGCTATAATAACAGGGGATTTCGAATAAAGAAAGCTTATATCACAGTAAAAAACTGGACTGCAGGATATGCCGTAACCACCTTCGAAGACACACAGGCTGAGCCTGCAACCGTAGATGGTTCCGGTCCGAACGGAATTAATTCAAAGAAAAATGTTTTGGTGAGATATCTTCATCAATTCAAGAAAGGATGGTCGTTGGCCGGCTCAGTTGAATTTCCCAGTGAATCCGTATCGGCCGACGGGACACATACGGCAGCCTGCACACCTTATATTCCCGATTTTGCAGCCTTTGCTCAATATCAATGGGGCCAAGGCTCGAGTCATGTGAGGCTTTCAGGTCTTTTGAGAACTCTTACCTACAGCGATCTGGTAAGAGGACGTAACCATAACATCACCGGTTGGGGTTTGCAATTCTCTACTGTGATCAATCCTTTTTCACCTCTTAATCTGTTTGGCATAATATCCACAGGACAAGGTCATGCATCTTATACCACAGATTTAGGTAATGGAGATTTTGATCTTATACCAGACCCAGATAATGAGGGCCGTCTTTATGCCCCATGGGCCGCAGGAATAGTGATAGGAGCACAGTATTATTTTAACCAAAAGATTTTCATGAACCTGGCATTTTCAGAACAAACATATTATCCCAAACATAATCCGAATGATTCTTACTATAAATACGGCCTATACGCAGTAGGAAACATATTCTGGGATATAACCCCCCGTTTCGAGGTAGGTCTGGAATATCTTCACGGCAAAAGAATGAATTTCAACGGGGAATCGGGAAGTGCCAATCGTTTGATGGCGCTTTTGATGGTTTCTTTTTAAAAATTAAAAAATCGCAAACCCACATGAGTCTTGTAAAATATAAGAACGTATCGATACAAAGGCAATCAAAGAATGTTTTGAAAGATGTAAATCTTACATTAGAACCTTCTACATTTTATTATCTGATAGGGAAAGTAGGAAGCGGTAAAAGTAGCCTTATGAAGACTATGTATGCTGATGTGCCCATTTCAAAGGGTGAAGAAGCAGACGTTTTAGGATTTAATCTTTTGAATATAAGAGAAAAAGATATTCCTTATCTGAGAAGAAAAATAGGAATTGTTTTTCAAGATTTCCAACTTTTACAAGACCGCACGGTTTATGCCAATCTTGAATTTGTTTTAAAGGCAACCGGGTGGCACGATCAAAACCAGATGAAAAATCGGATAGGGGAGGTGCTGACTGAAGTGGGAATGGCAAATAAGAGTTATAAGATGCCTCATGAATTAAGCGGTGGAGAGCAACAAAGAATTGTTATAGCCAGATCCTTATTGAATAATCCAAAACTTATCCTTGCCGACGAACCCACAGGAAATCTTGATCCACAGACAGGATACCGGATTCTCACCCTATTGCATCGTCTGGTGGATTCCGGACATACAGTACTGATGGCAACACATAACCATCAGTTGCTTGATGATTTTCCGGGGAAAGTCTTTAAATGTTACAATAAAGAGGTTATAATGGAATAAAAAAAGGATTTCCAATTCGGAAATCCTTTTTTGGGTGGAAGATGGGGCTCGAACCCACGACCTACGGAACCACAATCCGCCGCTCTAACCAACTGAGCTACATCCACCATATCGCTTTCCAAGCTTTTGGCTCAAAAAGCAGTGCAAATTTAATCCAAATTTTTCATTATCCCAAGAAATCCGTAAAGATTCTTTGTAAAGTGAAAAAATTATTTTCCAACCAGTTCTTTCAGAGCTACATAGAAAGCAGGATCATGACCAACCGTGATGTTTCTCATTATTCCTTCAGGATTAATGATAGCTTTAGTGGGATATCCTTGCACTCCGTATTCATTAGTCAAACCACTATCAGCCGGGTTGTAAACATTTACCCAAGGTAATTCATATTTTGCAACGCCTGCTCTCCAGTCTTCTTCACTTTCACGACAGTCAATACCGATTATTACTACTTCGTCACCATATTTTTCATATGCCTCTTTAAGCTCAGGAATACCTATGATACACCATTTGCACCAGCTCCCCCAAAAATCAAGAATCACCCATTTTCCTCTAAAATCACTTAGAGAAACATCTTTCCCATCAAGATCTTTTAAAGTAAAATCCGGAGCCGGAACTTCTATATAAGCTATATCTTGTTCTTCAATTTCTTCTGTGACCGGCTCTTGAGCGTATACTGTTGGGAAACTACCTATAAAAAGGGCTATCGCTCCAAGAATAAATTTTGTTTTCATAAACTTATTGTTTGATTAACTTTGCTAATTTAGTCATAAATTCATAGTTTTTCAAACCCCATTTAGGATATACAACCATTTCCGGAGGTGCTTGTGCAAGGAAACGTTCTACAATTATTTTTTCCGGCACAATTTTTATAATCTCCGCGCAGAGATTGAGATACTCATCCAGGCTATATTCAGGGATTGAAATTTCATTCCGGTTTAATTTTTCTAAAAGATGTGTTCCTTTCAATACCTGGAGTTGATGAAGCTTGAGAGTCTCAATAGGTAATGAAACGGCACGTTCCACTGTTTTTAAAATATCTTCCTTACTTTCACCCGGAAGTCCTGCTATTAAATGCAGACCACAATGTAATCCAAAATTATTGATATTTTCAGTAGCATTGACTACATCTTCCCAAGTATGATTACGGTTAATTCGCCTTAATGTAGCATCATGAGAGGTTTCAGCCCCCAATTCAATGAAAACCGGAACCTCAGAATTTATTCCGGATAAGATTTCCAACGTTACTTCAGAGATACAATCGGGCCTCGTAGCGATCACTAATCCTACAATGTCTTTCACCCCAAGTGCTTCTTTATATAAAGATCTCAAATATTCCGTATTGGAATTATAGGTACCTGTATAACTTTGGAAGTAAGCCAGATATTTCATTTCGGGGTACTTACGAGAAAAGAATTTCTTTCCTTTTTCCAATTGCTCCACTATTCTTTCCTTTGGGTTGCAATACCCCGGGGTGAAAGAATCGTTTCTGCAATATATACACCCACCTGTAGAAATGGTGCCATCACGGTTCGGACAGGTGAACCCGGCATCAACTGAAATCTTTTGTACCTTTACGCCCGGAAAAAAAGAAGAGAGATAATCACTGTAGGTTTTCATAAAAGAAAATCAGCCATCACCAGAGCAGCTAAAGCTTTAACCACCGGCACGGCTCTAACAGCCACACAGGGATCATGACGTCCCTTCATTTGCAATACAGTTGAGTCATATTCATCATTTATGGTCTCCACATTTCTCATAATAGTCGGAGTAGGTTTAAAGGCCACATTGAAATAAATCGGCATTCCATTGGAAATACCTCCCTGGATACCGCCGCTATAATTCGTCTTTGTCACCACCTTTTTATCTAAAGACGTGAAGATATCCAATACTTCAGAACCTCTTAATCTTGATGCAGAAAATCCTATACCATACTCAAATCCTTTTGCTGCATTTATGCTCATCATAGTCTTTGCGATATCTGCATGGAGTTTGTCGAAAACCGGATTTCCTATTCCTCCGGGTACATTTTGTATAAGGCACGTTACTGTTCCTCCCACACTGTCTCCGGAATTCTTAGCCGATGAGATTTCTTCACTTATCTTTTCCTTAATTTCATCCGGCAATTCCAAGGATAAGGCTTCAGATGGTTTTTCGGCTAAATCCATAGACAGCTTCTGTGAGAAATCAATATTTCCCGCTCCTGTCAGTTCTGCTGATATGATGATTCCAAATTGTTGCAACCATTGATAGGCTAATGCTCCTGCTACCACCCAGTTAGCTGTCTCTCGGGCACTGGCTCTTCCTCCACCCCTATAATCTCTCAGTCCGTATTTTAAATCGTAAGTATAGTCGGCATGATTTGGACGGTATTTATGAGCCACTTCAGAATAATCTGTGCTGCGATGGTCTGAATTTCGGATAATGAAACCTATAGGACTCCCCAATGTTATCCCATCTTCAGTTAATCCTGACAGAAATTCAGGTTTATCGGATTCTTTTCTTTGACTTACTAATTGTGATGAACCGGGAGATCTTTTGTCGATTTCCTTTTGAAGTTCTTCAAAATTGATTTTAAACCCGGATGGAAATCCGTCGATCACACCACCAATGGCCACTCCGTGACTCTCACCGAAAGTTGTGACCCGTAAATTTTTTCCAAAAGTATTCATTCAATCTTCAGGTCGTTAATTAAATGATCTGTTTGAGCCGAAGTTGCCTTGACATAGTCATTAGGTGAAAGTTTTATCTGTAATCCTCTTTTCCCGGCGCTTATATAAATAAACTCATGGTTCAAGGCGTTCCGATCTAAAAAAACGGGGAAGTTCTTTTTCATTCCCAAAGCAGTGCAACCCCCTCTGATATATCCTGTGAGTGGCTGAAGTTCTTTTAAAGGAATCATAGCCACTTTCTTATTGCCAGATATTTTTGCAGCCTTTTTAAGGTCTACTTCACAATCGCCTTGGATTACACAGACAAAATGTCCTGTTTTATCGCCATGCAACACAAGAGTTTTGAAAACTGTCCGAATATCTTCTCCGAGCTCCTGAGCCACGTGTTGAGCCTCAAGGTGTTCCGGATCCACATTGTATTCCACCAAAGTATATGGAATTTTCAATCTATCTAAAATTCTTGAGGCATTGGTTTTTTCAGCCATTCTATTTCGGATAAATTACTCTTATTTGTCCATTGTGACGAGCAGTTCCTCGTTATTACGTGTCATTTCCATTCTCTTCTTGATGAATTCCATAGCTTCCAGAGAATTCATATCGCCCAGATAATTTCTAAGCACCCACATTCGGTTAAGATGTTCCTGTGGCAGGAGAAGATCATCCCTACGGGTTGAAGAAGCAATAATATCTACAGCCGGGAAAATACGCTTATTGGAAAGTTTGCGGTCTAATTGCAATTCCATATTGCCGGTGCCTTTAAATTCCTCGAAGATCACCTCATCCATTTTTGAGGATGTTTCCGTAAGAGCCGTAGCGATAATGGTAAGAGAACCTCCATTTTCAATATTACGAGCAGCTCCGAAGAAACGTTTTGGCTTTTGAAGTGCATTAGCATCCACACCTCCCGACAGAATCTTTCCTGAAGCCGGAGAGACAGTATTAAAAGCTCTTGCAAGACGGGTTATAGAATCCAACATAATCACTACATCATGTCCGCTTTCCACAAGTCGTTTTGCTTTTTCCAGCACTATATTAGCTATTTTGACATGTCGGTCGGCAGGCTCATCAAAAGTAGATGCTATAACTTCAGCATTCACACTCCTTGCCATGTCGGTCACTTCTTCAGGACGTTCATCTATCAAAAGCATGATGATGTGAGTGTCGGGATGATTTTCAGCGATAGCATTTGCAATATCTTTCAAAAGGATAGTCTTACCGGTTTTAGGAGGCGCAACGATTAAAGCCCTTTGACCTTTACCGATTGGAGCAAAAAGATCAACTACTCGGGTAGAAATATTGCAAGTAGAACCTTTTGTAAGGTTGAATTTCTCATCCGGGAATAAAGGAGTGAGATGTTCGAAGGCTACCCGGTCTCTTATTAATTCAGGAGAAAGTCCGTTCACCGAAATGACTTTAACCATAGGGAAGTATTTGTCACCTTCCAAAGGAGGCCTGATAGAAGCCTCAACAACGTCTCCTGTCTTAAGTCCGAATTCTTTTATCTGATTTTGAGATACATAAATGTCATCAGGGCTTGGAAGATAGTTGTAATCTCCGGATCTCAGGAATCCATAACCTTCGGGCATAATCTCCAAAACTCCATGTGCGGTTAGAATACCGTCAAGATTATATTCCGACTGAGCGGAAGGAACAATCCCATTCTGTCTTTGGTTACGGAATTGTTTTTTCTGCAATAGTTTCTGTTGTTTTGAAAGAGGTTGCTGAGAAGTAGCACCGGGTTCCCTCATTTGGATAGGTCTTGGCTGAGGCACAGGAAGGTCTTCGGCTGGAGATGCAACCGGCAACTGTGCCTGCACGCTTTGAGTCTGTTTAAGCGGTTCCTTTTGTTCTCTAGGCACAAAAGTCTTACCTTTATTAGCGGGATTGAAGAAAGAATAGAAATCCTGGTTTTCCTTATTGTCGGGTCTTTGATTTCTTGGGGTGAAAACCTTCAGTCGAGGAGCTTGCTGAGCAGTTTCGGCTTCTGTTTCGGTTTTCTCCACTGATTGCGGTTTTTCTTCGGCTTTTATTTCTTCTTTAACTGCCGTTTCTTCAGGCTTTTCCACCAAATCAGTTATTTTTTCTTCAGGAATTATTTGCACCGGAACATTTTCAGGTGCCTTTTGAGCTTCCTCGGCTTCTTTCTGAGCCTTTGGTTTACGACCTCTTTTTTTAGGTTCGGAAGGACTACTTTCTTTAGTAGAATTTTCTATTGATTCAGTTTTACCATCTTCCTGATTCATTGTATCCTCTTCGGAAGTTTTCATCTGGCTATTATCCTGAGTCTTTTTTCGACCTCTTTTTTCTACAGACCCTTTATTGTTTTTCTTTTTTTCAGCTGTTTTTGCCACAATATCCTTTGCTGTTGATTCAGCTTGAAGATCCAGTATAGCGGCAATTAATTCGTCTTGAGAAAGATGGTTAATCTTTTTAAGTCCCATGGATTCTGCTGTCTGTTTCAAGACATTTTCATCCATGGCATACAAGTCATTGATGTGAAACATGAAATTTTATGTGTTTTTCTTTGAAGTGCCTAAATACCGCACAATTGTTCTGTGCCTGGCAAAAAGAAAGGGATTATAATTGAAAGTGGAAATTGAAAAAGATTTTCGGGATGAAAAAATAACAAAGCACCCCGGAATTTTTTGCAAATGTAAAGAATAAAACCATTAAATCCAAAATCTTCATATAAATATTTTGTTTATCTTTGCAATAATTCAAAATACTAAATACCATGCCAACTAAACCTTTTCATTACCAGGAACCCTTCCCTCTGGGACCTGACAAAACCGAATATAAACTTATAACCAAGGATTACGTAAAGACAGAGAATTGGAATGGCCATGAAATGCTTGTGGTCGATCCCGAGGCCTTGACTTTGATAGCCAATGTAGCAAGTCATGACTGTTCATTTATGCTCCGAAGAGAACATAATGAAATGGTTGCAAAGATCCTGAATGATCCTGAAGCTTCCGAAAACGACAAATTTGTAGCCTTGACAATGCTACGTAATGCTGAAGTGGCTGCTAAAGGTGTGCTTCCGTTCTGTCAGGATACAGGTACTTCCATATGTTCTGCCTATAAGGGACAACATGTATGGACCGGATGCAATGATGAGGAAAAAATTTCTTTGGGTATTTACAAAACGTATACCGAAAATAATCTGAGATATTCTCAGAATGCACCACTTACAATGTATGACGAGGTAAATACAGGTTGCAATCTGCCTGCTCAAATTGAAATTCATGCAACAGAAGGAAACGAATACAAATTTCTCTTTATAGCTAAAGGAGGAGGATCAGCTAATAAGACCTATCTCTATCAGGAAACAAAGGCTATTCTAAATAAAAAGACACTGGTTCCCTTCCTTATAGAAAAGATGAAAACTTTGGGAACAGCCGCCTGTCCACCTTATCATATTGCTTTTGTAATAGGCGGGACATCAGCCGAAGTCAATTTAGCCACTGTTAAAAAAGCCTCTGCAAAATATTATGATGAACTTCCCACCAAGGGAAATGAATATGGTCAGGCTTTCCGGGATGTTGAACTGGAGAAGGAACTCTTAGAGGCTGCTCAAAATATCGGACTGGGAGCACAATTCGGTGGAAAATATTTTGCCCATGATGTAAGGGTTATCAGGTTACCTCGTCATGGTGCTTCGTGTCCGGTGGGAATGGGAGTGAGCTGTTCAGCCGACAGAAATGTGAAAGCCAAGATAAATAAAGAGGGCCTTTGGATAGAAAAACTGGATGAATTCCCCGGAGAACTTATACCGGTAGAACTTCGTGAGAAAGGTGAAGGTGAAGTAGTGAAAATAGACCTTAACCGTCCTATGGAGGAAGTATTGAAAGAACTTGACAAATACCCGGTATCTACAAGATTATCTTTAAGCGGAACTATAGTTGTGGGCCGTGATATTGCCCATGCAAAGATTAAAGAGCGACTTGACGCCGGCGAACCGATGCCGCAATATCTGAAAGACCATCCTATATATTATGCGGGCCCGGCTAAAAAACCGGAAGGAATGCCTTCGGGTTCTTTCGGACCGACTACAGCAGGACGAATGGATCCATATGTAGATCAATTCCAGGCAGCAGGTGGTTCAATGGTAATGATTGCAAAGGGTAACCGTAGCCAGCAAGTAACCGATGCCTGCAAGAAACATGGCGGCTTCTATTTAGGTTCTATCGGAGGTCCGGCAGCCATCCTTGCCCAAGATTCCATTAAGAATGTAGAACTTCTTGAATATCCTGAATTAGGGATGGAGGCAATCTGGAAAATTGATGTAGAGGATTTCCCGGCATTTATTCTGGTGGATAATAAGGGAAATGATTTCTTCAAACAGATAAAGCCTCGTTGTCCTATGGATGTTTGCTCAAAATAAAGAATTCCTGTTGTTGAAAGACAGAATAAATATATGAGGAAAAAAACTTTAAATATTATTATAATGAGAGCGTTGATGACAGTCAGCGCTCTCTGTACTTTATTCAGCCTACCGTCTTTTGCTGCAGAAGGAAGACAGAGTTTCGAGGCAGGAAAGAAGGCTTTGCTTCTCAATGGAGAACCTTTTGTGGTGAAGGCAGCCGAACTTCATTACCCACGCATACCGATGCAATATTGGGACCAGAGGATAAAAATGTGTAAGGCATTGGGAATGAACACAGTTTGCCTATATACATTTTGGAATGTACATGAAACAAATGAAGGAGTCTTTGATTTCTCGGGGGGTAATGACATACGTAAATTCATACAGCTTTGTCAGGACAACGGACTTTATGTAATCCTGCGTCCCGGCCCCTATGTTTGTGCTGAATGGGAAATGGGTGGCCTTCCATGGTGGCTGTTAAAGAAAAAAGATATCAGTTTAAGAGACAGTGATCCCTACTTTCTGGAGAGAGTGGAGATATTCGAAGAGGCGTTGGCACAACAGGTTAAGGATCTCACTATAGAAAACGGAGGTCCTATCATCATGATACAGGTAGAAAACGAATATGGAGCCTATGGTGACAATAAGCCTTATGTTTCGATAGTTCGAGATTTACTACGAAGACTTTATGGAGAAAAAATTGTGATGTTCCAGTGTGATTGGTCATCTAACTTCGATGTAAACGGCCTTGATGATTTAGTATGGACAATGAATTTCGGAACGGGAGCTGATGTCGGGAGTCAGTTTGAAAGGCTCTTGGGATTTCGCCCGGAATCACCATTGATGTGTTCTGAATTTTGGAGCGGATGGTTCGATAAATGGGGGGCTGCTCATGAAACACGTCCAGCCAGTGAAATGATACAGGGAATAAATGAGATGCTTTCCCGGGATATCTCTTTTAGTCTTTATATGACTCATGGAGGGACAAACTGGGGACACTGGGCCGGAGCCAACTCGCCGGGATACGCTCCTGACGTAACTTCTTATGATTATGATGCTCCAATAAATGAGAGTGGTAATCCAACAGAAAAATATTGGTTGCTGAGAGATCTATTACAAACATATTCAAAAGACTCTCTTCCATCCTTACCGGAAAGAATCATACCTATAGCTGTTCCGTCGTTCTCTTTTACCGAAGTGGCTCCATTATTATCCAATCTGCCAGACTCTATACCCACTCAAGGTATCCTGACCATGGAGGAGTATAATCAAGGTTATGGAAGCATGATTTATTCAACAGAAGTTGGTGAGGTAATAGAAGGTACAATTCTACGTATTATAGAAGCCCATGATTATGCCCGGATTTTTGCAAACGGAGAATATTTAGGTAAACTTGACAGACGTCTGGGAGAAACGGAATTGTCACTTCCGGCCCTTCCTGATAAAACTAAGCTTGATATTCTTGTAGAAGCTATGGGAAGAATTAATTTCGGTGTCGCTATAAAGGATTTCAAGGGTATTACCGAGTCTGTTTCATTAGTCAATCCGGAAACAGGTGACTCCCAAGTATTAGATAATTTCAATGTTTATCTTCTTCCTGATCTTCTTGATTTTTATAATTCAATGGAATATAAGCCCATAGAATCGGTAGAAGCAGATTCTGACGGAAGATTCCCCATGGGGGTTTATAAGGCTAAATTCACTGTAGACAAACCTTCCGACACCTTCCTTTTGTTTGAGACATGGGGGAAAGGATTGGTTTATTTAAACGCGTATCCCTTAGGAAGGATATGGGATATCGGTCCACAACAGACTTTATATACTCCGGGTGTATGGCTAAATCAAGGAGAGAATGAAATCCTGATTTTTGACATATTAGGACCTCGTGAACCGATATGTGAAGGTCTGACTTCTCCTGTAATCGATAAATTACAAGGAGAAGCTTTGCAGCTTCACAGAAAGGAAGGAGAGTATCTCGACCTGGGTAATATAACCCCTGTATTCGGTGGAGCGTTCCCACAGGAAAATGGCTGGAAACGTCAGGTGTTTGAGACTCCTGTGGTCGGTCGTTATCTGGCTATCGAAGCCTTATCCCCCGGAGACGGTCAAAACTATTCTGCCATAGCAGAATTCTATGTTCTTGATCCGGAAGGTCACAGATTAAGTCGTGAGCCATGGAATATCTATTATGCGGATAGTGAAGATATTTTGTCCGGAAATAATACAGCTGATAAAATATATGATCTTCAGGAATCTACTTATTGGAAATCTTCAGAAGGGGCGGAATATCCCCAAAGAGTGGTGATAGATCTGGGTTCCGAAGAGACTATTGGAGGGATAGAATATCTTCCGAGAGCAGAAAACGGAGCCCCGGGAGCAATTCAAGATTATCGCATTTATGTAAGTGCGACTCCCTTCAAAAAATAATCAAAGGAGCTTTAAAGCTCCTTTGATTATTTTAGTTGTAGTTCATTGTTAGAAATCCGCAAATCACAACGACAAACCGCTAACTATAACCCAAAACCACCAACCCCAGACCACAAAAAAGGAGCTTTAGCTCCTTTTTTTATTTCAACAAATCTATAGATCTCTTTATAAACTGATTTAGATTTTCTCCTGAAAGAAGATGGCTTTGCAGAAGAGCCAGGTCTATTATCTGCCTTACTACAGGTAAGGATTTAGCATAATCTGAGATAATTTTTGATTCTTTGTCACGCAACTCACTCACCTTATTTTCCTTCTCTGAAAGATCGGGGGCTGATTCCTTACTATCAGTAGCTTTCTTCCTTGCTTCAGTTATTTCATTATTGAGGGAGTCTATCTCAGTACGTATAGGATTTACTTCACCTTCAAGAGCTTTGGTAGCCTCTTCAACAATCTGTTTAACGGAAGGTTGGTTGGTATTCACAATCACTTCATAACTGTCCGGAAGTTCACCGTAAAAACCACCTCCGGGTTGCATTGCAGCCATTTCTTTCATACGCCTCATAAACTCATTTTGAGTTACAGTGGCCGGAGCATCATTTTCACCTAAGGCAGCGAAAGTCACTATGAAGTTTGTTTTCTCTATATTAGGAATCATACTCTTGAAAAGAGTGCTCATAATATCTGTCTGAAGAGGTGAGAGGCCCGCTTCCTGAGCGTCAGCTTTTACAATAAGTCTTTCAGGAATGTCGGAGTCAACTCTTACGAATCTTGTTTTGTCAAGTTTCTGTTCAAACAATCCCACAATGTGAGTGTCAAGTTGACCGTCCATCACCAATACATTGTAACCCTTTTCTTCAGCAGCCTTAACATAAGTGAATTGTGCGGTAGGATCGGTTGTATAAAGATAAATAACGGTGTTGTCTTTATCTGTCTGAGATGCTTCAACAAGTTTACGATATTCTTCTAAAGTGAAGTATTGGCCTTTAACATCCTTGAGGAGGAAGAATTTCTTAGCCTGATCGTAGAATTTCTCATCCGTGAGCATACCATATTCTATGAATACCTTTATATCGTCCCACTTCTCTTCGAAACTCTTTCTGTCATCTTTGAACATCTTTTCAAGGCGTTCAGCAAGTTTCTTTGTTATGTAGGAAGATATTTTCTTAACCTGCGAATCAGCCTGGAGATAACTTCTGCTAACATTAAGCGGAATATCAGGAGAGTCAATCACACCTTGCATAAGAGTCATGAATTCCGGCACAACACCTTCTACCTGATCTGTTACGAAAACCTGATTACAATAAAGCTGAATCCTGTTTTTCTGGATATCAAAATTGGTCTTTATTTTTGGGAAATAAAGGATTCCGGTAAGAGTGAAAGGATAGTCAACATTGAGATGAATCCAGAACATGGGATCCTCGCTACCCGGCATCAGTTCATGGTAGAATGTAAGATAGTCGGCATCAGTAAGATCAGCCGGTTTTTTTGTCCAAAGAGGTTCGGTGGCATTCACCACTTTGTCTTTGTCTGTATCTACATATTTACCATCTTTCCATTCCTGTTCTTTACCTGAGATAACAGGCACCGGAAGGAAGCGACAGTATTTTTTAAGCAGAGTATCGATACGCGTCTGTTCAAGGAATTCCTTGTCATCTTCGTCGATATAAAGAATTACATCAGTACCACGTTCTTTCTTGTCTGTTTCTTCCATTGTGTATTCGGGGCTACCGTCGCAAGTCCATTTCACGGCTTTAGCACCCTCTTTGTATGAAAGGGAGCGGATTTCAACTTTCTTTGAAACCATGAAGGCTGAATAGAAACCGAGGCCGAAATGCCCGATAATCGAGTTAGCTGTATCTTTATATTTAGCCAAGAATTCTTCAGCACCGGAAAAAGCTATCTGGTTGATATACTTATCGATATCTTCTGCATCCATCCCGATGCCATGATCAGAGACGGTTAGAGTACCTGCTTTTTTATCAATAGAAACCTTAACGTTCATATCACCCAATTCTCCTTTATAATCTCCGAAAGAATAAAGGGTTTTTAATTTTTGGGTTGCATCTACTGCGTTTGCCACTAATTCACGAAGAAAAATCTCGTGGTCACTGTAGAGGAATTTCTTAATAACGGGGAAAATGTTTTCGGTTGTTACCCCAATTTTACCAGTTGCCATATTTTGTTTTGTTTTAAGTTTACTCAAATATATAAGAAGCGTTCGCTTCGCATTACAATAGACAAAAATTGTACCAATTTTATAACAACCGACATTGGTTATGGTTTATTATCTATAGTTTTACCTATTAAGTTGACCCCTCGTCTTAATGAATTGTTCGGTTTGGAAAATAAAAAAAGGAGTCGGGTAATAGTATGATACCGGGACTCCTTTAGGGCCCATTCGAGATGAAATGGGTTTTAAATGTGTGATTAATTCTCCTATCAGCCATGGTGCAAGACTTTTCCGAGCACGTTACAGGGAAAGAGTCGGGACGGGTTTGAATCGAGTTTATTAATCCCAACCGGTAATCGGCGACCCTGAGATTATGAGCCGAGCACTTGTAGCAGAAATCCTGGAACGATGGTAAGGCAAAGGGATTGGGAGGGGGTTAGGCCCTCTACGAGGAGAGAGGAATAGGCCTTATGGCCTATGATCCTTTAAACCGAGGGTTTCGCAAGCTCAACCCACGGCTAACCAGATTCAACCCTGGCGGGTTGAGGTGAGGAAGTCGGGAGACATCCTCTCCGGAACCGGGATTCAACCCTGGCGGGTTGGCGTGAGGAAGTCGGGAGGGATTCTCTCCGGAACCGAGATTCAAGGGGGCTTTTGGCCGTTACAGGGTAAGGATAGCCGAAACGGAAGCAGAGATCGGGAATGATTCGTCCGTTTGTGTGGAGGCAGTCGTTACCGGGGAAGGATGGCAGTATCACACGGGACGGCACAGCCGTCATGTATCCGGGACTTGTCCATCGATGGTTGGCCCGGTGATGGCCGGGTCGACGTACGGTTAGTAGGCCTCAGTGAATCTGGGTAGTCTTAGTTAACGTTCAGGAATTCACCGGTAGGTTTGTCAGTATGTCATTGTCAGCAGCCTTTATCATCCCCAGGTACAAATAACCCGGGTTTAACCATATACAACCTCTTTCAGAGGTTGGGATGCGCCTTTGAGGCTTACACGGCTTAAGATTTTTGAAGGCTGTCGTCCTCTCTTGGACTTTTGCAATGTGAGGTAAGAGCTTGTGCCACCACGCATGGCAGGTGCTTTTTGCCTGATTGCGATGCAAAGTTAACAAGAGAGGAATGAGAGGTTTGGTTATCCGTATCTTTAAAGTTTAAGGAGCATAGTGCATGGTGCACAGTTAATTAGAAGTAAATTGGCAGAAAAGTTAGGAGTGCGTTATATTCCCGTTAAAACAAAGGATTACAACTTAAATAGACAATAAAATATAATAAGAAGCGGGGGGAGACCCGCTTCTATTTTTATTCTTCATATCTCGGATAAATATTTATCTCGAAGAAACATTGATTAGCTTCAGTCGGACTTATCCGGATTGTGAAATCTTTTGGGAGAGTGCCGGATCGGATAACTGTTTCATAAACCATGGTATTGCATGGAGTATCATTATCAATCTGCGTTTCAGTAAATTCAAGATCTTCACAATATATATTAGCTTTTTTAGCTGTGACTATATTATCCTCCTCAACTGTACCCGATGTTACTTCAATTCTAACAATTCTATCATCCGAACTATTGTCTCTATGAGTGAATTCATACTGGAAATACTCACCGGTAGCGGCAGTTTTAAGATACCTGTAATCTGTACTACCAATATTTTTTGTTTCAGAACTCATATTTCCAACTTTATCTTCATGGAAACGTAAATCAGTTAAAGGACTAAAGTCTGTGGTTGATGAAAGCCTGTTACGAGTTGTTAAATTCACTTTATTTAGAAAATCAGTCCAAATATCTTCATTAAAGTTAGCTTCAACATTTACATCTTCTGTGGTTCGACGGGTAAAATCATCGTACACTTTATCAAAATATTCATTGTAAACCATCAGACGTGTTTCCGATTCTCCGGTTTCTCCTTCGCCACCATATCCCGGTTGGCTTAACGACGTTGTTGTTCTGTATCTTGCTCTTACAATACCATTATAATTCACATAATCCTCATAAGAAAACGTCTTAATATATTGGATACGTGTAGTATTGATATCGTAAGGGGTTCCGTTTTTTTCTTCACCATAGAAAAGAGAAGATGAAGAGGGAACTGTTTTTACTACAGAAGTTCCTTCATAATCATTCTGTATATTCTGCAAGTCACTCTCTATGATAAAATCAAGAGGGAAAATAGATTGGGGAAGATAATCTTCCAACTTAAAGAAAAGGGTTAAAGGAGCGTTAATTCCATCTCCAATTTCACGTGTGATATGGCCCAACCCCTCCCCATCATCTTCCGGCCAATCCCAGGAATGCTCATCAAACTCATCCCAAATACCGGGATAAGTATCAATTTTTATAATCCTGAAATTACGAATAAGTGTAAAGGTAATGGTACGATACAATCCAAATTCAGTTTCTTCTGAGTCAGTTTTCTTACCTCTATATACAATCACTTTTTGTTGTTTAGCCTCATCAACTACTTGAGCGTTATCTTTCAATTTCAAATACCAATGTTGCCATTTCTTATCCGAATCTACTTCTTTGTTCCCGTCATAGATGAGATCACCATTTTCATTTACAGTTTCAGAATTTTGTCCTACAAATGTTAAAAATCCTGTTGCATAATCTTCGATAAGAATATTTAATTCCTCAGCCTCTTCATAATTACTTTCAGGGTTAGCATTATTTATGTAACGTCCCTTAATTTCCACTATATTATCTTTTCTGGATTCAGTATAGATATATTTAGTGAGATTGACGTAGATAGTTTCATCCCCTTCGTTAATCCAGGTTAGATCACGTGTTTCTACAGTAGAGGTAAGATTATTAGAAACATAAGAATTATCTGATTTAGCTTCCTCCCTTGTCTTAAATCCTTCTGATAAGACATCAGTAATAATTATGTGATAATCAAAATTTCTTACAAGGTTATAATATTCAAATTCTCCATATACAGATGATTCAACTACTCTTCCCAAATCAATTTTATAAAAACAGGTCTCTCCATCTGATTTTTTTTCACCATCTGTTTCTGTGAATTTATGACCTTGTATAACTACATAGGTGCGATTTTCCTCCCTGAAAGGACGTTCATAGAAATAAATTTCCAATTCACCATCCATGTTAACCCTGTCTTCGGTATATTGAGAGGTTCCTGAAGGAGGTTCTCCGATAAAACCAGTTTCCATAATTTCGGAATATTTTTTGGAAACTTTTTTACCATCTTCATCTTTATAATAAATAACGAAACCATTATTTTCGCGTGTTTCCTCACTCATTCCGTCTTTAATAAGGTATGGAACTACACTACCACGATCGTTTGCATTTACCAGATATAGCTTGTCGATTTCAAAATAAGCAGCGGCCTTTCCCTGAACTTCAGCAGAAACACGACAGAAATTCCTAACCATTGGAACATGGCTCAATTTTTCAAGTATTTCACCAGCTAATTCCCCGTCTATATCTCTGTCTTTACTTGTGATAGGCCTTCCAATAGGAATTCTTGCCCAATATGCTTCATTTCCTTCTTTTGTTACTATAGTACGCAACAGAGATTCACTTCCAATAACGCCTAATTGAAGATTAAGGTCCGGTTGGTTTGATGCAATAAGATGGATAACAGCATTTTTATCTGTAGGTTGTAGGGAAGTATTGAAAGTTACTAAAGTATAACCGGAATGTTCTTTATCTTCATCTATATTTTTTATTTCTGCTACACTTGATTGTAAAAGTTTACCTGTCCCGTCTTCAAAAACTAAAACATAAAGGGTGAGTTCTTTATAAAGTGGAGTATATCCCATACGTGTCTGCACCTTTGTCATCTCTGGCACAGTAAAAGAAACATCCACATTGAGACTACCATCTTCGTTATAAGAGAAAGAAGAAATTGATTTATAACTGTCCAAAGCCAAATCGTCTGCACAGCTGTAAAGACATATAGCACAAACTATAGCCAATAGATAGTTAAATATATGTTTAAAAAATTTCATTTATTATCTTTTAATAAAAGGGAAAGTATAAAATAAAATATCAATAAGATGATGGCTGAACATTATCTTTTGGCTTGTCACCCCATGTAAAAATGGTTGGATCACATTTATCTTTATCTCCTTTATCATCAACCCAGTACCATTCATCATAAACACAACGTACAAATGATTGATCTAAATTATTAACTTCTTCTAATCCATTGTCAGTCACCTTTATTTGGCCTTGAGACGTCCAATAACCATTGTCAGTTTGATCAAATAATTGTGGGATTTTCTTTTTTTTAGAAAGAGTATTAAAATATCCTAATTCAGCTTTTGTTGGGAGTCTCCATCTGCCGGCGGGATATCCATATTCTTGGTAAGTTGCGCATTTATAATGTGCTTGATCTCTAGGAACAGCTACTCCTCTGCCGTATCCTGATGCTACACGCAGCTTTGGGGCTATCATATTATCAGTTCTTTCAGATTCTTCTGTCGGATAATAGAATGCCAATGTTGTATAATCAGTATTGTATTTTCTAGAAGCTTTAACTGGAGACCGATCTACTTCGGCTCTGCTAATTAAATTAAAAACAGTATGAGGGTTACAATCATTAGGATTAGTAAAACTTTCTGATGATAATAAATTATTATAATCCAAGGACCGTGGATCCCCTATCATATAAGCTTCATTTTCTCCCAATTGAGTTATTGTTAAGACATACATATTAGGAGTATATCCAGATAAACCTGAAAGAATTAGCCAAGTATCATTGGTATCAGTATTTACAAGATCATCTTTATACTCTCCATTAATAAACGTATATGCATATCTTTCTTTTATATCCCCCCCGGCTTTGTAAGAATCATTATATTCTGGCTCAATGTATATGGAAGGATATTGAACAATGTGCACGGTTTCTTTAAATTTAGTATTTTCCTTTAAAAGTTCATCTTTGTGAATTAATGAAATATAAATATCAAATTTTGATAATGCAGGATCTCCGGTTTCTGCAAAATAAACAATATTCTTTTTTTGCGAAGAAAAAGTACCACCTGAATTCCGTCCTTCAATTTCGTTTAGAGGATGATGAAATTTTATTATTCCTTTTTTTAAGTAATCGTTATCTATTGTATATAAAATTTCCCCTCTTTTGAGAGATTCTTGATAATAAATATTATCCACAATTAAAACAGAAGGTTGGCCCACATAGCTTCTATTGCCCTCAAACATATAGGTTTCGTTGAATCTATAGTAATATAATAATACTTCTGTTAATTCAACATCATGACTTGTTACAAATGGGATCTCAATGTCTTCAACTGCATTCATTACGAACTCGGTTTGGTCGAATATGAGATACCGGGTTTCTTTTAGAGACATTTTAATGTCTTCAGTTTTCCAGTCTATTACTTCCCATGTTGCATCCTCAATTTCTAAGGGGTCACCGTTATCAATATTTCCTAATACTCCAATTGAAAGTCCGACACGATAATAAGTATTAGGCAACATACAATCTGCCGGATTTCCTTTCTTATTAATGGGAAGCTCATAATAATAAGTTACCTTATTTCCCTCCGGCTTATCCCTGGAAATTTCATTCCAGGTAATTGCTAATTCCATTGATGATTGTTGTTCTTCATCAGGTGTATTTATCCATTGATTAGGGTAAGAATAAAGAGGATGCTTGTTTACATAGTCATAATTTACTGATGAAGAAGCGGCGCTGGACCATTTAAAATCATCACCCGTAGTCTGAAATTTTTTAGGTTTGGCAGAAGTGAATAAATCTTCTTTTGACAGCTCACGCGAAGTAATACTTTTATCTTCTGCTGAAGTGGCAACTTTACAGTCAATCCTTGCTGTACCGGCTCCATTTTTAAGTTTTAATTCCGGCTCTTTTACCAATTCAAGCTCTGATGAAGAACCAGGAAGTACAGGAGTACAAATTCTTCCTCCTGAATTAATAAAAGCTGCTTCTTTTTCACTTTCATTTTCTCCTTCAACACCTGTATCATCAATTGAAATATATGTTTTACCAGTGTTTGTTACATAAATTTTTGGTGCTATACCCAACCAAAGACGAAGTTTAGACGCAAGGCGAGTTACTTCAATTGTTCCGGTTAGAGTTTTTGTTGCGGAATTATAGGTAACATCTACAGTTTTGTCATTTTTGTTTTTCATAACAAAACTTTCAACAGCATCATCAATACTTCCAAAATCACACTTCACCCTAAATTCTTTTATGTTAGCTAAAGAAGCCGTATTACCATCAATAGTAAGTAAAGAAACGTCAACTTTGTTAAAATCCTCATCAGAGAGATTTACCAAAGCAAAAACTTGACATTTATTTGCATTATTTGGTAAAACCTTATCGATTGCATCAATAGGTATAGGAACTCTTACATTTACTGAGGAGGTGGCATTGACTTTATCCTTATAAATATATTGTGGTTCAGAACAATTTTCATCTTTTTCAGTATAAAATACCAATATATAATTCTTTATGGCATTTTCATTATAAATGTCTTCTCCGTCCTGAGTGTCACGTGTTAATCCTTCTGTAGTAATAGAGATATAACCCTCTGAACCGATTGAATTACCCTGAGTCTTGAAATCATTGTCAGTGCAACTCCATGCAAAATAAGTCAGAAGTGCTAATGAAAATAAATATATATTATTTTTAATATTTTTTAAAATCATTTTGAATCTTATTTAAAGATTTGAGGAACTTGCAGGTCGAATAATTTCCCAGTTCGCATGACCATTGTTTGTTTTAGGAACACCATCATCATTTGTTGGAACTATAATTACTTCCATCCAATTGCCTAAGTTCTCAACCATAACGACAAGCTTAAAAATACTTTCCTTTTGAAGAGCCTCCGGGTCTTCCGGTCTTAAATAAATTATAATATTTGTACCTTCATCATCATAACCTATTTCTCCGGAAATGTGCCTTTTTTCATTTTCATCTTCTTTCTGTGAACCATCTGCATTACAAAATTCTATAGCTGTGGGGATTGCATCTCCAATTGTCATTAGGTAAGCATGCCATGTTCCCCCTTTAGGAGCTTTTAAATTAAAAATTCCTTTTAAAATTTCTTTCGAATCTGATGAAAGATTTAAGGTGACACTCGGTTCCCATTCATCTATATCTCTAGATTGCTCCCATTTTATTTCGGGTTTTACATATTCGGGGATGTCTTCGTACCACCAGAGTTCTTCACCGGCCATGTTCCAGGGAAGTACGTTAAGTGTAAGAGAAGTCCAAAAATTCAAAGAATTAATTGTGAACCGATAAATATGGTTGCGAAGGATATGTCCCCATTTAGAATCAGTCGTCATATCAGGTAACCCGGTAGCTGAGTCTACCTTCAAATAATCTCCGAAATGCAAATCATAATTGTATTCCGTATTTGTATCGGCTACCTTACCCTTTATTTTTATACAAGCACGGTCACTTAAAATATCCCGGTTGCCTGTCAATTCCATTTCAGGGATATAAGCGGTCCAAATCTTCTTGCCATCAGAAGTAGATTGCACAAATGTTAAGTTGCTTCCTGAAGGGTTTTGGCCAATTAGATACGAGGGAAGGGTAGGAAAGGTGATTTGTGTGTCTTCATCGTCCCATTTTTCATTGGCTGTGATATCCGGTATTAATCTTCCGGTGGTATTATAAAGAGATAGTTTTGCGTCAGTAATCTCATACCCTTCCGGAGTGGCATCAACTATTTCAATTTTAGCCAAAGCCCGCAACATCTGTATTTGGGTCAAGGAATAATTGCCTGATGTAATTCCGGATCCTCTCAAATTGAATTTCAATCCGTTCTTATATCCGAACATCGGGATATAGGATTTGCTTTCCATACCGGGGATCCAACTTTTGGTCATACCGCTTTCGGATTTGGATTGGGTATTAAAAACCAAACCGTTATCACTTAGCCATAAATTTTTCTCTTTTTGGGGTTCAGTTATATCTCGACCTGTGTAAACATTTGTTTCTTTAAAACTATCTTCTGAAGGATATTTATTGGTCTGTGAAGATTCATACCGGTTCCAATTGGCCAAAACCAATATATTAATTGTTGGATCGGTGTCTAAATGAAACTCGTTTATTTCTTCGGGAGTATAACTTTTTTCAATGAAATAATATTTTTTGCCACTGATTTCAGTTGGAGATATCTCTGCATCATCTATCATTGTGAGATAAGAACCGTCCGGTTTATACAACACAAGGCAAATATCTTCGGGATCAATATAAGATTCCGCTTCCGAGCCATCCTCCAAAATATCTCGTTCGGTACGTGTGGAGGATGATTCAGCCAAAATATTAAGACGAAGCACATATTCTTGGGGAGTTCCTTCATCTAAAGAGCCTTCATTATCCCGGCTGCATCCTGAGAACTGGACCAGACACAAAAGGGCGGTCAGGATCAGAGTTATTTTTAACCCCGATCCTGATGCTCTTTGGGCAGAAATTTGTGTCTTTATCTTTTTATAAATCATTTTTTATTTCTAAGAATTTAGCCTTAAAGGGTCATATATCGGAATATTGAAAACTCATATGCCAACCGTTGATATAAATTCCTGCACTCATATTCCAACCGTTGTCATCACCTAAAAAGAAAACTAATGTGAATTCGTCCTGACGATCGAGATATTCCTGATTGCTCATAGATGAACGTGCCTCACCTTTTGCATGAAGGAGAAGCTGGGTAAGGGGAAGGTCAACAATCGGTTCATCATTATCTGTTCTATGTATCTGAAGTCTCGGATTCCTGTCAGCCATAAGTCGAGACATATCGATTTCGGCCATCATGGAATTGGTGACGTTTACAGCGCTCCTCGTAGCCTTCTCTTCTATGTCTACAGTAGGAAGTTCGTATTTGGTATGAGCGTGATAAAGGATCTCTTTATCTTCCAGAAGAGAATTGTCGAAATTTAACCTTCCATTAGCATCTGCCACGCTGAAAGAATAGTCATCCGGATTAATGGTTTCCTCATTGTTATGAGTTAGAATTACCTTTATATTGTTAGTATCTTTAGTCAAGTCGATATCTGCTACCCTGATATGTCCAATTTCCTCATTATCTTGAATCACCACACCGCGCGCTATGCCATGAAAAAGGGGAGAAAGGGGAGAACGTGAATAATGTTCACCTTCAATCTCCTCTCTCTGAAGGTGGCATGAGGCTTCTGAAAGCGTTGCAGGAATATATCCATTATTCAGGAGAAAAGAATTGCTGTTTTCCAATCCTCCCCATACCACTATATCATATGTGCCCGGTTTCACATCAATCGGCATATAGTAATTATCATTTTTCAAGGGGTCACCGGCTTCCTTGTCATAATAAACCAATTCTCCTGCAGTGTTGTATACAAGGACAGATATTGATGTCACTTTATTAGAGAAAGCGTTAGCCTCGAGGATATTTCTGGTAAATTTAATACCCACATCGTATGATTTAGAGCAATCGCCTTCATAATCATAAATACCCTCACAAGAAATTAGTGAAGTAGTAATGCATAATAAGGATAGAACCTTTGTAGGAAATTTCATTGTATTAATAATATGTAAGAGATTCATTTATGGTTATTTTTAGGGGTAAGAGGGATGGCAAAACCCCTCTTACCTGGGTTCGCGGACCTATAAAAAGGCTCGGATTGCAAAACTTGGTCCGCGTGATGCCTCTCGGCATCGAAATTCTCTTTTACAGATCAACGGTTTGTCCCGCTGAGTGCCATTGTAATACCTTAAGGGTAGCATCGATTACATATACATCCGGATCATCAGATGGTTCCGGTTCATCCTTGTCATCTTCTTCTCCGGAAATACCTGTACCTAATCCTTTAATACTATTTACAGTAAGCTCATACCAACGATTACGAACTATACCATAATTACCCTCTTTTGCAGCTGCAAGTTCAATTCTTTTAGTATTAGTTGAAGAGCTGTCATAGTTCTTCAAAGGTACTGCAAAGTATGCTTTACCTTCGTGATATTTATAAGCGGGGATTATCTTAGCCAGTTCCGCATTAACATCTGCATATGATTTGCCTTCAACTCCATCAATTACATAATCTTCTCCTTCCTTATCTTCTAATTCAAGGACATATACATTATCCGAAACATGTTTTAGTTTCACAGAATTTGTTGTCAAAGCTTCGTTCCCTTTCTTGATACCTGTTACAGAACTAAACAAAGCTTTTTTAACTCCTTCTTCATTATAAATCTTTTGGACTGCTTTAGCTTCTCCATTGTCAATTATATAAGAGTCTCTAAGATAGAAAGTTTCATCATCATAAATTTCACTTGCATCTCTATGAATTTTATATTTACCCACTATAATAATGCTTGTAACATCGGCCCAGTCAGTAGTTGAGGCAAAAGTATTTTCATGGAGATATTTACCGTTGTTAGCCGCACCATTGCTTAAAGAAAATACGGATTCATATGTTCCATCTTCACCGGATTTAGCTGAGAATGAACCATCTTGTGTAGTATAATCATTTTTGGTTAAGTTTCTTGATGAATAACCTGCAGATTGAGCCCAGAAACATCTGTGATCGTTTGCACGGTTAAACCAAGATGCAAAATTTGTTTCATAGGTTGAAGATTTTGTTGGCGGCATATTCTTCAAGAGATAAGATTCGCTTTCAAGATTCTGTACAAACCAAGTCTGAGGAACAAAGGTAAGTTCAACTTCTGTATTCTCACCTTCAATTACTTTATAAGCTTGAATTCCTTTCAGTTCTGCAACGGTTGCTTTAGCTGCTAATCTTTCTACATAAATTTCTACAGCTCTGGCTGATGAATCACCTTTCTTATAGAAGTTGGATACTGACACAGGTACTTCCATTACGTAATTATTACTGTTGTCATAATATCCTGAATTAGTCATCTTAAAACTTTTATCTGTAGTATTCTGTAAGTCAGAAACATTCTTAATCGCTTTCATTGCAGAAAGAGATTTATTTTGAACTTCAGAGGCCGGAATATTCACGTAAGCAACAATAGAAGCTGAGTAGTTTTTGGTGAAATCCTTAACTTCTATAGTTGTTATTTCTTTTTCAACAGCAACATTTTGGCTAGTAGAAGTATGAGTACCATCAGTACCATCTCCCGTAAGTTCTTTTGCCTCAAGAAGGTTACCTGATGCATCGTAAAAAGCAAGAACTAAAGTTTTGATCTCACTTTCTTCTTTTGTTCCGTATTTATAATCATCTCCATCGGCTTTGGTATCCAATCCTGAAAGGGAAAGAATAACGTTTACATATGACACCTCGCCATCTTGTACTTGTTGGCCGTTATCCGGACCATCGAGTTTGTCGTTAGCGCAACTTGCAAGCGCCATCAGCGCCGCAACGCCTAAAAATCCACAGATTTTCTTCATGTTTGTTTGGTTATTAATTTGGTTAATATTATGTTTTAGTTTGTAGGCCCCCAGGCTTAAAACCCTGGGGTTAACTATAGACTACCCTTGGGGTAGGATGATTTCTATTTTTTTGTCAAACTTTAAACTTTAAACTTTAAACTCTATTTATATCTCAAGGCTTCCTTCATTTGTTCCAGAATTCCTTCTTTATCTTCCATACCCATAGAAATAGCTTGTTGTACCAGGGAAATCCCTTGCTCGAAATCACCGTTAAGAGCTGAGTAAACGCCACGAGCATAAATAGCCTTATCACTATCACCCGCCTTTGAAAGATATTTTGCAGCACTTTGCAAATCTCCTCTCTGCATGGCTGAATTTGCTGCATTCAGGTTGGCTGTCTCGTCACCTGGATATAATCTTACAGCCGTTTCAAATACTTCATTATATTCATCACTTCCGGGATCATAATTATTAGCCAATAAATACATCTCATTAAGGCTCAGCTTTTGAGGTGATTCGGACATAACCTCAGCGATTTCCTCCAAGTTTCCAAACTGACGGATAGTGTATTCTATCTTATAATCCGAATGTCGGAGAGACGGATAAACATTATCCAAAAGAAATCTGTATTGTTCCGGAAAGGATGTCTGAATCGCGGTGTTTTTGGCATCCGGTTTCAAATCGCTATCAATAATTGACAGAATTCCGTCTTTATTATCTATATTACTTGAAACAACCCATTCACGTAAGCCACTCCAATCTTCCGGATCATAAGAGGTCTTTATGAATCCGGCAGGAAATTTGAATAATTGATTTACATAATTTTTCAAAGCATCCGTACGTCCTTTGGCAAGTCGTTCATTATTGGCATAAGGACCTTCAGGAGAAGCCGTGCCCTTTATACTTAATGAGGTGACAGTTATATCCTTGTCATTTTTTACAGAATCTATACTTGCAGTTATCTTTCCTAATTCTTTGAGATTGTTGCGATAGTCGGGAAGAATGTTTGTTTGGTTTACTTTGAAATCTATATAGGCTCTACCCGATAATTCACGAAGTTTAACAGTTTCAGCAACAGCTTCTTCAAAAATGAATACAGGCTGATAGATTACTTCGCGATATCCTGCGAGATCAGACATGGTTTCTTCAGATTCACCACAGGCCGAACAACCATAGTCTGTTCTACGAAGTTCGAGTCTGGCTCCATTCATCCATTCCATATATCTCACATTCTGAGACAAGGTCACAATTTCGGCTTTATTAGACCTCATAGCTATTTCTCCCGGTCCACTTAAAGGATTTTTCCCTGCTCTTTCAAACTGATACCATCTTGTGCGTCCATATACTCCCGCTCCGTTAAGAAATAAAGTATCAGTTCCGTTTACGATCATTGGTGTAAATACTACAGCCTGATTGCTTTTCACTTTTAACCCTGTTAAATCGAGAGTTAGTGAACCGGTCAAAAAGTCTCCGTTTCTTATGAGGGAACAATCCGAAACCGCCACTTCACCATCTGAAGCATAAAATATTGCCGGCATGACCAAGAATAATGTCGAAATAGCGGTTCGGATAATCTTATTATATAATTTGAAACTCATGTCCATTAAATTTTAGAATATATATTCCAAAGCCAGGGATAATTTTGTAGGTCCTACATAATTATGTGTTTTACCTGTATCAAGTTTCTTTCCACAGGTTGCGCAACTGTATTGATCGAACCGAGTATAAATCCAGCCGATACCTATTTCAGCCTCAAGGTTCCAATGTTTTCCAAGAATCCAGTCATACCCGTAAGCGATACCGGCTCCGGCTCCCCAACCCTGATACCGATAATGTGAGAGGTTAGACAATTTTGATCCTAAGAAGGTTATTCCATTTTTTATATTGCCGACATTGAACTGACCTCCAATTACATGAAGTCCGAAAAAATGGCCAGCAAATTTATCACACAACCAATAGCGGACTTCCGGTTGCACGAGCCAATGTTTCCAATAGTGTTTTTTTATAGGCCATAAGTTAAGTTCTCCTGTGAAATCGACACTCCAATGTTGAGCTAATCCCACTTCTACACCAAGATTAGGCGATAGAGCTGCATCAGGAATAAGATTAGTCTTTATTCCTACAGTCTGAGCATTAGAAGACCAAAAAGAGGGGAGAAGTAACAGAAGCAACAAAAGCCTTTTTAATTGTTTCATATATTATTGATTCTTGGGAGAGGAAAGTTGACAAACAGGAAGTTAACTATAATAAAAGGGAAGTGCAATAAGAGTAAAATCTGACAAATTGATTTTATCTCAAAATTATTTCAAATGACAAAATGAATATTAATTCCCCTTGAAAAATAGAAATCTGCAAGAACAGATGTTACACACTCATTAATCCGGGAACAATAATCAGAATATATCAAGCTATTTATCTGAATTACAGAACAATATGTAGATATATCAGTCATTGAGTTGTACTTGATGCTTAAATTTCTTTAAAATATTTATATTAAATACGGAATAAAATTAGGACTTTTTTACAATAGAAACAAATTTTTTGTAAAAAATATTATATAAAATATGAAAAAAATATTGTTTAAAATAGCAAAATGTTAGAAAGGTGCTGAATTTCAATTGATAAGAGGATTTGACAATATGATAGTAGTTTTATTTAAAAACTGTCAGTTTGTTGTTAAAAGAATTTTGGAAAGATGAGATATTAATTATCGTTGTCAAGGATTTTTGTCGTTGATCTCTACGATTTTATAAAGAGAAAGTGATAAGGTTTCCAACTTGTTTATACAATGACTATCACTCTTAAAAAAGTATGGACGTACCTATCGTAGGTAAGTTTGGAATAATTTTACCTCACTGGAAAAGATAGTAATGCAAGGCTTCTATATTTCTTTGTGTAATTTTAGATTTTCAGAAAAAATCTTATTGTTTAGGTACTCTTTTTTCCCAAAGCTTAAGAAAATCCCCCGTATTTAAGAAATTGTAATAGAATTAGAGAATTGATGAAAGTCTTCCCTGAAATTATTCTACATAAAGGACCAACCCTTTAAGGTATTCACCTTCAGGGTGAGATATGTCTACCGGGTGATCTGCAGGTTGACTAAGTTGATGAAGTATCCTTACTTTTCGTCCTGATTGAGAAGCTGCCGTAAATACAGCGAGACGAAACATTTCTTTTGTAACTATTTGTGAACAGGAGAAAGTGAATATAAAACCACCTTTCCGGATTTTCTCAAATCCTTTGAGATTGAGTTTCCGATAACCGATCAATCCGTTTTTAAGTGCATTTCTGTGTTTTGCAAAAGCGGGAGGATCAAGTATTATAAGATCGAATTCTCCTTTCGGTATAGAGTCAAGGTATCTGAAAGCATCTTCTGCAACAGCCTCATGGCGAGTATTACCCGGAAAATTCAAATTAACATTAGCTTCGGTGAGTTCTATGGCTTTAGAAGATGAGTCCACAGAAACCACTTTAGAAGCTCCACCTCTCAAGGCATAGACTGAGAATCCACCGGTATAACAGAACATATTTAGAATGTTTCTTCCCCCTGAGAATTTTTCCAGCAATCGTCTGTTTTCCCTTTGATCAATAAAAAAACCTGTTTTTTGCCCCTTAAGCCAATCTATATTGAACTGGAGTCCGTTCTCAAGTGCCAGGCAACCATCATATTTTCCTATTAAATATCCATTTTCAGGCGCTAAATTTGCCTTAAAAGGGAGAGTGGTGTCACTCTTATAATAAACATTACGTATTCCGGCATTTTGAAGAGAAACCAGGGCATCGGCAATACGCATCCGATCATGATGCATACCGGGAGAATGAGCCTGCATCACTGCCGTGTCTCCATAAATATCAACAATCAAACCCGGCAGAAAGTCGCCTTCCCCATGCACAAGTCTGTAGCAATTGTTATCGGGTCTTATAAGGTCAAGGGATTTGCGTAGTTCAAAAGCATTTTGAATCCTTTCTTCAAATATATCCGGATTAATCTGTCTCTCGCCAAATTCTATTATCCTTACAGCAATGCTTCCGATCTGATAATGCCCTGTAGCAAGCTTCGTTCCCTTAGATGACCAAACTTCAACCATTTCCCCCTCTTGCAGATCTTCCGGCAGGCGTGCTATTGCACCTGAGAAGACCCAGGGATGGTGACGTTGTATAGATTCTTCTTTACCGGGACGAAGTAATATTTTTTTCATGGAGAATTTATTTGAACAGACGCACTATATCCATACCATTGGCATAAATCAGAAGAATGATAAGTAAACTCATTCCAACCATCTGGGCATATTCAAGAAATTTTTCGGACGGTTTTCTCCGTGTTATCACTTCATAAAGCAGGAAAAGAACATGTCCGCCATCTAAAGCAGGAATGGGCAGAATATTCATAAATGCCAAAGCCACCGAAAGGAAAGCTGCAATATTCCAGAATGCGATCCAATCCCATTTCTCCGGGAATATAGCTCCTATGGAACCGAATCCTCCTACACTTTTAGCCCCCTCCTTTGTAAATACCAGTTTCATGCTCTGGGCATAAGAAGAAAGTCGCTCGGTTCCCATGCTTATACCTTTGGGCACAGATTGCAGGAGAGAATACCTAATCTCTTTATGATTATAAAAAGCAGAAGGATCAACTTCCAAGGCAACTCCCATCTTTGATGTTTCAGACAATGTAACCGGAATAACTAAAGTGTCGTTTGCTTCATTGTTTTTTCTCACCACAGTAAGGTCAACCACCGTGTTTTCCCTTCCTTGAAGTGTAGCCAGAAATCTATCCAGGGAGGGTGTATTTACAGAATCTATAGCTATTATCTCATCATCAACTTTTACTCCCGCCTTGTCAGCTCCTTCACCAGGCATTACTTGTGTAATTCGAGTAGGAATCCTATAAGTCATAAGTGCAATAACAGCAGTGTCGCTCTTAGCTTCACGGTCGAGAGCAAAAATAAAATCTTCAGGGATCTTTATATCCACAGTATCTTTACCGTTCCTTAAAACAGAGACGGTTGAAGCCTGGATCATTTTCAACCTTGCTTCATTCGGATTTTCAAGTTTCTCTCCATCAGCATAGAGAGGAATATCGCCATCATGGAATCCAATTTTTTGAGCCTCACCCGAATAAGCCATTCCTAATTTTGCTTCCCGGAAAGGAACATATTTTTCTCCTGTAGCGTAAACAATGCCAGCATAAATCAGAATAGCCAAAAGAAAATTAAAGAGAACACCGGCTATCATGATCAGAAGCCGCTGCCAAGCCGGTTTCGATCTGAATTCCCAATCCTGAGGAGGTTTTTTCATCTGTTCGGTATCCATCGATTCATCGATCATACCTGAAATCTTACAATATCCTCCAAGAGGAAGCCATCCTATACCATATTCAGTGTTACCCCAAAAAGATTTTTTCTTTTTTGGGGCTCCATCAGCTACAGCTTTCGCCTCTTCCTCCTCGCATTTTTTCTCATATTCTTTTTGTTGTTCTGCGGTGAGGTGAGGTTGATCTGATATATTCTTATGTTTTCCAAGACCTCCTATATATTTTTTGGGTTTCCATTTGAAAAGTTCGGTCCAGGGATCAAAAAAGATATAGAATTTTTCCACTTTCACACCGAAAAGCCGTGCGAAAAGGAAATGGCCGAACTCGTGGATAATCACGAGGATCGCAAATGCCAGGATTAATTGAGTCGCTTTTATTAAAAAGGTATCCAATTGTATATGGTTTTATTTTTGGTTCAGTTTATATTTATTCGTTTCTTATCTTATTTCTAAACGTTAAACTATAAACTTTATTGGCAATGCAAATTTACCCATTCTTCCGCTTTTTTCCTTGCTTTTTTATTTGATTCCACCAGATCAGAGATTGTTGGATCAGGAATAAATTCTTCTGAATGAAGTGTAGACTCCACTAATTTCGGGATCATTGTAAATGAGATTTTGCCTTCAAGAAAATCTCTTACAGCAATCTCATTAGCCGCATTCATGATACAGGGTGCATTACCTCCTAATTCTATAGCTTCAAAAGCTATTCTTAACAAAGGAAACCTTTCAAAATCGGGAAGCTCGAAAGTTAGTTCCTTTAATTTATCCAGAGGAAGATAGTCGGAAGGAGCAGACAACCGATTGGGATAACTAAAAGCGTATCTTATAGGGATATGCATATCTGGAACGCCAAGTTGAGCTTTTATACTGCCGTCGATAAACTCCACCATTGAATGTACAATACTCTGAGGATGAACCAGAATCTGAATTTCAGAAGGTGAACAATCAAAGAGCCATTTTGCTTCAATCATTTCAAAGCCTTTGTTCATCATGGAAGCTGAATCAATAGTGACCTTGGCCCCCATATCCCAATTTGGATGATTCAAAGCTTGTTTCACAGTAACTTTCTCCATCTCTTGAGCCGATAAATTTCTAAACGGGCCTCCACTTGCGGTAAGCAGAATCCGACGCATTTCAGATCTTTTTTCACCAACCAAACATTGGAATATTGCGGAGTGTTCACTGTCAACAGGAATTATCGATACGTGGTTTTCACGTGCCAATCTTGTGATAATCTCTCCGGCTACCACAAGTGTTTCTTTATTAGAAAGGGCTATGGTTTTACCTGCTTTTATCGCATTGATGGTAGGTAGAAGTCCGCTATAACCAACCATAGCTGTAAGAACCATTTCAACTTCTTCATGGGCAGCCGCCGCTTCTATAGCCTCGTCTCCTGCCTCAACTTGAATAGTAGTGGAAGCAAGGGCTTCTTTAACTTTAGGATATAATTCTTTCCTACCTATAACCACTAACGTAGGATTGAGTTTCAGTGATTGTTTTACCAGGAGCTCCCAGTTACTATAAGCTGTCAGTACCGATGCCTTAAAAAGCTGAGGAAATGCTTCAATAATATCGACAGCCTGAGTGCCAATGCTGCCAGTGCTGCCTAAAATAGCTAAATTTTTTACAGTAATTTTTTCCATAGGAATAAAATTCTAAGGAGGCTATTCCGGATTTTCAGCTCCTCCATTAAGATATCTTGAAGGTATGAGGGGATCACCATCATGCCAAAGTTCAAACAAGACCCTGTTACTTTTCATGCCACCTTTCGCTGTGCCTAAAGCTATTACCTGCCCGGCGGCTACCCGGTCGCCGGGTTGAACTGTCAGGTTAGTGAGGCGGCTACTCTTACTCAAAAAACCTTTAGGATGTTGTATTATAACCTCATACCCTCCGGATGTTTTTGGAGAAGAAGCAATAGATATAACTTTCCCATCTGCTATAGTTGATACGGGTGCTCCTGAAGGAACAATTAATTCGGCCTGATATTTTCCTTTAGATTCCTGAGAAATCACAGCTGCCTTGTTTACAGAACCAAAAAGCATTGTCTGTGCAGCTGCAGGTGAATTATAAGAGATATTATATTTATCCCGTTCCATTATATTTTCCATAAAGGTCTTTTCTTCGGGACTTGCCGAAATCAAAGAATCAGCATAGAGAGGAGTCGGATTCCTGCCGGCAGTTTCTTTAGCAACAGAATCTACAGGGTTCAAGGCTGCCAGAATACCTTTAATATATGCTTCATTCACATTATAGATTTTCTCTAGTGAGTCGAGTCTCATATGTTGCTCTTCAGTAGCAGTTCTCTGGTCTTCCCTAAGATAACCTGGCAAATAATTTTTCATCGGAGTAGAAGCTAAAATAAAGATGCCGAATGCTCCGGCTAGCACTGTTAGCCCAATAAGAAGAAGTATCAGCCAAGGAGTCCGGGCAGAGATATTCAACTTTTTTTCGAGCGAAGATTCGTCTTCGAGTGTGATCCTATATTTTTTATTTAGCTTCAATATATCAAATGCTTAATGAATATATTTCAGGCTTTATGCGAAATTACTCAAAAAGCATCTTTCCTCAAAATTTCATAATCACCAATTCCCATCCTATAACAGAGCAAATCATCACTTGTTAATTAACGTGTGTTAACAAAACCAAGTAAGTCTTTTTGTTGTTTTATAGGAAAAGAAAAACGATACGAAAAGGAAAAAAGAATTTAGGATTAGGCAATTATTTATAGGCGTCAAAGCCAAAGCATGATTATTGAAAAACAATTCGACGCCTAATCCTAATTATTCGACGGGAGCCGAGAGATCGGCTCCTGATTTTTTTAACATATTTTATCGGGATAAGATTAAAAAACGAGTATAAATTTTTTGCAAAATCAAATTAAGATTTTATTTTTGCAATGAGATGTCAGGTTAAGCTTATGTTATAAAGCATATATGCTGACAATATGTAAGCAGAAAAGACGTCTATCATGAAAAATTCCAACAATAATTTGAAAAATTGAACAAACTTCTAACCAAAAATCTAATAAATAAACCATGAACATTAATGAGATCATGACCGGCCTTGAGGCCAAACATCCGGGTGAGAAAGAATATCTCCAGGCAGTTAAAGAAGTGCTCCTCTCAGTAGAAGAAGTATATAACCGCCATCCGGAATTTGAAAAAGCCCGCATCATAGAAAGAATGGTTGAACCGGACCGTATTTTCACTTTCCGTGTGACTTGGGTAGATGATAAAGGTGAAGTTCAGAATAATATAGGTTACCGCGTACAGTTTAACAATGCCATTGGTCCCTATAAGGGAGGTATCCGTTTCCACGCTTCCGTGAACCTTTCAATTTTGAAATTCCTTGGTTTTGAACAGACATTTAAAAATGCTCTTACCACCTTACCGATGGGTGGTGCCAAGGGAGGTTCAGACTTTAGTCCCCGAGGCAAGAGCGATGCTGAAATCATGCGTTTCTGCCAGGCTTTCATTCTTGAGCTTTGGAGAAATCTTGGTCCGGATCGTGACGTTCCCGCAGGTGATATAGGTGTTGGTGGACGTGAAGTAGGTTATATGTATGGAATGTACAAGAAACTTGCACGCGAAAACACAGGTACTTTCACCGGTAAAGGTCTCAGCTTCGGAGGTTCAAGAATCCGTCCTGAAGCTACAGGTTATGGTGCTCTTTATTTCGTACAGGATGTATTAAAAGAGAAAGGTGAAGACATCAAGGGTAAGACCATAGCTATTTCCGGTTTTGGTAATGTTGCCTGGGGCGCAGCTGAGAAAGCAACCGAACTTGGAGCAAAAGTTATTACCATATCAGGTCCTGACGGATATATTTTGGATCCGGCCGGTCTTGACAAAGAGAAAATCGCTTATATGCTTGAACTCCGTGCTACCGGCAATGACATAGTAGCACCTTATGCCGAGAAATTCCCGGGTTCTACCTTCTTCCCCGGCCGCAAACCATGGGAACAGAAAGTAGACATCGCTCTTCCTTGCGCAACTCAGAACGAGCTTAACGGAGAGGATGCCAAGATGCTTATAAAGAATGGTGTATTGCTTTGCGCCGAAGTAAGTAATATGGGTTGTACTCCTGAAGCTATCGATGAGTTTATCGCAGCCAGAATTACTTATTGCCCCGGAAAGGCAGTAAATGCCGGTGGTGTTGCTACATCAGGTCTTGAAATGACACAGGATGCAGAACATCTGCAATGGAGCGCTGAGCAGGTAGATGCCAAATTACATGAAATCATGGATAACATTCATGATGCATGTGTAGAATATGGCAAACAACCTGATGGATATATCAATTATATGAAGGGTGCAAATATTGCCGGTTTCATGAAAGTAGCCGATGCTATGATGGGACAAGGTATAATTTAAAGTTTTGATAGTAGAGATAAAGTTTAGGTAATCGTCACCTCGAGCAGGTGATAAGTAAAACCCCGGTAAAATCGATATTGATTTGGACCGGGGTTTTTCATATAAAATAAATTAGTTTAGATTGGGAAAGATGATCTAAAGTTTTGATTATTTTTGTGAAGCTAACTTAATAATCAATGACCGAAAATGTAAATAAGAAAGAGATGAGGATTTTTATATCTTCAACTTTTTCAGATATGCAGGAAGAAAGAGATGAACTGATAAAGACTTTCAACTGGATGCGTGGTATGGCATCCGAGAGAGGGATTTTTTTATCGGTAATAGATCTTCGCTGGGGAATAACAGAGGAGGAATCAGCCCGTGGAGATGTAATTGACCTTTGTCTTTCTCAAATTAATAAGCCAAATACTTATTTTATTGGAATAATAGGCAATAATTATGGTTCTGTGCCACCAAAAGATCTGATATTAAACAAAAATCTGACTGAAAAGTATCCATGGTTGATTGAAGACATAAGAAATGGATTGAGTTATACAGAAATTGAAATACAATCAGGAGTTTTAAGAAATCCGAAGAAAGTAAATGCCTATTTTTATCTGAAGGAATCCGAGACCGAAAAAGAAGAAGATGAAAAACTTGTAAGATTAAAAAATCTGTTACGGAATCAGGAGAAATATCCCGTTTATCCATACGAATATCCTGAAGATATAGAAAACCATCTCAGAAAGGTTTTTTTGAATATGATAGATGAAATTAGTCCGAATACAGAGGGTGAAAGGTTCCATCTGATAGAGGAAAAACATGAAGTAAAACTTAAAGAACTGAAAGCATTTTCCATACCAAGGTTAGAAATAATGGAAATGGTGGATAAATTCATAGCCGACCCTACTAAAAAATTATTGATCCTTGAAGGTGAGAAGGGAATGGGGAAAAGTAATCTTTGTGCTCAAATTATTGATGAATATGAAAAGGATTTTGATATCTTGTTTTATTCCCCGGGATTAGATTCCTCTTTGAAGGATATTTATGATTTTTTGAATTTTCTAATAAAAGATTCTGTAAGCAGAACTTATAATGTAAGGAGTGATAATGCAAACGATAAAGTAGAAAACGGTCTAAAGGGTATAAAGTTAAATACTCTTCTGGTGGTGGATGATGCAGATAAAATCGATTTGCTTAATTTATCTGAAGAAATAAAATCCTGGCTAAAGAATCTCCCGGATAAGTTGAAGATAGTGGTGAGTGTCAGAAATAAAAAGTTTATTGAACAATTAATCAGTAAAGATCTTGTGAGTTTAGCTAATATAACTCCCCTTGACAATGAAGAAAGAACTCTTTTTGTAAAAGAATACTTAAATCGGGTAGGTAAGAAATTATCCGGAGATCAGATATTGCAGATTACAGACTCTCCATTATCAGGGAAACCTGATGTTTTAAAAGGATTTCTTGATGAATTGTCAGATTATGGCCACTTTGAGAGATTGAATGAAAAGATTCATAATTTAGTATCCTTACAAAGTGAGGAAGACAGGTTTTTAGAAGTTTTAAAAAAATTGGAGAATGAATACAGTTATGAATATCTGAAACTTATTTGCCGTTTTGTTTTTGTTGCCTATCCTGATATTTCCCATGAAGGACTTTTGGAATTATCCATGGTACCCACAGTACAATTTTATCAAATAATAGGTAACGGCAAAACTTTATTTAATGATTTAGAGGAAAGAATTTCCTTTACCCAAGACATTATAAAGAAATTAATAAGAGAAAGATACTTTGAGAGTGAAGAAGATGAGGAGGAATTAAGGAGGTTTTATGTAGACTATCTGAAAGGGTTGCTATCTTCTTTCTCAATAAGATACGCTTTTTATAGCCAGGAAAAAAATTATTTTAGTTATATACGGGATTATAAAGAAGTTTTGAATTTAGGATATAACTTATCTATTATAGAAGATGTGGATTTGTCTGTAGATTTTCTTGCCAATCCCTATTTTTATGAAGTCTTATTCAGGTTAGATCCGACACATTTGAAAAAGCTCTGGAGCTTGATTTTATTTTCCGGATATGATTTTAAAAATTTGATAAATAAGATAAATAGTCATAATACAGATAAAAGATTCCTGCCCATTATTCTTCATGAATATGCTCAACTTGCTGAAGATTTTAATCAGTTTGATCTAAGTGAATTATTTATAGAAAAAGAATTGGAGGCATGGAAATGTTTTGGAGATGTTATATATAACATAAGAAAACAAGAATTAGTAGAAGACCTTGCAAGGCTTCGACGGCTAAAGGGCTGAGAAGCGGATATTTTGGAAAATCGGAAAAATCTACATAATTTTGCATAGCTGAAAATAATTTTTTAAGCCATCAGCCGCAATAGCTCAGTCGGTAGAGCATTTCATTCGTAACGAAAAGGTCCTGGGTTCGAGTCCCAGTCGCGGCTCACAAAAATCCCCTTAACTACGAGATAGTCAAGGGGATTTTTAGCGGAAAGACAGGGATTCGAACCCTGGGTACCCGAAAGGGTACAACGGTTTTCGAGACCGTCCCGTTCGACCACTCCGGCATCTTTCCTCAGAGTGTTTTTGATAGCGGATGCAAATTTAATCATTTTTCAGGCTCCTTCCAACAAAATTAGTTTGAGCCTCAAATTGTCGGGGACTATCTTTTTCTATTCTGCCTGCGATGTCGAATAAAGAAGAACATGAAGACGATAAGGGTCAGAAACCAGACTATGCCGAAAATGGCCATTGCCAATTCTGATCCTTCACGATTGATACAACTGAAAACAATAATCCCTATAATACAAATTATAGAAATAATTGCACAGGTTATTTCTACCTTACGAAGCATATCAATGAATCATGATTTTTTTACCATTATAAATATACACGCCCCTTTCAGTAGGATGAGAAATCTGACGCCCGTTAAGATCATACCACCTACCATTCTTATTCAATAAATCATCATTTATGGTTTCAATAGCATCGTGACCCGTACCATAGGAGGCTATTGTCTTTAAGGCCGGGGTTGCCTGTCCGGTATTGGGATCGAATAAAGGTGCATTATACCAATTGTTAAGATAATTGTTAGGACCTAAATAAGGATTGTATTCCAACCACCACCAAAACAAACCGTCAACATTGGAATGAGCCAGAAGACAATCCACCAGATCATGAGCGAAAGCATCCTGACCGGCAGGAGAGTATTCATAATCTACCTTCTGATTGGTGCCGGGTATTTCCCAGTGCACAGGGAAACCTGTCTCCACAATCATAATAGGTTTTCCCGGATAACGTTCTTCCAAAGTGTTAAGTGCTTTGTCTAAAACCGAGATATTCCCATGGAAATAGGGATAATAACTGAGGCCTATTATGTCATAGTCAATTTCGAGAGACTTCATTTTGTCATAGAAATTGGTGAGCACATTTACTTGAGAGACTCTTTCAGTATGAATAATTATCTGAGCTTCAGGACAAATTTCCCGACAGGCTTTTATAGCAGACTTAAGAAAATCACCAAATCGGGTCCAAGAAGCTTGAGAACTGTTAGTGTAAACATGATTTCCCGGTATATCGTTTCCATATTCGGCCCAGAGCATTCCATAGCTAATCTCATTTCCGGGTTGAATGAAACGCGGAGTTATTCCGTTTTCCTTAAGAGTCAGAAGAGATTCCTTCGTATACTCATAAATTTTCTGCACTAATTGTTCATCAGATAAACCTGCCCAGGCATTCGGAATCCATTGAGCACCGGGATCGGCCCAGGTATCCGAATAATGAAAATCAAGCATAAGATCCATTCCGTTTTCTATTATATCCTGACATAAGGGTATAATATAAGGAAGATCCTGACATGCATTCTCATCATAATCATCCGGATGAAGAGTAGCAAATTCACCCGGATCAACAAACAGTCTCACTCTCATAGCATTCATTCCCAATTCATATAGATAGGGGAGAAGTTCTATCCGGTTTCCGGCAAGGTCTTTATATTGCACCCCCGCCTCTTCGTATGTGGGGAGAAGAGATATATCACCTCCGACGAAACGTATATCAGCTGCATGGCTTGAAAGACCACAAATTAACAATGATGAAAGTATAAGATGTTTGAGATTCATGATATTATCTTAAATATTTTTTAAAATTTCTATTCTTTTGAGAGGATTTTCCGATTTAAAAACATAATTTCCTGCTACCAGCATATCAGCTCCCTCCTCTGCCAGAAGTTTCCCGGTTTCTTCATTTACTCCACCATCCACTTCAATTATGGCTTTAGAACCGGAATTATCGCGAAGTTTTTTTAGTTCCTTCACTTTTTTCAATGTATTTTTAATAAAAGACTGTCCTCCAAAACCCGGATTAACAGACATGAGCAAAACCAGATCCAATTCTTCAATAATATCTACTAAAAGAGATACCGGCGTAGCCGGGTTAAGAGTAACTCCTGCTTTCATTCCGGCATCCTTGATGGCATTTATTGTGCGGTCGAGATGAAGGCAAGCTTCCAGATGAACATTCATTATTTCAGCCCCGGTGGTTTTTACACGGTCTATCCATTTCTGAGGTTCAACAATCATCAGATGAACGTCTAAAGGTTTATTGCAAATTTTAGAAACAGATTCTATCACCGGAAATCCGAAAGAGATATTAGGAACGAAAACACCGTCCATTATATCTAAATGAAGATAGTCGGCGCCTGATGAGTTAATCATTTCGATGTCTTTCGAAAGATTGGAGAAATCAGCAGATAGTAAGGAAGGAGAAACCAACATATAGCAATCAATTATACTACAAAGGTAATAAGATAATCATTAAAAATTCTTATATTTGGAAACTAATTAAATAAAAAGATGCGAAGTCTTGTTTTACCGCAGATTATAGGTAATAAGAAAATTCCGGGTCTACCTGACGGTCGTCAACTCACAATAATCGGAGGAAGCGGAGCCGGAAAGACACGCTTTATGGAACAACTAATGGAACTCACAGGAGACCGCACCTATTGTCTGTCAGCTATCCGGGCTCCTTTCCCTGAAAGAGAGGAATCAGGTCGTAAGGGGAGCATAGACCATCAGTATTCCCAGGCAGCCTCCAGGCGTCCGTATATGAGGACGAACGCTGTGAGCGAACTTGAAAAACTCATTTTCATGCTTTTTGCAGATGAATTCGAGCATCTTTTGAAAATAAAAGAAAAAGCAAACTCTAAAGGACATCTAAAACGTTTTCCACAATCAAAACTCGATAAACTTTCAGCAATCTGGGAGAAAATATTCCCGGGAAATAAAATAGTGACCACAGGAGGCACTCTTTTATTTTCTACCAATTCAGGCGATGACCTAATTTCGGCCGAAAAACTGAGTCAAGGTGAAATGGCCGTATTATATTATGTGGCCGGAGTGCTTTATGCAATGCCAAACGCAGTGATCTTTGTAGATGCACCTTCTTTGTTCCTACATCCCACTATTTTGAATGCCCTTTGGAACTCAATAGAAACTTTACGACCTGATTGTACTTTTGTATATAATTCCGTAGATGTTGAATTTGTAAGTTCAAGAAGCCGGAATGTAATATTATGGGTGAAAAGTTACGACGCAGGTAAAAATGAATGGGATTATGAAATAGTAGAGCCGGGAGAAATCCGGGAAGACCTTTTTATAGAACTTGTGGGGAGTCGGAAACCGGTATTATTTATTGAAGGAGATCAGACGCATAGTATAGATGCTAAACTCTATCCTTTAGTTTTCCCTGACTTTACCGTGAAATCATTGGGCTCTTGCGATAAAGTGATAGAGACTACGCGCTCTTTTAATGGGTTGACCAATATGCATCATTTGGAAAGCCACGGTATAGTAGACAGGGACAGACGCACTGCACAGGAGGTGGCTTATTTAAGAAAAAAATCTATAATGGTACCGGAGGTAGCAGAAGTGGAGAATTTTTTCTTAATGGAGGAAGTGATAAAAAGCATGGCTAAGATAAGGGGTAAAAACCCGGGAGTCGTGTTCAACAAAGTAAAGAAAAGATCACTGGCTGAATTCAACAGAAGATTACAACAACAGGTATTGGAGCATGTTCGTCATAGGGTAAAAAGGGAGGTAGATGCCAAAATAGATGCCAAATTTACCTGTATTACAGCCTTAGAAACCCATTTGCGACAACTAATAAAGATACTGAACCCAAGAAAGCAGTATAATGAACTTATTCAAAAATTTAAAGGCATTATAGAGAGACAGGATTATGCTGAGATGCTTAAAGTTTTTAATCATAAGCCTTTATTATCAGAGAGCGGTGCGGTGGAATTATTAGGATTTAAAAATAAAGACGATTATGTAAGAAATGTAATTTCAACATTGAAACTTGGAGGTGATGAGGCAGAAAAAATTCGTAATGCCATAAGAAAAGCATTGGTTACAGTTGTTAATTAGTAAAAGGCTTTGTTTCAAGGTGAATCTTTAAGAAAAAGTAACCTTAAAAAGAAGAATATTAAACCAATAAATAAACAAAATTATGAAAAAGAAATTGGCTTTTTTGCGAAACGACCCTTGGCTTGAACCTTATGCAGCAGCCATAGAAGGCCGACATCAGGATGTGGAAAGAAAGTTAGAGGAGATAACAGCTTCTACTAACGGTTCTTTGTCAGAATTTGCAAACGCCTACAAATATTACGGACTTCATCATTTACCGGGAGGAGGATGGATATTCCGTGAATTTGCGCCCAATGCTACAGAAATATGGTTGACCGGTACTTTTTCAGACTGGAAACTTGAAGATAAATACAAACTCACACGGATAAATTATGGCGACTGGCAACTGAAACTCGAAGAAGATGAGCTCCATAACGGAGACCTTTTCAAAATGTTTGTAAAATGGAACGGTGGAGAAGGAGAAAGAATCCCGGCTTATGCTGAAAGAGTGGTACAGGATCCGGAAACTAAAATATTTTCAGCAGAAGTTTATGCTCCGGAAAAACCATATAAATTTAAGATTAAAAAATTTGCTCCTGATGTAAAACCGCTTTTGATATATGAATGTCATATAGGAATGGCTCAGGAAACCGAAGGAGTTGGCAGCTATAATGAATTCAGGGAGAAGATCTTGCCCCGTATAGCAGCTGACGGTTACAATGCTATCCAGATTATGGCTATCCAGGAACATCCTTATTACGGTTCTTTCGGTTATCATGTCAGCAGTTTTTATGCACCAAGTTCACGATTCGGTACTCCTGATGATCTGAAACATCTTATTGATGAAGCTCATAAACTGGGTATCGCAGTAATCATGGATATTGTACATTCCCATGCAGTGAAAAACGAGATAGAGGGCCTGGGACGTCTTGATGGAAGTTACGATCTTTATTTCTATGGAGATCACCGTCGTGAGCATCCGGCCTGGGATTCATTATTGTTTGATTATGGTAAGAATTCAGTTTTGCATTTCTTGCTTTCCAACTGCAAATATTGGCTTGAAGAATTCAAATTCGACGGATTCCGGTTTGACGGAGTCACTTCGATGCTTTATTATGATCATGGTTTAGGAAAAGCCTTTGGGTCGTATGCAGATTATTACGACGGAAATCAAGACACCAATGCTTTGACTTATCTTACTCTTGCAAATATTTTGATTCATGAGGTGAATCCGAAAGCTGTGACTATTGCTGAAGAAATGAGTGGTATGCCGGGTCTTGCAGTAAAGTTTGAAGATGGAGGCATAGGCTTTGATTACAGAATGGCGATGGGTGTGCCCGATTACTGGATCAAGATGATAAAAGAGAAGAAAGATGAAGACTGGCATCCGACTTCGATTTTCTGGGAACTAACCAATCGTAGGGCAGATGAAAAAACTATTTCATACTGTGAAAGTCATGATCAGGCCCTCGTAGGAGATAAGACAATAATTTTCCGTCTGATCGACAAGGAAATGTATTGGCATATGATGACGGGAGATAACGATGGCACCGTGTCGCGAGGAATGGCATTGCATAAAATGATACGTCTTGTAACTTTAGCTACCATTAACGGCGGTTATCTGAATTTCATGGGTAATGAGTTCGGTCATCCTGAATGGATCGATTTCCCGAGGGAGGGCAACGGCTGGAGCTATAAATACGCACGTAGACAATGGGATCTGGTAGATCGAGAGGACCTGAAATATCGTTTCCTCAATGCTTTCGATAATGATATGGTGGATGTTGTGTCAGGGGTTTATAATTTCCAGGCTCTCCCTGTAGAGAAGTTATGGGAAAAGGATGATGACCAGGTACTCGCTTTCATGCGAGGTGACTTAATATTCGTATTTAACTGGAATCCTACAAGAAGTTTCGAAGGATATGGTTTCCTTGCGCCTGAAGGTGAATATGAAGTGGTATTGGATTCGGATGCTTTAGGATACGGGGGCTATGGACTTGTAGATGATAAGGTGCATCATTTCACCAATCCTGATCCATTATATAAACCTTCCGGAAAGGGATGGTTGCAATTATACCTTCCGGCTAGAACAGCAATGGTATTAAGGCAGATTAAACCAAATAAAGCTAAGAAGGTCACAAATAAAAAGTGATATAACAAATTGAGAATGAAATTTTTGAAAATTATGATGGTTGGCATGGCAATCGCCATGTCAACCGTTGCTGTAAATGCCCAGGGCATAGGTGATATATTAGGAAGTTTAGGAAAGAATGGTTCCGACTCATCTTCCGGGAGTGGAGTGGGCGATATACTCGGCAGTGTAATTGAGGGCGTTTTCACAAAGACAAATTTAAGCCTGGAAGACTTAGTGGGAGAATACCAGGCAACCGGACCGGCTGTAACCTTTAAAAGTGAAAATTTTTTACAGAAAGCAGGAGGAATAGCCGGAGCAGCTACGATAGAATCTAAATTAAAACCATATTATGAGCAATATGGTTTGAACAATATGTCGCTAACGGTGGATGAAGATGCCAATTTCACAATGAAAATAAAATCATTGAGTCTGAAAGGGACCATTGTCAAGAATGATAGTGAAGAAGGTACATTCGATTTCAAATTCAATGTATTAGGCATTACATTAGGTAAATTTACAGCCTATGTTGAGAAAAGCGGAAAGAATCTTAATCTGATGTTTGATGCTACAAAATTGAAAAGTTTTATCTCAGCAGTTGCCAAATTCACAGGAAATTCAATGGCAACTGCCTTAGGAAATATTCTTGATAGCTATGATGGGGCTTGTATAGGCTGGAAAATGATTTCTACCCGAGAAGATGATAATTCCGGAGGATCATCAGCTTTAGGAACCCTGAAAGATATTTTGAAAGGAGGAAAATAAAGATAAAACAGAATAGTATTCCCGTCATGTAAGGGAAAACAGATGAAGTCATATCTCCTTTTAATACCTGTCATTCTGCTGACTCTGTTCTCTTGTAATTCAAATAATAATGAAAAACAAGGAATAGAGTCTTTTTATGCAGAAATTGATGAAGAGATAAAAAAGGTGCCGGAATATGATGCAGAAAAGGAGAAAAGAATTAACAATATAAAACAAAGAATTGAAGATACAGGTTCCTGGTCAGTAAAAAAAGAATTGACCGACTGGTTAATTTCAGAATATGAGGCTTATGAAAGTGACTCTGCGTTAAAATATATAAATATCAATCTGGCCAACCCGGAAGTAAAAGCCGACAAACTTAAAGAACATGCACTTTTGATTAAAGAAGCTGACTTAGCTGCCCATGCCGGATTATTCGGAGAGTCGGAAACCCTTTTAAAGAATATCGATAAAACTCTTCTCGACTCAGTTCTGTTAGAAAGCTATTACAGTGCATATTGTGATTTATATCAGTATCAGAGTGAATATGCCATAGACAGTGAATATGCACGAAAACATGAAAGATTGAGGGAAATTTACATTGATTCCGTAAGACAATACGCTCCAAAAAATTCTATTAATTATCTTATAAATTATGCAGCGGCACAAAACCGCAAGGGGAATTTTTCTGAAGCTGAAACCCTATTGTTGAAAAATATTGATAAATATTCCAGTGGAGACAGAAATTATTCCATTCTGGCATCAATTCTGGCTGATATTTATAAACAAAAGGGAGAAAATAATAATTATATCAAATATATAGGAGAAAGTGTAAAGTCAGATTTAAGAGGAGCCATAAAAGAGAATATGGCAATGAGAGCCTTGGCAACAGAGAGATATGAGGCGGGAGATTTGGAAAGGGCCGAGAGGTATTTAAGGCAAAGTTTTTCTGATGCAAATTTTTATTCAGCAAGAATGAGAAACGCCCAATCAAGCCGAATGCTTCCGATCATTGGAGAAGCATATGCCAACAAACAGAAAAGTCATACCCATCAGTTACGTCTTTTAATTATTTTTATAAGTATACTGGCCTTCTGTTTTATAATTATCTCTGTTTTTGCTCTTATTCAGATCAGAAAGGTAAGGAGTATAAATAAAAAGACTAATCAAATGCTTGATGAAGTATCCGGTCTTTCCAAGAAGTTAAGCCAGGTCAACAATGAATTAAGTGAGACAAATATTGCACTTCAATCATCTAATGCCATAAAAGAACAGTATGCCTTATTATTTATGGATTATTGTAGTATGGCCATTTCCTCTTTACAAAAGTATCAACAAAGTTTAAAAGTTTCAGCCACTCAAGGGAGTCTTTCCCAATTATTGAAGAAAATAGAATCAGGAAATGTAGAAAGCAAAACTCTTGCAGAATTCTACGCAAAGTTTGATGAAGCAATCCTTAATATTTATCCAAATTTTGTAGAAAAATTCAATATATTGTTGAAACCCGGAGAACAAATTTCTTTAAAGCCTAATGAAAGTCTTAATACCGAGTTAAGAGTATTTGCCTTAATAAGATTAGGGGTTAGGGATGCCGAAAGGATAGCAAAATTCTTAAGGTGCTCTGTCACTACTGTTTACACCTATCGGTCAAAGATAAAAAAACGTGCTATTGATCCTGAAAACTTTGAAAAAGAATTAGAAAAGATTTAGATTTTTTATATATTCTTTAATTATTAAACCTTTATAAATCAATAATATAACTGTTGATTTCTGTTAGATTTTTTCTTGAAGATATTGAAAATATTATAAGGAGTTTTCAATTTTGAGAAATTAATAGATTCAAAATTGATCTAATTGAAAAACTCAAACAATTTTCAAAAATAATTCATGAAAAAACTAACCAATTTTCTAAAGACAAAACGAGGGATAGCCACGGTTATGTTTTCTCTATTAATGTCTTTTTCTGTGAATGCTCAGAATCTGACAGTGACAGGAACGGTAACTGATCCCTCCGGTGAGGTGCTTATCGGAGTGAGTGTCTCGGTCAAGGGAGATCAAACCCGTGGGACCGCTACTGATGTAGATGGTATGTATTCTTTGAAAGAGGTGCCATCCAAGGGCGCTTTGGTGTTCAGTTATGTTGGCTTCCAATCTCAGGAAGTAGAAGTAAACGGACGATCTGTAGTAGATGTAACAATGCGTGAAGATCACGAACTTCTGGATGAGGTCGTGGTTATTGGTTACGGTTCTTTAAGCAAAAGAGAAGTATCCAGTTCTATTGTTCAAGTAAACAGTGATGATTTTATGAAAGGAGCTGTCAATAATCCGATGGAAATGTTGACAGGAAAAGTATCCGGTCTGAATGTTAATACAACAGCAGCCGCCAATCCAAATGGAAGTTCCAACCTTCAGATTCGTGGTGCCACATCAATTGATGCAAGTAATGGCCCCCTTATCGTAATAGACGGAGTACCCGGTGGGGATATCAGAACTTTAGCACCTCAAGATATTGAGTCAATGTCTGTGTTGAAGGATGCTTCATCAGCGGCAATTTATGGTACCCGAGGTGCAGACGGAGTTATTCTTATCACCACAAAGAAAGGAAAGGGTGAGATAGGCAAACCAACTGTTACTTATGACTCTTATGTAGCACTAGCCTTTGAAAAAAATCGTCCCAGCGTTTTATCCCCCTATGAGTGGAGATTATCAAGACGAGGAACAGATTACTTTGCTTCTACAAAATGGTATGATTTGATTACCAGGGATGTAGCTTATGACACAAATCAATATATAGGTATAGACGGAAGCCTTCCTTCCGGGGGCTATTATACTGCATCAATTAATTACAAAAATGCCAATGGACTTGATATAGTAAGTAAAAGAGAGGAATTCGGAGGACGTTCTGCAGTATCTGTTAATACCCTTGATAACCATTTGAAATTGACCTTTACATTGAATGCACGTAAAGTCAAGGAAAAATGGGGTAACGAAGGTATGTTTGATACTGCACTAAGCATGAACCCTACCATTCCTGTTTATAATGAGGACGGAAGCTATTACCAACCGGACTCTCCGAGCGGAATATTAAACCCCGTAGAAACATTGAAAAATAATAAATCCCAAGGAAATCGAACTTACTTATTAGGCACAGCCGATGCAACCTATAATATTTGGAGTGATTCACATAATACCTTGAGCACCACACTTTCATATTCTTATAATTTCAATCAGCTTAAAAGTGATTATTATACTCCCATCAATTCAGGAAATTCTTATTGGGGAGGGTATGAAGGACTCGCTAATATCCGATACCAAAAATGGTGGACAAACCGTATTGAATGGTTAGGTAACTATTCTTTCCAGAATGATAATAATGATTTAAAAGTTCTTTTAGGTTATTCATGGGAACAGAGTAACTGGGAACAGATGTTTATGGAAAACCGGGACTTCACCTTCGACAAACCGGCTTGGAACGGTATAGGAACGGGTACAGGAATTGCCAATAATAGGGCTAACATGTATGCCGGACAAAGCCAGTCTAAGCTAATCGGTTTCTTTGGTCGTGTGAATTATGCCTGGGATGGACAGATTATTGCCTCTGCTTCAATAAGACATGAAGGCTCAACTAAATTTGGTAAAGACAGGAAATGGGGAAACTTCCCAGCCGCTTCTATAGCATGGGAAATGGCCAGAGCTCCTTTTTTAAGGGACTATGTTCAGACAGTTCAGAGCCTGAAACCCAGATTTTCTTATGGTGTCACAGGTCGCAGTGATTTCGCAGCCTATACGGCTTTATCGACTTATACCCAAAATGGCACATATCTTATTGACGGATCATGGATAACAGGTTATGCTCCAGCAAACAATGCCAATCCCGAATTGGGGTGGGAGAAACTTATAAGTTTCAATTACGGTGTGGATTTCATGCTTTTCAACAGACTATATGGCTCTATTGAATATTTCGATCGTAGAAGTCAAGATCTTCTCTACACCTACACTGCTCCTCAGCCGCCATATGTTTACCCTACTATTATGGTAAATGTAGGTACAATCAGGAACACAGGTCTGGAATTGGTATTAAACGGTGATATATTGACTTCAACACCACTAAAATGGAGTATGGGTGTCAATTATTCCTATAGTACAACCAAACTGACTAAACTTTCAAACGATATTTATGAGGCAGCTTATCTAGACCTTTATTTGAAACCCGGTTTGGGAACTTCAGAATACTTCTTCAGAGTGGAAGAGGGGGGCCAGATTGGTCAATTCTATGGTTATGAATATGCCGGATACGATGAAAATCACAATATGCTGGTGTATAATAAAGATGGAGAAAAAGTTGTATCTTCAGTCGCAGAGCCTACTGATAAAAAAGTGATCGGTAATGGTGCCCCCAAACATTTCCTCACCTGGACCAATAACCTGACTTGGAAAAACTTTGACTTCAGCATGATGTTTACAGGAGCGTTTGGATTTGATATCTTTAACATGAGAAGATATGGAATGGGACTTCAAGGATCAAATGGAGGCGGCAACATTTTAAGAAGTGCATATCTTAAAGACAAGAACGTATGGTATGGTGGTGGTGTGATATCATCCTATTTCTTGGAAAAAGGGGATTATTTTAAACTTGAAAATATCACTTTAGGTTACACTATTCCCTTGAAGAATAAAAAAGTATTGGATTCGTTAAGAGTGTATTTATCTGCCAAAAATGTATTTACTTTGACTAAATACACCGGTACTGATCCCTCAGCAGTAAATTCAGTTGGAATCACTCCGGGTGTAGATGAGTCAAGTGCTTATCCTCAGGCCACACAATTGACATTAGGTGTGACTTTACGTTTCCGTTAATTTAAGAATCAAAGAAAAATGAAAAATATTAGACATATAAAAAATCTGTTGATTTCAGGAATGTCGACGATTCTATTAGGAGCGGCGACGGTTTCTTGTACGGATCTTGATGAGGTGACTTTCGATAGAATTGATTCAAGCACTTATTATCAAGATGAAAACAGTGTTAAGAGCGCAGTAGCTTCTATATATAGTAACGTTACAGGCGGAATTTTTGAGTATTTTGAATTTTTGCAGGAAATGCCCGGAGACCAGATGGGATGGCGTTGCTGGAATAATAACTGGGGCTGGGATGAAGGTCAGAAATATATGCTCGAAACTTACACATGGAATTCAGAGTCCACAATAATCAGACAAGCCTGGGAACACGCATGGGAAACAATAGGACTTTGTACCCTGTTGATTGAAGACCTAAAAAGCATCAATCCGGGTTCAATTGGAATGACTGAAGAATCATTTGCAGCTTATGTTGCAGAAATAAAAACAATGCGAGCTTTTTGTTATTACAATAATTTTGAACTTTGGGGAGGAACACTTCCTATCACAGATAGGGTGACAACAGAAGTTCCGGGCTCGGCTTCTTCAGATTTTAATGAAGGATGCAAGCTTGTCTGGGAGTTTATAGCCGATGAATTAGATTCATGTTATGAAGATATGGTGAAAGAAGATAATGCCATGGGTACCCGTACACGATTCAGTATGGGCGCAAACAGAATTTTGAAGATGCGTCTGTTATTGAATTCTGAGTTATGGACAGGAGTAGACCGTTTTAATGAGTGTGAGATCTTGGCTGAGGAAATCATAGATGGGAAATATGGAAATTATTCATTAGCTACAGATTACCGAGATATTTATAATGTGGGAAATGAAAACTGTTCAGAAGTTATTTTCGGAATAGCTCAGAAAGTGGGCTCTTTAACCAATAATAACAGGAACACTCCGGCATTACCTCTGGCCTATGGACCTCTTTTTGGTACTGACAATGAGCAGACAGGGTGGAACTGCACAATGATGGTACCATCAAAAGATAATTCCGGCACGATACTTAATGATATAGGCAAAGATTATGGCACAGCCAATCCAAAGAGCTTCATCTTTGACTACGGAGATAAATTAGGAGCCCCGATGGATAGAATGAATGATAAGGATATCCGTAAACAACCATTCCATTGTGATGCTGCCGGAGAGTGGCAAGGAAGAATGTTAATGGGACCTCAATATATCTATGAAAATAACGAGCCTTTCTTAGCCGATGCAGACCTTGACGGACTTCCACTAATATATGTGGATCAGGTTGGTAGCTTCGGTAATATAGGACAACCTTTAGCCGAGGTACAGGATCCGCGGTGGGGTATGACTAATTCCGGTTATCGATTTATCCAATATCCTATTTACCCTGAAACATCAGGTCTTGATTGGAGAGATGCCATACAGGTAGAGATGCGACTTGCTGAATGTTATTATGCAAAGGCAGAATGTCAGATGCGCAGAGGAGATTCAAATGGTGCGGCAAATACTATAAATCAAGTTAGAAAGAGATATTTTACTTCTGAGAACCAAGGGGAATTAAATAATCCAAGCCCCGGATTCACTGCGTTTGATTTAGACTGGGTACTCAGTGAATGGGGTTTAGAATATATGTGGGAAGGTCGCAGAAGAAGAACAGATCTGCGTCGATTTGATAAGTTCACTCAGGGAACTTGGTGGTTCTGGGGTCGTGCCAAGGCAATTGACCGTGAACTTCCGGCAAAACGAGACAGGAAATATGAATGGTATCCACTCCCTCAAGCAGCCTTGATGGTGAACCCGGGACTTGTACAGAATCCTAACTATTAAAATCTGACATCATGAAGAATATTAAAATATATAGTTTCCTTTTTCTGCTGCTTGCGATTTTAAGCGGATGTAAAGAGGATGATATACTCTTTGAGAGTGAAAAACCATATTTCCCGGTTAGGGAGGGCTATCAGCTCATTGAAGTGATTGTGCCGGTCATAACTGCACAGACTGATCAAATTTACATCACCGGTGAATTCAATGGAGGTGAAGAAGCTATCGGTGATCCTATGTGGCTACTTGAAAAAGCCAGTAATTATCCTTATAAATTCGGTATATATCTTGATCCATCTACGTTTATAAACGGTAAAACTCTTGCGGACGGGTATACTTTTTATAATGTTCAAAGAGGTGAGGAACGTACTTTGAAAGATGAGCCAATTTTGCACTTCGATGCACCCAAAACAGGAGAAAGACTAAATGTTCTGGTGGATGCCTGGGAAGACAGTTTTGTGGTGCCTGATAATCCTGATGACGTAGAACATGATGGATATGCCATCTATGTGATAGATGAGACGGGTTATAGTGATCTCGCACTCTATGCATGGGGTAATGACATACCGGAAATATTCGGTGGATGGCCCGGTGTTACCCCTACCGGAAGGATAGAACTCAATGGAATCATGTATAAATATTTCGATACCGGCGCTGAAAATGAAGGGCTTAATGTTAATCTTATTTTCAATAACAACGGAGGAGGAGAACAGTTGCCTGATTTCAACGTAACCTTGAATAAGGATTATTATCTTGAGGTAACTTCAGAGGGAGTTATAGAATTTGATCCTAATGCTTCAATAGAACATGACGGGTATACAGTTTATGTCTATAACAATACTGGTTGGGATCTCGTTACACTCTATATGTGGGGTGATGTAAACGACCTCAATGGAGGCTGGCCTGGAATGTTGCCTACAGGAACTATCTCTGTTAATGGTTTAATATATCTTTATTATGATATGGGTGAGGCGAATTCCGGTCTTGCTGAAAATCTGATTTTCAGTAATAATGGAGAAAATCAGCTTGGAGACTTTGGTTTCACAATCGATAGAGATATTTATCTTGAAATATCTGCAGTTGGAGTAGTAGAAATCGATCCAAACAATTTTACACCCGGAGAAGGAGGAGGCGGTGATACACCGGAGGACCCAAATCCCGGACCAGGAGAGGTTCAGTATCTATATGTTGTGAATCAGACGGGTTGGAACCCCTTGTATCTTTATACCTGGAATAGCGACGGCACTGAATTATGCGGAGGTTGGCCGGGAATATCTTCAACAGATATTCAGGAAATTCAGGGTGTGTCATATACAATATTTGAAGTGCCGAGTGATAGTGATACTCAAAATCTGATATTCAATGACGGAATAGGAGGAGAGACCGGAATAGGACAAACAGATAGTTTTGGTTTTGTTTTAGACAAAGATTATTATCTAAATGTAACTTCTTCAAGTATTACAGAGATTGATGCTCCTGAAGTTCCTATTTACCATTTATACGTAGACAATAAAACCGGATGGGAAAACTTTTATGTATATGGATGGGGTAATGATTTACCTGAACTCTTCGGAGGCTGGCCCGGAACTTCAACCTCGGTAACGGAAACCATAGAAGGCGTGGAATATCTGGTATTTGATTTCAAGGGTACTGGAGAGACATATAATCTGATTTTCAATGCAAATGTAGAAGGTGTTCAATATGATGCACTTCAAATTACATTAGATAAAGATTATTACGTTACTGCAAATCCCGATAAAGCAATCCTTAAAGACTAATAAACATGAAAAAGATAATAACGTATCTGGCTACAGGCACGTTGCTTTTTGCAACGTCCTGTACCTCCTATGAGGAAGAAATGCCGAAAATTCCGACAGAGCCAACAATAGGTAATGAGGTATCGACAAAAGTGATTTATGAAGCAAATCCACGTTTTTTCGCTACAGAGAATTGTCTGAATGCTCTTACTTCTAATCTTCAGAGAATCTCTAATATGGGTTGCGACATAATATGGCTTATGCCGGTTTGCGAACCCAGTACCTCAGAACAATCAATTGGTTCTCCATACAGCATAAAGAATTATGATGTAATAAATCCCAGATATGGCACAATTGCCGATCTGCAGAATCTAGTAAATAGAGCTCATGAACTCGGGCTGAAGGTTATTTTAGACTGGGTGCCCAATCATACAGGCTGGGATAATCCATGGATTACGGAACATCCCAACTGGTTCCTTCATGATGAGGAAGGAAATATTGTTTCACCACCAGGACAAGGATGGGAGGATGTAGCCCAGCTGAATTATGCAGAGTCAGGTGTCGCAGAAGGGATGGCACAGGCGATCGAATATTGGGTGACAGCTGCTGATGTGGATGGTTTCCGTTTTGACTATGCAGATAGCCCTTATATTCCGGAAAGTTTCTGGATTAATTTGGCGAATGATCTTAAAACAATGAAAAGTGACATGATTCTACTTGCAGAATCAACAAATTATTCTTTCTATGATTATGGTTATGACATGATCTATGACTGGAACAGTGCTCCAACTATCAGTGACGCTTTTAAAGGAGGCGCTCCTACATCTATTATTGAAGAAGGACAAGGTGCTTTGGCAAATGTGCCAAATGGGAAATCGATATTGAGATATGCTTTTAATCATGATACTGCTTCCGAGCAAAGTATAAACTCTTTCTATGGATCTATAAATGCTATACCGGCAGCTTATGTTTGCGCTTCCATGCTTAACGGTACTCCTTTGATTTATTCAGCAATGGATGCAACGGGATTAAACGGTAATCTTTCATTTTTCAATTATACTCAACTTACTTTCTCAGAAGAATTATCAGCGGTTTATAAAGCTATAAATAATGCTTTCAAGGAAAGTGCCCAGGTTAGAAGGGGTGAACTCGTTAATTACAGTACATTAAAAATAGCTTGTTTCACACGGTCGATCCCGGGACAAAGTCTGATTGTTGCAGTCAATACAACCGGAAGTGATCAAAAAATTGTATCTCCCATAGTATTAAGAAATACCGTCATGAATGATTTGATAAATGGAGGAACTGTCAATGTGCCTCTTGAAATCGAATTAGGACCTTATGAATATATTATATACATGAATTGATGAAAAAATTTTTAACATTTATGATTATGCCTGCTGTTATAAGTATGACAGCGGCTACGATTACATCTCCGAATGGGTCAATCGTATTAAATGTTGATGTAAATTCGGTAGGTGAACCTTATTATAATTTAAGTTATAAAGATAAGCCGGTAATTATTGACAGTAAATTAGGTCTTGCTGCAAAAGAGGCTAAATTCACTGATCAATTTAAGATTTTGAGTACAGACACAGCCTCTTTTAATGAGACTTGGCAACCGGTATGGGGTGAATTTTCAGAAATCGTTAATCACTACAATCAGTTGGAAGTGAATCTCGAAAATTCAAACGGACTTTTAATGACAGTTTGTTTCCGAGTTTTTGATGATGGAATGGGTTTCAGATATGAATTTCCACTTCAGGATAAAGCCAATTACCTTGCAGTGTTAGATGAGGTGACTGAATTCAATATGCCTGCTAATAACACTATGTGGGTAATTCCCGGAGATTATGATACTGACGAATATCTCTTTACTGAAACCAGAATTAGTGATGTGACCGATGCTTTAAAGAAATATAATGGTGTACATTCTGAGAGCCAAAGGGAAAAGGAATTGGAATCTACAGTACAAACACCGTTATTGATGAAAAGTGATGACGGACTCTATATTAATGTTCATGAAGCGGCATTGATCGGATATCCTGCAATGCAATTGGATGTTGATACTACCACTTATAGCTTGAAGAGTCACCTCACACCGGATAAGCTTGGTGTCAGAGGTTATCTCCAGTTACCTTTCAATACACCCTGGAGAACTATAATAGTGAGCGATGATGCAAGAGACATATTGGCATCTCAATTAATCCTTAATCTTAATGAACCTTCGAAAATTGAGGATACCTCCTGGATAAAACCAATGAAGTTTATAGGAGTATGGTGGGAGATGTTTACCGGCAGACAAAAGACCTGGGCCTATTCTGATGATTACAGGGCTAAACCGGGTGTGACAGATTATACAAAATTAAAACCTAATGGCCGACATCCCGCAAATACTGAGAATGTAAAAAAATATATTGATTTCGCAGCCAAACACGGAATAGATGCTGTGCTTGTAGAAGGTTGGAACGAAGGTTGGGAAGACTGGGCAAGCTATAGAAAAAACCGTCAGTTTTTGTTTGATAAACCTTATCCGGATTTCGATCTTCCATATTTGAGAGATTATGCCAAAGAAAAGGGTGTGAAATTAGTGATGCATCATGAAACGGCAGCAAATGCGCTAGACTATGAGCGTCAGCTCGACAAGGCTTTCCAATTTATGAAAGACAATAATTATGATGCAGTGAAAACAGGTTATGTAGGGGCTATTATACCACGATCCGAACATCATACTTCACAGGGTATGGTAGACCATGCACAGTATGTAATAGAAAAAGCTGCCGAGTATGAGATAATGATAGACAGTCATGAAGCTCCAAGACCTACAGGTTTAATAAGAACCTACCCGAATTGGCTTGCACAAGAATCTGCCCGAGGAGGTGAATTTGAATCTATGGGTGGAAATCCACCTTCACATACAGCACTTTTACCTTTCACAAGATTAAAAGGAGGTCCTATGGATTATACTCCCGGTTTGTTTCAGACAGACTTAAGCTATTATGGTGAAGGAAAAGACGGAAAAGCTATGACAACTTTGGCCCGCCAGCTTGCTTTGTATCTCACAATGCCTTCACCGATGCAGATGGCGGCTGATCTACCCGAAAATTATGAAAGATTTCCGGATGCATTCCAATTTATCGAGGATGTTCCTGTGGAATGGAGAGATTCTAAATATTTAGAAGCAGAACCCGCACAATACATTACAGTGGCAAGATTAGACAAAAATTCAGATGACTGGTACATTGGAGCTATTACTGATGATACTCCACGTGAGGCTGTGATTGACCTTTCTTTTTTACCGGCAGGAGAAAAATTTATAGCAACTATTTATGCTGATGCTCCAGATGCTGATTGGGAAACAAATCCGCAAGCCTATACAATAAAAAAGGTGAATGTTAATAATAAAACCAAACTGAAGCAAAAACTTGCCAGAGGTGGAGGAGCCGCAATTAGACTTCAACCAGTAAAGTAATGTTTTTTCAGTCATAATTATAGTTGATGGTAAGAAAGGATGCCCTTTGAATCAGGCATCCTTTCTTGTATGTCATATAATTAAGTTTTTTACGTTATTATTTAGGCTGACTGCCAATAGCGTAAATGAAAAGATTATTTTTCTCCATATTATTTTCTTTATTTTTTCTTGCAGGCTTTTCTAAAAGCATAGTGCTTTTAAAGGACTCTATAACCGGAGAAACACTTCCTTTTGCAAATGTCTTTACAAAGGAGGGTAAGAAGCGCACCCTTGTAGCCAATGAAAACGGAGAAGTAATAATTCCGGAAAATTTGCGTCATACATTGCTGGAAACGTCATATACAGGTTTTGATAATAAACAATTTACAGTGGGAATTTCTGATTCCGTAATGATTGTCCCACTATCTCCTACCACTTATGATCTTCAGGAAGTGTATATCAAGCCTAAAAAAGAAAAATACAGCAAAAAGAACAATCCCGCAGTAGAATTTGTGAATAAATTAAGGCAAGATTCTAAGAAATATAATCCTGAAAAAGAACCCTTTTATAGCTATGACAAGTATGAAAAGACTTTATTGGCCATTAATAATTTCAACGGACAGTTTGATTCCGGCTTTATGGCTAAAAAAACAAAATTTCTTGAAAATTATGTAGATACATCTTCCTATACCGGAACAAGGCTTTTAGATCTTATTCTTAAGGAGAAATATTCTGTGGAAATAATGAGCCAGGATCCAAAAGCTAGAAAGGAAATAACATATGGCTATAAATCGGAAGGCATTGATGAAGTTTTCAATCAGGAAAACATTAGGATTTTGCTTGAAGATGTGATACGGGAAGTGGATATATACGAGCCTAACCTCAATATACTTCAAAATAGGTTTGTCAGTCCTCTTTCACCGTTAGGTCCGGATTTTTACAAATACTATTTATCAGACACGGTTTATATTGGAGATAAAAAATGTATTGAGTTAAGTTTTATGCCGAGAAATGCACAGTCAATGGGGTTCAACGGCAAACTTTATGTTCCCGTGGGAGACTCTACGATGTTTGTGAAAAAAATCACTATGCGAACTCCTCATGATATCAATCTAAATTTTTTGAGGAACCTTTATATTAATCAGAATTTTGAAAAAGACAGCATAGGCAACCGGCATAAAATATACGACGATGTAGTGGTAGAGATGCAGATTATGGCCGGCACCCCCGAATTTTATGGTCGAAAAACAAGTGTATACGATAATTTCAGTTATTCTCCCCGGGAAGAATTACTGGATTATTATAAAAAGGTAGGAAACGATTTTACTTTACAAGACTCAATCGGAAACACTGCCCAGTTTTGGAATGAAAAAAGAATGGTGCCTCTCACTAACGCAGAAGCGCGATTGGGAAATATCACCAAGGAAATGAGAAAAGTACCATTGATTTATTGGGCAGAGAAGGTAATAAGGCTGATGGAAAGCGGATATTTCACTACAGGAAAACCGAGTAAGTTTGATATCGGTCCTTTGAATACTTTTCTAAGTTATAATTCTGTGGAAGGAGTTAGAATCAGACTTGGAGGAATGACAATGGCTGCCTTAAATCCTCATTTATTTCTTAAAGGTTACGGTGCATATGGAACCCGAGACCATAAATGGAAATATGGAGCAACCATCGAATATTCTTTTCATAAGAAGAAAAAGCATGGATACGAATGGCCCCGGCATGGATTTTACGGTTCATATTCCTATGATCTAGACCTTTTGGGACAACACTATCTCTTTACTAATCAGGATAATATTTTTCTATCATTAAAGAGGAAATCCAGTGACCTGGTTACTTATAGAAAGCTGGCAGAAGCAGGGTATGTGCTTGAATTACCAAATAATTTTTCTGTAGAGGCGGGAGGAAAATTCCAGATCCAGGAATCAACACCTTGGATTCCCTTTATTTACCCGGATGGAAGAGTTTTACGTTCTTATAGACAGTCAGCATTTAATATTTCCCTACGGTGGGCTAAAGGAGAAAAATTTATTCAAGGAAGATCAACTCGATTATTGGTTAATATGGATCCCTGGATAATCCAACTTACGCATAAATTCGGACCAAAAGGGCTATTAAGAGCTGATTATACCACAAATCAAACGGAACTATCTGTGCAGAAAAGATTCTGGTTTTCCGCCTTTGGATACATAGATATAATAGCAAAAGCCGGGAAGGTATGGAGTTCAGTATATTTCCCCGGGCTTATGTGGCCAAATGCCAATCTTTCTTATACCATTCAACCGGAAAGTTATTCCCTAATGGATGCCATGGAGTTTGCTAACGATGAGTATGCTTCTTTGGATTTCACTTATTTTGGGAATGGAATATTGTTTAACCATATCCCTGGGATTAAGAAACTGAAAATACGGGAAGCTATTACTTTTAAAGGTTTAGTTGGTTCACTGTCAAACAAAAACAATCCGAAGTATAATGATGACTTATTAAAGTTCCCTGATTTTGCCTTGGCCCGTAAAATGAAAAAGACCCCATACATGGAAGTAGGGGTCGGAATTGATAATATCTTCTCGGTATTGCGTGTAGATTATGTCTGGAGACTCACTTACAGAGATAATCCGGGAGTGGATAAAAGTGGTGTAAGGATATCACTTCATTTCACTCTTTGACCTTCACTTACGCCTTTGTTTTCCTCTCTCAATGAAGATTCTATATCTTCCCGGCATTGTTGCATAAGCTGCTTTGTGTTAAATCCCTTGGGCCCCGGAAGTATAGGCTTATGAATTGTCAAAGTTATGATTCCTGGTTTTACTTGTGTAGCGAATCTTGAAAATCTTTGAAAACTCCCGTCAATTGTAACCGGCACTACAGGTCTGTTGAACTCGGCAGCCAGCATAAAAGCTCCGCGTTTAAAGGGAATCATCTTCCCATCCCAGCTACGGCTTCCTTCAGGAAAGATCACAAGAGACATTCCATCCTTTAGAGTGTCTTCAGCTTTTGTAATTGTTTCCTTAATGGCAGCAATTTTAGTGTCGTCCACAAAAATATGATGAGCATTTCTGCAAGCTGCACCAACGAGGAAAATTTTCTCAAGGCTTTTTTTCATCAGCCATTTGAAATTATGACCGAGAAATCCGTATATAGTGAAAATATCAAAAGCTCCCTGATGGTTTGCCACGAATATGTAGGAAGTTTTCTTATCTATATTTTCAGAACCCTTTACCCTGACATGAATGAAAAAGACCCAGCAAGAGAATTTAGCCCAAAAATGAGGAGGCCAATACCCCCAGAAATCCACACTGAAAAGTATAGATCCGATACTGGTAGTTATAGCAGTGATTGCAGTTGCCACTATAAAGAGAGGCACTGCAATCAGCCAATGATAAATAAAATATAAAAATTTCATTATTAATCTAACAAATCGTCTGAAGAATCTTTATTATCGGGTGCTATAAGCTTGTATCCTTTCCCGTGAATATTTATGATTTCAATATTTGGATCATCTTTGAGAAGTTTTCTCAATTTTGTGATATAAACATCCATACTTCTGGCGTTGAAATAGTTATCATCTATCCAAATAGTTTTAAGAGCAAAGTTCCTTTCCAAGATCTCGTTTACATGAGAACATAAGAGAGCCAGAAGTTCTGATTCCTTAGTTGTGAGTTTCTGAGTTTTGTCTTTTGAAATCAAAACTTGTTTTTGTGTATCGAAGGTATATCGTCCAATTTTATAAAGTGTTATTTCCTTGTCTTTCTTTCCTTTCACTCTTCTTAATATTGCACCGATCCTAAAAACAAGTTCCTCCATAGAGAATGGTTTGGTGATGTAATCATCGGCTCCAATTTTAAAACCTTCCAATATATCTTCTTTTAAATTTTTAGCAGTAAGGAAAATAATTGGAATTTCACTGTTTACATTACGTATCTCCTGCGCCAGAGTGAATCCGTCTTTTTTAGGCATCATCACGTCTAATACGCAAAGATCGTATTTCCCTTTCAGGAACTCTTTATATCCCTTTTCACCATCAGAGCAAAGATCGGCATTAAACCCTTTTGCCTGAAGAAATTCGCGAAGCAACATTCCGAGATTTTCATCGTCTTCGCAAAGTAGAATTTTAACTTTATCTTCCATAATATTTTGTTTTTCTAATTATCCTAATAATATAACAAATCAAATCAAAGGAAGGGTGATAATAAAAGTAGACCCTTTCCCAAATTCACTTTCTGCAGTGATGGAACCATTAAATATTTCCACCATTTTCTTCACATAAGCAAGACCTAACCCGAAACCTTTTACGTCGTGACGGTTGCCGGTATGTACTCTATAGAATTTATCGAAAATACGTTTAATATCTTCCTTCTTTATACCTATTCCGTTGTCGCTTATCTTAATACGTAAGGTTTTTTTATTGGTATTGTCTGTAGAAATCATAAGATGAGGTGCTCTGTCTTCATCTCTGTATTTAATGGCATTATCAAGTAGATTGTGGATAATATTCGTAAAATGCATCTGATCCACCATCACCAGACTATTCTCAGCATCGAGTCTACAAGAAATTGTACCTCCGAATTTTTCAACCTTGATTTTGAAAGTATCCACAACAGTCTGTATGATAGCATTTGCATCACATTCAGCCATTTTAACAGAAGAATCCGAATTATCAAAAACAGACATCTGTAACACTTTTTCTACTTGAAACTGGAGTCTCTTTGTTTCATCAGAAATTACTCCCGCCAATCTATTCAAAGAAGATTCTGATTTTCTAACCGAAGCATCATTTAACATTTGAGACGCCAATGAAATTGTAGAAATAGGAGTCTTAAGTTCATGTGTCATATTATGAATGAAATCGGTTTTGATTTCAGAAAGTTTTTTCTGTCGGAATGCCATTATAATAGTATACAGAAAAACTATAAGGAGGATTAAAGTAAAAATTAAGGTGGGGATAATAAACCTCACAGATGAAAAAACGAATCTATTTTTTTGAGGGAACTCCACATTCAATCTGAGAGGCGAGCCTGTATTCGGGAATAGTGTCTGGGAATAAATACTCTGTTTTGGAGCACCGTCGAATCCCATGGTATAATATATCAATTGTCCCCTTGTATTTGTCACAGAAAAATTGAATGGCATAGTGAGGCCACTCGATTCAAGTTCATTTCTCAAATAATCCCTAATAATAACAGAATCTGCCCTTTCTTTAGGAGGTCTTTGCCCAGCATCCCTTAATATGGAAAGGATCACTTCATTTAAAAGACCTTTCTGATACAGGTATTGTCCTCTAAGAGTTTGTTGCATATTCCTATATCTGCTCTGTATATTATCAATCTGCCGTTGCCGTGATATAGGAGCATCAAAAGAGGGTTCTTTTAGTCCGAGTTCTTTTGTTTGCTGAGATAAAACTCCGTTTATTGAATCTATCACAGCAGAAGATAAGCCATAACCGGAGGAAGATTCATTGTCGAATTCCAAGATACTAGATTCCAAAACCGCAATATCTTCCTGAAGGAAGTGCATTGTTTCTCTTTTTTCGAGATAGGCTCCCGTGGCCCCAAGGCATCTGTGAACTATTTCAGAAAACTGGGCATCCCTCATCTTGACCATGTTTTCCAAATACATAATCTGAAAATATAGCAAAGCTCCGAATGTAATAGCCATTACACCGGTGAGAAGCCATATTATAGATTTCTTCATTCTTTTTAATTATCAGGAATTAATGAGTCGAAAACCTTAATATATTAACAAGATTAATAACAATTAGTTTAATCTCTTTTAACTAAAAACGTGAAAATTAACATTTAATTGTGAATTTAGGAATAAATTTTGTAATTTTGTCAAACACAATATTAAAAGAAAATAAGACGTTAAAAACAATGAATTGATAAGGTCTTAATCCCTATTATAAATCCCTATTAAAAGCCAAAAAATGAAAGTAATTATAAAAAAAATAAACTATTGTCTGAAAGTCTTGGCTATAACTATAATTTCAATAGGAATTTGGGCATGTAGCGACGACAAAGGAAAAAATTCGCCTGATAATCCTGAGAAAGATGATTCTGTTAAAGAATCCACTATTTTGATATATGCCGTAGCCACCAACAGCCTTTCAGGTAACTTTGTCTCAGATAAGAATGAGATGCTCCAGGCGGCACAAAATATCGATCTTAGCAAAAATAATATTATCGTTTTTGAAACAAAATATGTCAGAGATGAAGAAACAGGCGGAGTAATTTCTGCAGTGGATCTTATAAAATTAAAGAAAGATGGCGAAAATTATTTATGGAATGTGGAAAAAGTATTTTCTACGGAAACAGCCTCATTAGATCCACAAAGAATCAGAGAGGTAATAGATTATGTTGTTGAGAATTATAAGGCAGAAAACCACGGTTTAGTATTCTGGTCGCATAGCACAGCAAGCCAACCTTACATGCCTTCAACAAAAAGTATAGAATTACCAATGGAATATTCCTTTGGTCAGGATTTGGGAAGTGTAGATGTTGCCTATGAACAGATCAATATAGAAAAACTTGCCTCTGCAATTCCCAATAATACCTTTAATTTCATATGGTTCGATTCATGTTATATGAGTAATATCGAATCAATCTATGAATTCAGAGAAAAATGTGATTATTATATAGGTTATCCTACAGAAGTATGGGAATATGGGCTTCCTTATGAGCTTTGTTTGCCGTATATGGTCGGAAAGACTCCTGATTTAGTTGGTGCTGCAGAGAACTTTTTTAAATACTATGAAGAAAATCCTTATTCCAGTATTCGAAATGCCTTTGTGGCCGTAGTAGATATGAAGAAAATAGAATTTCTGGCAGATTTCTGTAAAGAGAATTATATCAAAGGTTCACGGTTGGATCCGGATTATTATTTGAAGTATACAAGAGGTAGTACGGGTCCCTTTTACGATCTTGGAGATTATACAAAGGCTATGGCAGTGGCAAATGGTAATGGGATCTCTGACGAAGAATGGCAGTTGGTTTTAGATGAAGTTATTTTATACAGAGCTGCCACACCCACAACCTTCTCCGGGACCATGGTAGATCAGAATAGATATTCAGGAATATCAACCCATGTATATAATTTTGAAAGTAACTCTGAAAGGGAAAAATATTTTCAAAATCTTTCCTGGGCAAAAACTGTATTCACAAGATAAAAAATGATTCAGACACAAGACCTCCCCATAGTTGAAATACCCGATAAAACTGACAGTGCCCATAAAGGCTGGGACGCACTAAAGGGATTAAGTTTTGATGATGCGATCACTACAATCGCCAATGGAGCCGTACAATTTGCATTTAAGCTGCTTATAGCAGCTTTTGTGTTTTATTTCGGCAAGTTTCTTATAAGGAAACTTTATGAATTAATAAGAAGGATCCTAATTGCCAATGATGTAGATGCCTCCCTTCAGACCTTTGTTTTGTCATTGGTCAGAATAGTGCTCTACTTCATTCTCATCGTTACTATTGTTGGCATTTTAGGAATAGAAACAAGCTCTTTCCTTGCTTTATTTGCATCAGCCGGTGTTGCTATAGGTATGGCTTTAAGCGGAACCCTGCAGAATTTTGCCGGTGGTGTCTTGATTTTGTTACTAAAGCCATATAGAGTCGGAGACTATATTGAGGCGCAGGGTTATGCAGGCTTTGTTAAAGAGATACAGATCTTTCACACTGTTATCAACACTACCGATAATAAAACGATAATTATACCTAACGGTGGGCTTTCTACGGGATCAATAAATAATTATTCCCTGGAAAGTTACAGAAGGGTTGAATGGACCATCGGATTATGCTATGGCTGCAATTATGAAAAGGCAAAGGAAATTTTCAAACAGATTTTATTGAGCGATGACAGAGTTGTGGTAGATACCTTGCAGATGGATATGGATAAGCGTAAGTTAAAAATGGCTGAAGAAACGGTTTCAGAAGAAGAGGATGATTGTCCTCCCGAGGATCCGGACTGTAACGAAGAAAAAAGATCTTTCTGGGATCGTCTTATTCATAAAAATAAGAAAAGGAAAGAAGAAATTAAGAAAAAGATAAAGAAAAAAACAACTTTGAATCTCTCGGCAAACCTAAATGTAAGCCGACCTCCATTTGTAGCTATAACAGCTTTGGCAGACAGTAGTGTGAATTTTGTAATAAGAGCATGGACTCATAACTCTAACTATTGGGATCTTTTCTTTGAAATGAATGAACGTTTCTATAAAGAATTACCTGAGAATGGATTTGAATTCCCTTTCCCACAGTTAGATGTACATATTGCGGATGTTCCATCAACACTTTCTTTGAAATAGGTCAAAAAAAAGTAATGGACCTAAAAAGATATCAACGTCAGATTGCTATACCTCAAATAGCAAAGGAAGGACAGGAAAAAATATGCAGGGGTAAAGTGTTGGTTATCGGTAGCGGAGCTTTAGGTTCGATGATAGCTATGCAACTTGCCGGAGCCGGAGTAGGGGAAATTGGTATAGCTGATTTTGACACCATAGACATTTCCAATCTCCAAAGACAATTTTTTTTCGATACAAAAGATGCCGGGGAAAAGAAGACCCGAATCCTTGCAGAAAGAATTTCGGCTTTAAATCCTAATGTCAAAATAAAATCTTTCAATGAATTAATTTCATTGAAAAAGGCGAGAGATATTTTTGGAGATTATGATTTTATTGTAGACGGGACTGATAATCCGGAATCAAAATTAATAGTAGATAAAGTATCTGCGGAAAAAAACAAATGTTGCTGTTTAGGAGGAGTTGGCAATTTCTCTGGCCAGGTAATAACATTGCTTCCTTCTGATATGAGATTTGAAGCTTATTTCGGTATGGCAGCCTCAGAAAATATCCTTCCCTGTTCTTTAGGTGGAGTAATGGGTCCGGCGGCAGCTTTATGTGCCAGCATTCAAGCATCAGAAGTTTTAAAATTTTTATCAGGTGCCGGTAAATTATTATCAGGCAAACTTTTCACCTTTGATCTGTTAACGAACAGTTTCCGAGTGTTTCAATTATAATAGAGACCTGGAATCAGGAATCTTAATTTCTATATATTCTTTTTGCTACGGTTTTAAATAAATATCTTCCACCATAGGATATAAGAATACCTATTTTATTTTTTATTCGGACCTTAGGATTAAAAAGGGATTTTTTTCTGTGTTTTTTTATTATTTCCCAGCATTTCAAGACATTATCATGATCATGATGAACGGAACATAAAGAAAACATATTAAAATTGGCACTCAACCTCCGGTCGATGGCTGCATTTATCAGGTCCGGGTGATTTTCATGCATATGATTTTCAATTTTTTCCGTAACTTTTAAGACATCGAGGCGTTGAGGTTTCCAACTATTAATAAGACTTCCTTCCGTATCTCTGTAAAAATAAACAGGATAATCAATTGAAGCCACTTTAAAAGTTCTTTCGTATATCCTGTAAAAAAGATCAAGATCTTCATAAAGAATACCTTTTTCAAAGAGGAGATTTTCAAAAAGATTTTTTTTGTAAATTTTTCCCCAAGCTGAAGGAAGTAACATTTTCTGATAAAGAATATTTTCTATAGCTTCTAGAGGGTCGAATAATTTTACTTTATAAGATTTTATAATTGGCAATTTGCCATGTGTTTTACCTCTAATAGCTTTTCCTTCTACTATATCTACATCATATTCAACAATAGTTTTCCATAGATTTTCAATAGCACCGGGTAATAGCAAATCATCAGAATCAACAAAAATTACATATTCGCCCGTTGATACGGCCAAGCCATGATTACGTGCCTGAGACAAACCTTCATTTTCAAAAGAAAATACCTTTATCCGGTCATCTTGATCAGCATATTTATTAGCAATCTTTAAAGAAAAATCTGTAGATCCATCATTGATAATTATAATTTCCAGGTATGAATAAGATTGAGAAATTATACTGTCAAGACATGCGGCAAGATAGGTTTCTGCATTAAAAACAGGAACTATCACTGATATTAGACTTTTTTCTTTTGGATGGTTTTCTGTAAAGAGTTTCATCAGTTTTCATCAGACACTTATAGCTTTGCAAATATAACCTTTATTAGTAAATTTGCATATAACTAAATTAAATAAGATGAATATCAGCCGGCTCACTCCACACGTGCATTATGTTGGAGTAAACGATAGAACCACTTGGAAATTCGAAAATCTTTGGCCCCTTCCTTTTGGAGTCAGTTACAATACCTACCTAGTGACAGGGAAAGAAAAAATAGCTTTGATAGATTGTGTTGAAAATGCTTCCATGCAAAGCCTAAAAAATAGGATCAATAAAGTGGTGAATAATCAAAAAATTGATTACCTGGTTGTCAATCACATGGAGCCGGATCATTCCGGAGGAATTCCTGATTTATTATTCACCTATCCCGACTTGAAAATAATAGGGAATAAACAGACTATAGGGATGGTGAAAGGATATTATGGAGTATCGGATGATAGATTCATAGAAATTAAAGACAATGAAACCATTTCTCTTGGAGATATAACATTGAAATTTGTATTGACGCCTTTAGTTCACTGGCCTGAAACTATGATGACTTTTATAGAGGAGGAGGGAATTCTTTTTACCGGTGATGCCTTTGGTTGTTTCGGAGCCCTAAACGGAGGAGTTATAGATACGGAAATGGAAACGGAATGGTATATTCCGGAAATGTACAGATATTATTCCAATATTGTAGGTAAATATGGCAAACCCGTACAAATGGCTTTAAAAAAGACTTCTTCTCTTGATTTTAGATATATTTGCCCAACCCACGGTCCTGTTTGGCATCAACGTCTAAAGGAAGTTGTGGAGATATACAATAAGTTGAGTTTATATGAAGGTGAAGATGGAGTTACAATAGTTTATGGGTCTATGTATGGCAATACCGAAGAAATAGCAGAAGCCATTGCTGTAAGGCTAAATGAAAAGGGCATAAGGAATATTAAAATGCATAATGTTTCCAAAAGTGAAATGAGCTATATTATTTCCGATGCATTTCAATATAAAGGCTTGATAATAGGAAGTCCCACTTATTCCGGAAGACTTTTCCCACCGATAGAGGAGTTTATGAATGCTATGGAAGTAAGGGAAATAAAGAATAAGGTAATTGCCACTTTCGGATCTTTTACCTGGGCCTCGGCAGCTTGTAAGCAGATGAACGAATGTCTTACCAGAATGAAAATTGATCAGGTAGATTCTTTAGATATGAAGCAGGCTCCGGGTCAGGATGACTTTACGGCAGCAGCTGAACTTGCAGATAAAGTAGCAGAAGCTCTTGGTTACTGATTATGCCGTCTTTAGTGGAACAACATCCATTTAAACCCTATCTTCCTGATGGTACCAGGGTAGTGTTGTGTGGCACCTTCCCTCCAAAAAAAGATAAATGGTCGATGGATTTCTTCTATCCTAATTTTTATAATGATATGTGGAGAATCTTTGGCCTTATTTTCTTTGATGATAAAGAACATTTCTTTAATAAGAATGAAAAAAAGATCGACAAAGAAGGTATTCAAGCCATGTTGACCAATAAAAAGATTGGAATAGGAGAAACTGTAATTGAAGCAAGAAGACTTAAAGATAATGCGTCGGATAAATTTCTTGAAGTTATTACTCCAGTTGACTTACCGCAATTATTAAAGAGAATTCCGGATTGTAAAGATATCGTTACAACGGGAGAAAAAGCAGCTTCAGTTATTGCGGCACTTACTAATACGGAAATACCCAAAGTAGGCGAAAATAAAGAATTCAAAATAAAAATAGACGAAAATACGATAAGATATATGAGGCATTGGCGTATGCCATCAACTTCAAGAGCTTTTCCAATGAAGTTGGAAAATAAAACCGAATATTACAAAGAGATGTTACGGGCGGTAGGTATTATAAATTAATGGTTATGATTGATCTTATCCCATTATCATTATTTAATGCTTCGGAATTTTTTCAATGGTTTGTAGACAATGCCAATTATACATTTGTATTCGTATTTATGGTTATAGAAAGTTCTTTCATACCATTTCCTTCGGAAGTGATAGTTCCTCCGGCTGCTTATCTGGCCTGTAGTAATGCTGGCGCCGGAGCCGGTATGAATGTTTTCTGGGTAGTAATAGTAGCTACTCTGGGAGCGTTGGTGGGAGCTTTTATTAATTATTATTTAGCACTTTGGATAGGGAGGCCTGTGGTATATGCATTCGCTGACAGCAGAATGGGACATATGTTTCTTATAAATAGAGAAAAAGTAGAGAAAGCAGAAAACTATTTTGACAGACACGGAGCAATATCCACATTTATAGGAAGATTAATACCGGCTATACGCCAGCTAATATCAATTCCTGCCGGTATCGCCAGGATGAATATAGTTCAATTTGCAATTTTCACCTTTTTGGGTGCCCTTGTATGGAACAGCGTTTTGGGAGCCTTAGGTTTCTGGCTATCTGCTACAGTACCTCCCGAGCAATTATTTGAAAAAGTTGAACAATACAATCAATATCTTACATGGGGAGGTTACTGTTTGGCCGGGATATGTTTAATATTTATATTGTTTAATGCTTTCCGTCCTTCCGGAAAAAAGAATAAGGAAATTTAAATCTAAATATAATGAAAATTAAACTACATTTTCTCTCATTTTTTTTGCTCTCATTATGTATTTTTAATATGGCTGCAGATGAGATACATTTGCAAGGTAGCAAAGGAAAACTTTATGGTAAGTTAGAATATCCGGGACAAGTTATAAATAATGTTAAATATCCGTTAGTGATCCTATGCCATGGATTTAATGGAAATAGCGGGGGAGAACTTTGGGATACACTTTCAAAGGATATAGTAGATTCCGGAATGGCATGCCTTCGTTTCGATTTTAATGGTCATGGCAAAAGTGAAGGAGACTTCCAGGATATGACGGTACCCAACGAAGTGGAAGATCTTAAAGAAGTAGTGAAATGGGCTCAAGAACAACCATGGGTAGAATCAATCGCCTTAGTAGGACATTCCCAGGGCGGAGTTGTAGTCAGTATGGTAGCGGGAGAATTGGGAGATTCCATTATTAAAGCTGAAGTATTGATGGCTCCGGCCGCAGTTTTAAAAGAAGACGCAATCCGTGGTAACACAATGGGAGCACGATATAATCCATGGGCTTTAGAAGGGGAATATGTAGAACTTCCTGCATTTCACGGAATGCAGCCGATCAGATTGGGGAGAGCTTATATAGAATCTGCTCTATATCTTCCTATTTATGAAACTGCGAGAAATTACAACGGACCTACTTTATTAATTCACGGCACACATGATTTCGTTGTTCCATTCACTTATTCACAGAGATATAAAGATGAGATTAAAGGAAGTGAATTAAAATTGGTGGAAGGAGATAATCACATGTTTACAGAATCAATAAATGAAACCTGCGAGACTGTGACGGAATGGCTTAAAAAAATCCTTCAACCTTCACCTATAGATCCTATTCAATACTAATTAATTTTGTATATTTGAAAAAATTAAAAATCTAATCATGATACGACTCAATTGCTTTATTTCAGTGAGCGAAGATAAGAGAGAAATAGTGCTCGAAGCTGCAAAACGACTCACAGCAGCCTCCTTACTTCAGGATGGATGTATTGCCTATGATATTTTCGAAAGTGCCACCAGAAGAAATGTTTTGATGATATGTGAAACATGGAGGGATAAAGAAGCCCTTGATGCACATTCCGCATCAAAAGTTTTCCATGATGAAGTAACAATTATGCATGAAAATGCTGAAATGAAACTGGAATCTTTCGAGATGAAAAAATAAAAAAGGATTTCCATGGATAACACACGAATACTTTTAACTGAAGAATATCCCGATTATCCCGAATTTCAGAAAGGAATCAGAAGAGCTCCGGATCGTGGATATACTTTATCAAAAGAGAAAACAGTCACTGCTTTAAAGAATGCTCTGCGTTATCTTCCCAAAGAGCTTCATGAAAAAGCAGCTCCTGAATTTTTAGAAGAATTACAAACCAGGGGTAGAATTTATGCTTATAGATGGAGGCCTGAAGGAGATCTCAAAGCAAAACCTATAGATGAATATAAGGGAAAATGTCTTGCAGGGAAGGCATTTCAAGTGATGATAGATAATAATTTATGCTTTGATATCGCTTTATATCCTTATGAATTAGTAACTTATGGAGAAACCGGTCAAGTTTGTCAGAACTGGCTTCAATATCGTTTGATAAAAAAATATCTGGAAGAGCTTACTGATGAACAGACACTTGTTATAGAATCCGGTCATCCGTTAGGTCTTTTCCCTTCAAAAAAGGATGCACCCAGAGTAATCATTACAAATGCCATGATGGTTGGAATGTTTGACAACCTGCACGACTGGCATGAGGCCATGCAGATGGGAGTTGCTAATTATGGACAAATGACAGCCGGAGGCTGGATGTATATCGGACCACAGGGTATTGTACACGGCACCTTCAATACATTACTAAACGCAGGAAGAATGCAATTGGGAGTTCCACCGGAGGGTGATTTAAGAGGCCATCTCTTTATTTCCTCAGGATTGGGAGGAATGAGCGGTGCACAACCAAAGGCGGCAGAAATTGCAGGCGCAGCTGCTATAATTGCCGAAGTTGACCCTTCACGTATAGAAACCAGAAAAAAACAGGGATGGGTACAAGAGGTTACTGATTCGATTCCTGAAGCCTTTAAGCTGGCTAAAGAAGCCATGGATAAGAAAGAACCAATTTCCATTGCATATTTAGGAAATGTGGTTGATCTCTTGGAATATGCTGTAAAAAATGATATAAAGATAGAGTTACTGAGCGACCAGACTTCATGTCATGCCGTATATGAGGGTGGTTATTGTCCTGCAGGCTTAACTTTTGAAGAGCGGACAGCATTGCTTCATGATAATCCGGATCAGTTCCGTAAAGAGGTAGATAAATCCTTAAAACGACATTATAATGCTATTAAAGCATTAACCAAAAAGGGAACCTATTTCTTTGATTATGGTAATTCATTTATGAAGGCTATTTATGATGCCGGAGTAAAAGAGATTTCAAAGAATGGGATTGATGAAAAAGACGGATTCATTTGGCCCTCCTATGTAGAAGATATTATGGGACCTATGTTGTTTGACTTTGGCTATGGACCGTTCAGATGGGTTTGCCTGAGTGGGAAACATGAGGATCTTGTAAAGACAGACAAAGCTGCAATGGAATGTATCGACACGGAACGCAGAGGGCAAGACCGTGATAATTATAACTGGATAAGAGATGCAGAAAAGAATGCTTTGGTAGTAGGTACTCAAGCTCGAATTTTATATCAGGATGCAATGGGAAGGCTCAACATAGCTTTGAAATTCAATGATATGGTGAGAAAAGGTGAAGTCGGGCCAATAATGTTAGGTAGAGACCATCACGATGTAAGTGGTACGGATTCTCCATTCCGGGAGACCTCCAACATTAAGGATGGTTCCAATGTAATGGCTGATATGGCAGTGCAATGTTTTGCAGGAAATTGTGCAAGAGGCATGAGCCTGGTGGCCCTTCATAATGGCGGAGGAGTAGGAATCGGGAAAGCAATAAACGGAGGCTTCGGAATGTTGCTCGATGGGAGCGAACGTGTAGATGAGATTCTGAAAAACGCAATGCTTTGGGACGTAATGGGAGGTGTTGCCAGGAGATCCTGGGCTCGTAATGAAAATGCGATGTCAACGGTTAAAGAATGGAACGACACTCAGGCTCAAAACGGATTTATGATTACAGAACCTTTTGTTGCAGATGATACTTTGGTTAATAATATTGTGAATTCATTAAAATAAAATACAAAATCTCTTAGATCCATATCATGAAACAGATAATAGAATGTGTCCCCAATTACAGTGAAGGACGCGATAAAGAAAAAATGGAAAAAATCCTCGATTGTTTTCGTGGCAAAGAAGGAGTTAAACTCTTAGACTACAGCAATGACATAAATCATAACAGAATGGTGGTGACTGTAGTGGGTGAATATGAACCTCTTAAAGATGCAGTATTAGAGTCTGTAGGAAAGGCTGTAGAACTCATAGATCTCAATCACCATGAAGGTCAGCATCCCAGAATGGGTGCAGTGGATGTAATTCCTTTTATACCTATAAAAAATGCAACCATGGAGGAATGTGTAGCCTTATCCAAGGAGGTTGGAGAAGAAATTGCTAAACGGTATGATTTCCCGGTGTTCCTTTATGAAAAGTCAGCATCTGCTCCTCACAGAGAAAATCTTGCTGCTATCCGTAAGGGAGAATTCGAGGGAATGGCAGAAAAGATCCATCAACCTGAATGGCAACCAGATTTCGGACCAGCCGAGCGTCATGCAACAGCCGGGACAGTAGCAGTGGGTGCAAGAATGCCTTTAGTAGCATATAATATAAATTTAAATACCAACAGATTGGATATTGCAACTGCCATTTCCAAGAAAATAAGACATATCAATGGTGGTTACCGATTTGTTAAAGCTATGGGTGTAGATCTGGCAGACAGAGGTATAGTACAAGTGTCAATAAATATGACGGATTTCACAAGAACTTCCTTATATCGAGTGTTTGAGACTGTTAAATTCGAAGCACAACGATGGGGAGTCACCATTGCCGGAAGTGAAATAGTTGGACTCGTTCCAATGGCAGCCATTGTAGATACAGCGGAATATTATTTGGGATTAGAAGATTTTAGCATAGATCAGGTACTCGAATCCAAGCTTTGATGGAAGGTAATCTCATAATTAAAAATGCTAAGATAGTGACTCCTTTGGGCCATAAAGCAGTCCGAGGATCCGAAATGGGCAAGCTTTCAATATTGTCTGAAGCTGTCATAGTAATTACCAATGGCCTTATCGATTTTATAGGAAAACTGAAAGATCTCCCGACTCGATATAATTCCCAAGATTATCAAGAATTTGATGCCGGAGGTAATGTTGCGCTTCCCGGATTTGTGGATTCCCATACTCATTTGATATTCGGAGGATTTCGTCCTGACGAATTTGAATGGCGTTTAAAAGGAGATTCATATATGTCAATAATGGAAAGGGGAGGTGGCATCCAGTCAACTGTTAATGCCACCAAATCCACTCCTAAAGATGATTTAGTAAAAAAGGCACTCTGGTTTCTGAAGAGGATGTCGGAAATGGGCGTAACTACCGTTGAAGCAAAAAGTGGTTACGGTCTTGACCTTGAAACCGAAATGAAAATGCTTGAGGTAATCGAGCTTTTAAAAACATCTTCTGAAAATAAGGTAAATATAATTTCCACGTTTCTTGGAGCCCATGCGATTCCCCCTGAGTATAAAGGAAGAACAGGTGAATATGTTGATCTTTTAATTAAGATGCTTCCTTTGGTGAAAGAGAAAGCTGATTTCTGTGACGTTTTCTGCGAAAAAAACGTCTTTGAACTGGAAGATAGCAGAAGGCTTTTAAAGACAGCGAGAGAACAAGGATTCGGTTTAAAACTTCATGCTGACGAAATAGTTAGTTTAGGAGGAGGAGAACTTAGTGCCGAATTAGATGCGGTGTCTGCTGATCACCTTCTTCATGTTAGTGATGAAGGTATCAAGGCAATGGCTGAAAAGGGAGTTGTAGCCACTCTTCTTCCATTAACGGCTTTTGCACTTAAAGAGCCTTATGCTCCGGCACGTAAATTTATAGATACGGGTTGTGCTGTTGCTTTGGCAACAGATTTGAATCCCGGAAGTTGTTTTTCCGGATCTATTCCATTAACCATAGCTCTTGCCTGTATTTACATGAATATGAGTATAGAGGAAACCATAACGGCTTTAACTCTTAACGGGGCTGCTGCACTTAGATTAGCAGATAAAATTGGAAGCTTAGAGAAAGGCAAACGTGGCGACGTGATTATCTTAGGAAGTGATAATTATAAAGTACTTCCTTATTATGTAGGGATGAACTGTGTGCAAACAACGATCATATCCGGAAATATTGTGAAATAAAAGAACCCATAAGACTTTTACCATGAAACTTCAAGATTTGACCCTTAAGGAATTTTTAGAGAAAACATATGGAAAAGATCCCGTACCGGGAGGTGGAAGCATTTCAGCTTTATGTGGCGCCCTGGCAGCTTCACTTGCAGAAATGGTAACTGCACTGACTATAGGGAGAAAAAAATATGCAGATGTAGAGGAAGAAATGCTGAAATATGCCCCTCAAATGGAGCTTGCCCGAAGAAACTTTCTGAATTTTATTGATGAAGATGCGGAAGCTTATCAAATGGTTTTTGATGCTTTTAAACTTCCTAAAGAGACTGAAGAAGAAAAGAAAATAAGACACGATGAAATTCAGCGCACCACACTTCATGCAGCAATGGTTCCATTGAAAGTTGCAGAAACAGCGGTGGGCATTATGGACGTTATCTTTAATATAGGAAGCAAAGGTAACAGAAATGCAGTAACAGATGCCTGTGTTGCCATGATGTGTGCACGCACTGCAGCATGGGGAGCGATTCTTAATGTAAGGATTAATCTTACTTCACTTGATGATGAAAACAAGGTGAAAGAACTGGAAAACCGATGTATGGCACTTCATGATGAAGCACAAGTGAAAGAAGCAGCTCTTTTAGATACTGTATCATTTTAATTAGCTATTACAATGAAGACTTTTGAAATAGGAAGCTGTGATCTTACTTACGATTTAATAGAGAAAATCCTAAAAAGCGGATGTAAACTTATTCTATCGGAGGAAGCCAAAAAAAATATAAAGAAATGCCGTGATTTTCTGGATAAGAAGACAGATGAAAACACAGTACCGGTTTATGGCGTGACAACAGGTTTTGGCTCTCTTTATAATAAGCATATTTCTAGGGATCAGTTGACTACTTTACAAGAAAATCTTGTAAAGAGCCATTCCTGTAGTGTGGGAACACCGGTTGATCCGATAGTTGTAAAATTAATGCTTCTATTGAAGGCTCATGCTATCTCCATAGGTTATAGTGGAGTTCAGTTGATCACTGTAGAAAGAATACTTGATTTTTACAATAACGATATTTATCCTGTAGTTTATGACCGTGGATCCTTAGGAGCATCCGGCGACCTGGCACCTCTTGCCAATCTCTTCCTGCCACTTATAGGAGAGGGAGAAGTGATATTCGAGGGGAAGAGAATGTCGGGAAAAGAAATTTTAGATTTATTCGGCTGGAAACCTATAACTCTTGAGTCGAAGGAGGGTCTTGCCCTTTTAAATGGCACACAGTTTATGAGTGCCAATGGAATAAAGGCATTGATAGATGGTTGGCACATGGTAAATTGTTTTGACCTTTTCGGTGCTATGAGTCTGGAAGCATATGATGGCAGGATCGAACCATTCTGGGATTGTATTCAACAAGTACGTCCTCATCCGGGTCAAATTCAGACAGGTAAAGTCTACCGTAAGATACTTGAGGGAAGTGAAATAATAAAAAGAGAAAAGGAACACGTTCAAGATCCATATTCTTTCAGATGTATACCTCAAGTGCACGGAGCAGTTAAGGATGCAATGAATCATGTAACAGAAGTTCTGCATATTGAAATAAATTCTGTTACCGATAATCCTACTGTGTTCCCGGATATGGATATGGTTGTAAGCGGAGGAAATTTCCATGGAGAACCCATTGCTTTGGTATTCGATTATATGGGAGTGGCTCTGCATGAACTTGGCAATATTTCAGAAAGAAGAGTGGCTCAGTTAATTCTTGGGAAAAGAGGATTACCCGAATTTTTAGTTGCAAAGCCGGGTTTAAATTCAGGTTTTATGATACCTCAATACGCTGCCGCTGCTTGTGTAAGCCAAAACAAGATGTATGCGTGGCCAGCTTCATGTGATTCTATTGTAAGTTCAAACGGTCAGGAAGATTTAGTGTCTATGGGAGCCAACTCTGCTACCAAACTCCATAAGATAATAGATAACCTGAAGATAATTGCCGCCATAGAATTAATGAATGCGGCCCAGGGAATTGATTTCCGCAGACCTTTAAAATCTTCTCCACTCATTGAAACCATAATGGAGGCTTATCGTAAAGCTGTAACTTTTGTGGAAGAAGATGTTGTGATGGAGGAATATATTAAAAAAACGATGAACTTCTTAGACAACTTTGATATTGTCATAGAATAATAATTCTTTAATAAACAATTGCGGGGACACACTTAGAAAGTGTGGCCCCTCTTTTATTTTGCCACTTTGTTGCAAGGTTTTTTATTTATATTTGCAATATGTCTAGTATAGAAGTATCCTCTTTAGATAATCAGATTTCGGGAGAAGCTACTGTTAAGGTTGATTCTCATTCACAAAAACATAAACACGGTGCCCATCATCATGATCATTCGGTAGAGGCCGGAATACATTGTTGTAAAAAATGTGAGTGTAAATCAAAAAAAGGAGGCTGGTTCCGGCCATACATCGGTGCTTCCATTTCTTTGGCCCTTTTAATTGCGGGATTGATCTTAGACCACTACCATGATTTCATGACCGACACCTTATGGGCTAAACCCTTGTGGTATTTTATAGCTTTTATTCCGGTAGGATTTCCTGTAGTAAAAGAAGCTTTCGAGGGTGTGGCTCAAAAGGATTATTTTAATGAGCTAACATTAATGTCAATAGCTTGCATCGGTGCTTTTTGTATTGGGGAATATGCTGAAGCTGTCGGTGTGATGCTATTTTATTGCATAGGAGAAAATCTACAGGATAAAGCTGTAGACAAAGCAACGCGAGATATATCTAAGCTTCTGGAAATAAAGGCTGAAATTGCAAGGGTTATAAAAGGGAATGAAGCAATTATAGAGAAACCTGATCAGGTAAAAGTTGGAGAGATAATCGAGGTACATCCCGGTGAGAGGGTTCCTCTTGATGGAGAAATGATATCATCAGAAGGAGGAATGTTTGACACAGCGGCACTTACCGGAGAAAGCGTGCCAAGAGAAATACAACCGGGACAGGAAGTTTTGGCCGGAATGATTGCCTCAGGAACAACTGTAAGGTTAAAGGTGTTAAGACCATCAGGCGACAGTGCCCTTTCAAGAATATTGGACTTAGTTAAGAACGCCCAATCGAAGAAAGCCAAATCTGAAGTTTTTATCCGTAAATTCGCAAGGATCTACACCCCTTTAGTAACTCTCTTTGCATTTCTTGTTATAGCTTTCCCTTATTTCATTTCCCTGGTTCATCCTGAATTTGAATATCATTTCAATGAATGGCTATATAGAGCGTTGGTTTTTCTTGTTATTTCATGTCCTTGTGCACTAGTGATAAGTGTTCCATTAAGTTATTTCGCGGGTATCGGAGCTGCCTCTCGCCAGGGAATTCTTTTCAAAGGAGGGAATTATCTGGAAACTATCAAGAATGTAAATGTAGTGGCATTTGACAAGACAGGCACCTTGACTACAGGTCAATTCAGTGTTGAAGAAACAAACGCAACTTCCGGATTTGACAAAAAGGAAGTGTTAGAATTATTAGCGGGAGCCGAGTCTCAAAGCAGTCATCCCTTGGCTAAAGCTATAGTTTCATACACAACTAAGGAGGGTTACAACATTCCTCCAGTCTCCACTATGCATGAAATAACCGGTAAGGGTACAGAGGTAGTAATCGAGGGTAAAAAAATTCTTGCCGGCAATTTAAAGTTGTTACAGGATAAAGGTATTAAATATCCTGATGAATTAAATTCTAATACATCGACTATTGTAGCATTAGCAGTTGATGACAAATTTGCTGGATATGTCGTACTTTCCGATACACCAAAGGAAGATTCAGCTCAAACGGTAAAAGATTTAAATAATTTGGGAGTAGGGCAGGTTGTTATGTTATCCGGAGACCGGAGGGAGATTGTGAATAAATATGCAGGATTATTAGGGATCAGGCATGCCTTCGGAGAACTCCTTCCTCAGGATAAAGCCGAATACGTAGAAAAAATATCAAAGACACCGGGAAAGAACATTGCGTTTGTAGGTGATGGACTAAATGATGCGCCTGTCTTGGCTTTAAGTAATGTAGGTATTGCTATGGGAGGTTTGGGTTCTGACGCTGCAATTGAGAGTGCCGATATCGTAATACAGACTGATAAACCATCAAAAGTTGCAACCGCTATAAAAATAGGCCGATATACTCATGAAATAGTTATGGAAAATATTATCGGGGCATTGGTAATCAAAGTGGCAATACTCACTTTAGGTGTCATTGGATTTGCATCTTTATGGGCGGCTGTTTTTGCAGATGTAGGAGTAACTATGCTTGCAGTTCTTAATTCAATGCGTGTACTTTGGAAAAAATATTAGGAGAAAAAACCGGGATAGAACGTTTCCCGGTTTTAAATTTTGTAATAATAAATTCTAAATCTTTTAATAAGGAATATTAAAATATATGGGTGTTTGATATTTTCCATTATCTACTATGATTTTGGCATTATACATTTCTCCCACTTGATTTTCTATAATACCTTTGTCAACAGGATAAATTTTATTATTTTTTTCATCCCTGATTTCATAAATATTTCGTTTCCCGGCTTTTTTGGTGTAAAGAAATACTTGGTCATTGGAATTTAAATTTCGTGAAGTAAAATAAGCGAGGCGTAATTCATGGGCCACTGTTTCCACTTTTTTATCATATTCCAATTGGCTACCTAAGGAAGAATTGTCCGGAGACCCATAAATTGACCTGACATAAATTCTGGCGAGGTCGTATGTGTCTTCTCCATCTACAGCAAAATCATTATTAAAATGTACTCTTCCTAATGAAGTCCAGCCATCTTCCGGGTAATCAGATGAGGTGGCATTTGAAAACAAACTTCTTAAAGACCATATACCTCCTCCGATCAAAATTATTAGAATTGCTACCAGTATAATTGATTTAAATGTCATTGGAGCTTTATCAGATGCTTTACTTTTATCGTAAAATAAAGGTTTTTTATTTACCGGGTCATTTTTAAATATATTAGTTCCATATTTATTTTCTATACGGTTTCCACAATTTGAACAATAAGAAGCTGTAACAGATATCTCCTTACCACATTTTTCACATATATTCACTACAGTCTTTTGAGAACCGCAAATGGGACAGAAATTCTGACCATTCTTCATCAGATGTCCCTTAGTGCATTTTATGACTTTCATTTTGTAAACTTTTCAAAATCATACAAATTTAAAAATTTAAGGTCATTTCACCAATAAAGGAAGCCATCTCCATACAACAGCAGAAGGCTTGTGAACCCCACAAGCCTTCTGAATAATAGACTGAAAATTACACTTTGAACTGTCAAACTTAAAATAAGTTTCCTTTTTATAATAAGACTATTAAATTATTTAAAATATTCGTCTGCGATTTTTTCTATTGCATCCATATCCGGTTTCGAAGTATGGGGTCCGGTAGGTTTCAAGAGACTTTTGATAGGATAAAAATCCGGATCTTCTTTTTCCTGAAAGTCAGAAGCACTCATGGTTTCATCTCCTTGAGCATAAGCCGCATCTTCAAAAGCTTCTTCTGAATCTCCTATTCCTTCCAACATAGCTTTTCCGTCTATAGCTTCTACATAAAGCAACTCCGGATTTACTCTTATCTGAGGATTGTCGTCAAATCTGTCAAAATTATCTATATATTCTTGCACCAGATCGGCGATAGCTTTAACAAATGTCTTCCTGTCTGTCATAATCGCATTTTTAATGAGAAACAAAGAGACTGAGCATATAGTTCAGAATCTATAAAAAAGTAATGTTAAAAAATATTAATTACATTTCCATTTCATTGCCTCCGTATCCGGAACCATCCATCACTTCTCCTTCATTCTTATGGTTTCTTCCTCCCATGTTGCCGAATGAGTATTTTATAGTGAATCTAACCGTACGTCCTCCCCACCATCTTTCACTATATTGATGGTATCCCGGACCATTAGTTGTACTCTTGAATTTTCTGGAATCAAAAAGGTCTCGACAGTTAAGAGAGAAAGACCAGTTACCGGCATTCTTTCTGATACCTATATCAACACTCCATCCTCCCTCACGCGATCCTTGTGCCGTCAGCATCTTTGAATTATACCCTCCATTAGCTTGAAAAGAAAGCTGCCATGGTATTTTTACTCCCAACATTGCACGGATACTCCATGCGAAACTATCCTGCTTGTCTCCATACAAATCCACATAATTACCTGAATCAGTTTTAAATTTATATGTCCAGGCGCTTATGTGATTGTTGTATAGATTAACAGTAGTGGTCAGATCGATAATTCTGAAAAAATTATCCTTTAAGACAATTTCACATCCCGAGTTAGTCTGATCAGCCACATTTGCCCAAGTTGAATACATCACATCTCCATCCAAAAAACTTATTCTGTTAGTCATATCTGATGTGGTGCGCAGATAAGCAGATAAACTGATCATATGCCAAGTCCAACTTTTTAAATAATTTAATTCAAATGAGTTTGAATATTGAGGCTGTAATTCAGGATTACCATAAGAAATATTAGTAGGATCTGAAATGTCATGAAATGAATTTAACTGTCCACCCCAGGGTCGTTGAAGTCGCCTTGTGTAATTTATCTGCATTTCATTGTCGTAGGGAAGGGAAAGAGATAGAAATACCGAAGGAAACAATGCAAAATTATTTTTCTTGTACCAGGCTTGAGAATTCTCAGGTTCATCGAAACCAAGTGATTTAGTATGAACTGTCCATTGTTCAGCCCTAAGGCCGGCCGAATAACTGAATTTTTTAACCGTACCCCCCAAAGTGGCATAAAGAGCATTGATATCGTTACGATAAATAAAACGGTTGTAAAGAGCCTCATTTTGTACCATATTCTCTTTTGAAGTCCCGGTATAAGTATCTGTAGGCGTGTTCTCTTTAGAGAAGTTTCCGTTATAACCGGTTTCAAGTTTCAGCCAATCGGTAAGCCTGTTTTCATAGTCCACTTTTACTTCCCAACCTTTGTTGCTCATATCCATTGTCTGTTCTTGATACAAGTCGCTATAATATATACCTGTTGAGGGATCAAAGCTTGAAAAATCCGGATATTCAAAGTTGTAAGCCTGCTCCTGAAGATATGAATTCCAATTGTTACCACCCCAATAATTAAACGAACCGTTAATATCAAGTTTATTGGTATCACTCCATTTATGGGTATATCCGGCCTCTACATGGGCACCTTTCATATTCCCTTTACTGTAGGAATGGTTTAAATTGTTTATCCAGTTACCCGGTAAATTTGATGTATAATCTGTTTTGGAACTCCGGTTATTATGTCCGAACATACCGAATCCGCTCACTGAGATATCATCATTATCTGTGGCATGATAGGTTGCTCCCAATCTGAAGAAGACATTGTTACCCCGGTTTGGATTCTTTCCGCTTGATTTAGTGAAATATCCCTCATCATAAGTGCGGTCCATAAGAGAACCTCCTTCATTTCTTCTCATTCGGAAACCTACACCTGCAAAAGCATCGACTTTGCTATGGTTGTAATTGAAATTAACACCGGCATTCCCTCCTAATCGCGAATTTATACTGAATTCAGCGCTTCCGAAATAACCGGCCCTTCGATCTTTCTTTAAAATAATATTAATTATACCTGCTGTTCCTTCCGGACTATACTTAGCTGAAGGGTTCGTGATTACCTCCACACGGTCAATCGTTTCAGCAGGAATCTGTTCCAGAATCTGGGCACGGTTATCAGCCGTGAGACCTGATTCCTTACCATTAATCCAAATAGTAACAGATGAATTTCCCCTCAGCGAAACTTCGCCATCCTGATCCACTTCTACAGAGGGTATAGATTCCAAGAGTTCGGAAGCTGAAGTGCCGGCTACAGTAACATTGGCATCCACAGTAAATACCTTGCGGTCGAGTTCAAATCTCATCTGACTTTTCACTCCTTCCACAACCATTTCCTGCAATACCTTGGCATCATCGGCAAGATGGATATCGGGTATCGTTACATTTTCTCCTGAGATAACTACAGGACGTTCCTGTTCAATACTCCCGATATTTGTAACTTTTAAAATATAATTACCATCATTTACATTAGGAATAATAAAATTTCCATCGGTATCGGAAGAGGTTCCTATTGCCAACGGCTTTCCTTTGGAATCTAATAATTGAATGGTGACAAAATCCATTGGTTCCCCGGTGGATTTATTTACAATTTTACCTGTAATATTGCCCTTGGCAAAAAGCATGGTAGGTATTGCCGCAATCACTGCGATAAGAAGATATTTTAATTTCATGAATTTAGTGTTATCCAATTAATGGACACCTGGAGATGATGTTGGTTTAAGCTTTTAAATCTCAATTAATGTTAAATTTCCCCACCGGAAATTTAAAATGTGCCATATCTTAATTTCCTGTAGAAATTCTGGCAGGTAACAATCATATAAGGTTGTAGGAAGATAAAACCTATACCGCAAGTAAGAATACTCAATAGAATCCAACCTATAAATCTGAAATTAAGGCAGAAGAAGTCCCATTTATGACCTTTCATCATATTCCAGCTCAGTTGCAAAGCATCTAAACCGGATATCTTTTGATCATCCACCATAATAAAGAATGTGAGACCGAGACCACAAGCCACAATAATTCCGGGTACGATAAGAAGGCACAGACCTATTCCTACGGCAAGTGAATAAAGTAACCCAGCCACCAATGTATCTCCAAATCTTTCAAATCCTTTAAACAGGAGGTTAAGATTATTTACACCTGTATCAACATTACATGCAAGATATAGATAAAATCCGAAGGTTAAAGGACCATAAATAATCAATTCCAAAAGAGATGTTGAACTGGCTATTGACATTATTGCCAAATATATAAGGGCACCAATAGCCACATTTATCCATTTCCCCTCCAAACGTGCCTTGGCGCTACGCATTAAAAGAACATTCTCATTCATAAGTAATATTTTAATTATATCGGAAGTGCAAAATTACTTAAAATTTCATTAATAGTGAGATAATCATTATATTCGCATACCATAATTATATAACGCTAACCGAAGAAATGAGCGAGGAAACCACTAATTTGAACACTTCTACCGGTTTACCGGAGAACGCATTCAGAGAGCTTGCTGCCGATGAGCAATATAATCCTGTGATGCATCCGGCACACGATCAAAAGGAGGTAACCGTATATTCTGTATTTACCGGCCTGGTAATGGCCATAGTATTTTCTGCGGCTGCAGCTTATCTTGGACTTAAGGTAGGACAGGTTTTTGAAGCTGCAATACCTATTGCCATTATTGCAGTGGGATTAAGTAATGCTTTGGGCAAAAAAAATTCTTTAGGTCAGAATGTCATTATACAGAGTATCGGTGCCTGTTCCGGAGTCATAGTGGCCGGAGCGATTTTCACCCTTCCCGCTCTTTTCATACTACAGGCCACATATCCGGATATTGCAGTGGAATTCTATCAGATTTTCCTTTCATCTCTATTAGGAGGAATTCTGGGTATTCTCTTTTTTATTCCCTTCCGAAAATACTTTGTTAAGGATATGCATGGCAAATATCCTTTCCCGGAGGCTACGGCCACCACTCAGGTATTGATATCAGGAGAGGGGAGTGGTGCTGATAAAGGTGGTCAGGCAAAGACTCTTATAGTAGCTTCTTTAATTGGAGGTGTCTACGATTATATTGTTGCCACATTTGGCTGGTGGGCCGAGACAATTCAATCCACGGCAGCCACATGGGGCCAGGTAATGGCTGAGAAGGCTAAATTAGTTTTAAGTTGTAATACAGGAGCGGCACTTCTGGGTCTCGGATATATTGTGGGATTGAAATATGCCTTTGTAATTTTTGCCGGATCAATATTTGTATGGTGGATAATCATTCCTCTGATGGGTACGTATGGTAGTCCTGAATTCGCTGTTATGGATCCGGATGACCTCTTTAAAAATTACGCCAGATTGATAGGTATTGGAGGTATAGCGATGGCAGGTGTAATAGGAATTATCAAATCCTGGCCTATCATAGCTCAAGCCATCGGACTTGCAGGCCGCGAGCTCAAAGGAAAGGTCTCTGATGTCAAGGAACAAAGATGGCAGATGGATATTTCGATGAAGCATATTGTTGTATTTATCGTAATAGCCCTCATAGCCGTAATGCTCTTTTTCTGGTTTGGTGTTATACATACCTTCTGGCAGGCTGCTGTAGCGTGGGGTGTTGTGACTTTGATTGCCTTCCTTTTCACAACAGTAGCTGCCAATGCAATCGCGATAGTAGGATCGAATCCGGTATCGGGAATGACTTTGATGACCTTGATTATAGCCTCTGCTATATTTGTTGCAATCGGACTCAGCGGTACCTCAGGTATTGTTGCTTCTATGGTAATCGGAGGTGTTGTCTGTACGGCCCTTTCCATGGCAGGAGGTTTTGTAACCGACCTTAAAATTGGGTATTGGCTGGGTTCAACCCCAAAGAAACAGGAGAGTTGGAAATTTCTTGGCACCCTTGTTTCCGCTGCAACAGTAGGAGGTGTTATAATGGTTTTGAATCAGGTTTATGGATTCACAGGTGATGATGCACTTGTAGCACCACAGGCCAATGCAATGGCTAAAGTGATTGAACCTCTTATGATGGGAGGTGACACTCCCTGGATATTGTACATGATTGGCGCCATACTCGCCTGTATACTTAACTGGCTTGGCGTTCCGGCCCTGGCATTCTGCCTGGGTATGTTCATCCCGTTATCGTTAAACAGTCCTATGCTTGTGGGTGGAGCAGTCGCTTATTTTGTAAGTAATTCTTCCAAAGATCCAAAGGTGAACGATGCACGCAGGGATCGTGGTACGTTGATTGCTTCAGGTCTGATAGCCGGAGGTGCTTTATTTGGAGTATTTGCAGCTATTACGAGATTCTGTGGTTTTGAATATGAAACTCCCGGAGGTCTTGAAGTCACTCAGATTTTAGGATGTGCGGCTTACGTATTACTGATAGCTTACTTCATCTGGGATAGCCGAAGAGCTAAAGTAGAATAAAAGGAAATAAAACTGAATAAAAATACCCCGAAAGTGTTTTCAATTAATCACTTTCGGGGTATTTTATGTTTAGAAATATTTTCTTCTATTTGATTAAAAGCTGGGCTATCTGCACTGCATTGAGAGCAGCCCCTTTTTTAATCTGATCACCCACAACCCAGAAACTAAGACCACATGGGTCTGCAAGATCTTTCCTTAATCTTCCTACGTAAACAGGATCCTTTCCAGATATATCATAAGGCATTGGATATTCTCTTTTTTCCGGGTTATCTTTAACGATTATACCCGGCGCGTTTTCAAGTGCCTTACGTACTTCTCCAATTTCCAAAGGCTTTTCAGTTACCAGCCAGATAGCCTCGCTGTGAGCACGAAGCACAGGCACTCTCACACAAGTAGCGCTTACCTGTATTTTATCTGAGTGCATGATTTTTCGTGTTTCATTATACATCTTCATTTCCTCCTTCGTGTATCCGTTTTCCATGAAAACATCCACCTGAGGAATCAGATTATAAGCCAATTGGAATGGAAATTTTTCTATTGTAGGTTCCTTCCCTTCTACAATTTCCTGAGACTGCTTTTCTAATTCTTTCATAGCAGCCGCTCCGGCACCACTTGCAGCCTGGTAAGTAGAGACGTGAACCTTGAGGATAGGGGAGAGATCATTTATCGGTTTTAAGGCCACTACCATTTGAATAGTGGTACAGTTGGGATTGCCAATAATATTTCTCGGTCGGTTGAAGGCATCTTCAGGGTTAACTTCCGGTACTACCAGCGGTACATCCGGATCCATTCTGAAAGCACTGCTGTTGTCTATCATCACTGTGCCGAATTTAGTGATGGTATCGGCGTATTCTTTTGAAGTTGAAGCTCCGGCAGAGGTAAAGGCAATATCTACTCCTGAGAAATCGGAATCATGACTCAGACGTTCCACTTTAATTTTTTTACCCCTGAATTCATATTCTCTACCTTCACTCCTTTCAGATCCAAACAATCTGAGACTTTTCACCGGGAAATTCTGTTCGTCAAGCACTCTGAGAAGCTCCTGACCTACAGCTCCGCTAGCTCCTACTATTGCTATATTCATCTCCTTATTGTTGTCCTGAAGTAGCTACTCCTCTGTTGATTTTTTTCACAAGACCTTGAAGCACGGCCCCCGGTCCTAATTCAATGAATTCATCCGCTCCGTCATTGATCATGGCCTCTATATCCTGGGTCCATCTCACCGGGGCAGTGAGTTGCTTTATAAGGTTCTCTTTAATTTCTTTAGGATCTGTATGAGGTTTCCCATCTACATTCTGATAAACCGGACAAATAGGTTTGCTGAATTCCGCAGCTTCAATAGCTTCAGCCAATTCCTCTTCAGCCGGTGCCATCAACGGGCTATGGAAAGCTCCACCAACTTTCAGTTTCATGGCCCTTTTAGCCCCCGCAGCAAGAAGTTTCTCACAAGCTGCATCTATTCCTTCGTGTGTTCCTGAAATCACAAGCTGACCGGGACAATTATAATTAGCCGGAGCCACTATATGATCTATAGAAGCACAAATTTCTTCGACTTTATCATCCGGCAAAGCCAACACAGCGGCCATTGTTGAAGGCGCCGCTTCACAAGCTTTTTGCATTGCCTGTGCTCTTTTTGCCACTAACTTCAATCCTTCTTCAAAAGAAAGAGCACCGGCAGCTACAAGAGCAGAAAATTCACCAAGAGAGTGACCTGCCACCATATCAGGCTTAAAATCATCTCCCAGACTCTTAGCCAGAATAACACTATGCAGGAAAATGGCCGGTTGAGTCACTTTTGTCTGTTTTAAATCTTCTTCCGTTCCATTGAACATCAGATCCGTTATACGGAACCCGAGAATATCATTTGCCTTTTCAAAGAGAGCTTTAGCTTCTTCATTATTGTCGTAAAGGTCCTTGCCCATTCCAACAAACTGAGCACCTTGACCCGGAAAAACATATGCTTTCATCTTGTCTAAAAAAATTAATTTTTTCCGATGCAAAATTATATAAAAATCACTTATTCACAGCAATAATTTCCTCTATCCTTCTTTTTCAAGCTGTTCCACCAGATTAAGACATCCATCTTCCAGAAGATCCAAGACCAATTCAAATCCTTCAGAACCTTCATAATAAGGATCAGGTACAGAATGATAGTATGGGAAACCTTTGACAAAATCAATCATTCTCACCACTTTTTTCTCACCTTCTATTGTTGGAGCCAAATTCTTAAGCCGTGAGAAATTACTGTCGTCCATTGCTACGATAAGGTCAAAATCTTCAAAGTCGGATATTTTTACCGGTCTGCTTCTATGGGTAAGATCATAACCTCTTCTGCGGGCATGCTGTCTCATTCTATTATCGGGTAATTCTCCGGCATGTCCTCCATAAAGACCGGCAGAATCCAACACATATTTATCATCCAGATTTTTTTCCTGAAGCAGCCGCCTCATTATCCCTTCAGCAGCGGGAGAACGACAAATATTGCCGAGACAAACAAATAAAATCTTCTTCTTCATAAAGAAAATTTTTATGACGATTTATTATTTTTTTAATAAAATTTTATATATTTGCACCGTCTTTATGTTATAAAACATAATTCTACAACATAAAATAATTAAGGTACTAAAGATTTTAAATTATGAAACGAATGTTATCAAAATTTATCCAATGGTACTGCAAAACTGCAGCTAAAATTTATGAAGAGTAATAAACACTTTAATAATAATAGAATTAAAAATATTCCCGTAAGCGGATATTTATAAGTGTTTTGTCCCTGTTTTTTAATTTAAGGGTAAGCAGTATTTCTGCTTACCCTTATTTGTTTTACTGATGTGCGTCTCTTAGAAGATCATTTACTGTTTTTACCGGATTGAAAGTTGAAAGTGGTACTTCTACCAAAAGAGTGTTCCAGTCGCTCATAGCTCCGTTCCAAAGCCCGGGTAGTTCCAATGCTTTTATTTCTACCCCTTCACGGCTCTTTTGGGAGATAAAACCTGTGGTTTTATCCACATATTCAGGTAAATTGAATTTCTTGCCATCCCATGATTTGGTACTTATCACCAAATCCACCGGATTAAAGTGAGTGGCCTCTTTCATCATTTTCTGGGCCTCCTTATTATGCGGATCAATCTGAGTTGATTCCAAAATCTGGGGTGAAACTGTTCCGTCGGCATTATAAGCAAGGAAGGGACCTCCACCCGGTTCACCTTCATTTCTTACCATTCCGCATACACGATAAGGACGATTTAATTTCTTATAAAGGAATTCTGCTTTTTCTTCCGGCGTCATCTTATCCGTGCCGTCATGAGAAATACATAGAACTTTATGCACGAAATCCAGAATTTCATTAAGTTTTGACTCGTCAGGAGTCCCTTTAGAGAGCAACTTGCAATAATCATCCCCCTTTTGTTTAACACCAACAAGAACTCCACCGATTATCTTCTTATATTTCACAGTATCTTCCCTTTTATTTTCAGGAACTACATTGTCAATGTTCTTGATAAAGATAACGTCAGCATTCAGGTCGTTTAGATTCTCAATCAATGCACCGTGACCACCGGGACGGAAGAACAAAGTATCTTTCTCCTTATAGGGGGTTCCGTCAAGGTTAGCTGCTACTGTGTCAGTTGAAGGTTTCTGGATACTTGTGCTTAAATCAAATTTCACACCATATTCATGTTCCATTTTTCCTTTGGCCTCTTCAAATTTCCTTTCCACCAAAGGAATGTGATCTTCACTTACAGTGAAATGCACATTCACGTTACCATCTTTTCCACCGGCATACTGAGCACCTTCAGAGAGATGTTCCTCTATTGCAGTCCTCACACCCCCAAGGTACTTATGGAAACTTAATAAAGCTTTAGGAAGTTGTCCATAATTAAGACCCTCTTTATCAATCAATGCTTTTACAACGTCTTTATATCTTTTCTCCTTCACCAGGCTATCAATGCTTTTACCATAAAGCCTGATGCAGGTTTCATTCAATTGATTGAAAAAAGCAAATTTTTCTATCTCATTGAAGAATTTCTTCATGAAATCATTAGAGGGTTTTTCATCTTTTCCGTTAGCGAAAGAGAAAAGGTCTTTAAACATACGGGAGGCAGCTCCACTGGCAGGCACCATCTTAGTAACTTTGGCTCCGGATGCCAGGAATTCATTCCAGATATCCATAGCCTGATTTTCCATTTTTTCATCAAGCACGAAGATACCATGACCCGGGGTAGCAGCTGCTTCTATTTTAAGATAAGGGAATCCTTCCTTAAGCATTCTGAGCTCTTCCTTAAGCTGTTCCTCAGTCTTACCCTTCAATTTAAGGGTTTCAAGGTCTTTTACAGTCAGTTCCATAATTTTGTATTATTAGTTTTCTTCAAGTTTATTTTCTGTATCCATCATTCTGCGGAAAGTTTCAATCTTGCGGGAATTTATCCATAATTCCTTTTGTAGGTCACGTGCGGCTGTTTGCAAAGAATATAGATCCCAGGTTTGTGAGATCATATCTTTCTCATCCTGAGGTATCATAAAAAGTTTCTTACGTTTGGTTTCCAGGAATTCAAGAGTCACCTTCCCGGCTTTATTTAAACTGATATATTCAGCAATTGTATCAGCTTTACCTCCTTCAAAGTATACTGTATTGAAACGTTCATGCCGGAAATTAAAGGCCTGGTCGTGAGGTACAGTCTCAGAATAGAATTCTGAAGCACCGTTACCAACTCCGATTTTGTTAAATGTTGCTCCTGCCAGGGTAGCTATAAGTTCCAGATTATGATTTTCATTCACCCTTGCATATATAGCGGTAGTCGTGAAAGGAATTTTGGATTTCCAGCCCTTCAGAAGATAATACCCGCTTACTTCCCTCGGGTTTTTTATAAATTCAAAATCCTGAAGACTTTGATTAAGCCGGCCGTTGATTTCAGTCAGTCGGGTTTCCACTTCCCGGCTCCTGTGTTGATAATATTCAACTGAGTCGGAGAAACCGCTGATCCAGTGTTCCCTCTCTATTTCAGCATCCGTTTTTTTCAGTCTTTTGCAACTACCGGCAAATATCATCAATATAATGGCTAAAAGAAATACACCTCTTTTCATAGTCTTTGAATTTGTTTTACTCCTTTCACAGTAGAAAGTTTCTTTACTAAAGCGCTTAGTTTTTTCACGTCAGAAACCGTTACTACCAAAATTCCCTGGAACATCCCGTCGTTGCTATCTACAGATATCGACCTCATGTTAACACCATACTCTTTCGAGATTACTGATGTGATATTAGCGACTATACCTATATCGTCTTTCCCGGTTATTTTAAGTGTTGAGGGCAAAACGTCACCTTCGGAACCACTCCAGGTAGCCTTTATGACACGGTAAGGATATCTTTGACGGATATGATTTGCATTCGGACAGTCTTTACGATGAATTTTAACCGAACCATCCGAAGAAACAAAACCGAAGACTTCATCTCCGTATATAGGATTACAACATCTTGCAAATTTAAAGCTTAGACCGTTGATACTTTTTTCACCGATTTTGAGAATTTCTCCTTTCTCCTCCTCAGGGCTCTTTTCCTGCATCTGGTATTCCTCAGCAGACACCCTGGCTGTTTCTGTCTTAGGTTTGGTATCATCGATGAAAGTAGCCAGGAATTTACCGGGGTCGATTTTGCCGTCGGCCATGTCGGCAAAGAATTCGTTAGCGTGGCGGTAACCGTTTTTTGTAAGATATTTCATCAGAGTGGCTTCATCCACCTCCACCTTACGGTTTTTTGCTCTCCGGTTAAACAGTTCCTTACCTAAATCAGCTTTCTTTATAAGCTCTTCATTCAAAGTCTGTTTAATTTTGTTTCGGGCTTTAGAAGACACTACTATATTCATCCAGTCTTTTTTGGGCGACTGGGTGGATGAAGTCAGAATCTCCACAGTGTCTCCGTTAGAGATCTTATGGGTGATTTTCTTATGTTGCCCGTTAACTACTGCACCGGTACAATGCGCCCCGACATTAGAATGGATAAGGAAAGCGAAATCCAACACGGTAGCCCCTGCCTGTAATCTGAAAAGGTCGCCTTTAGGAGTAAATGCAAACACTTCATTCCCATAGACATCTTTTTTCATGTCTTTCATGAGCTGCATAGGTCCCGATTCTGCAGATTCCAATATATCCCTGATATTGTTCATCCATTGATCGGTAGCATCTCCTTTCACTCCTTTATATCTCCAGTGAGCGGCAAGACCTTTTTCAGCCACAAGGTCCATCCGTTTTGTGCGGAACTGCACTTCCACCCATTTTGATTCAGGCCCCATCACCGTGGCATGAAGACTTTCATATCCATTACTTTTAGGTATAGTAATCCAGTCGCGCATACGAGCCGGGTTAGCTGTGTACATGTCAGCAAGAATCGAATAGGCCAGCCAGCAGTCGCTTTTCTCTTTTTCCAGAGGAGTATCTATAATCACCCTGATAGCAAAAAGATCATAGATGCCGGGCAAATCCACTTTCTGTTTCTTCATCTTGCTCCAGATAGAGGATATTGATTTTGTGCGTCCCTTAATGTCGAACTTTAATCCGGCCTCTTCCAGTTTTTGTTTCACCGGATCGATGAAAGCTTTTATATAGGCATCTCTTTCCCTTTTTGTAGCATTGAGTTTTTTTGCAATCTGGGTATAGATTTCACGGTTAGTATATTTCAGGGAAAGATCTTCAAGCTCACTTTTTATTTTATATAAACCGAGGCGGTGGGCCAGTTGAGCATAAAGATAATTAGCTTCAAAAGCCACGTCTCTCACCCAGTCTTGATCAGGATGGTTATTGATCATTCTCATGAGTGCGAGATTTCTCACAATCATGATAATTATAACCCTTATATCATCGGCAAGAGCCAAAAGCAATCCGCGGAAATTTTCCTGATTTACTATATGATTCTTATTGGAAAAACGGTCAACGGCTTCAAGGCCGGTCAAAAGCCCTGCTATATCTTCGCCCCATTCCTTTCGTATTTTCAAAATATCGATAAGGCCTTCTCTCAGGAAAGGGTAGAGGCCTATTGCGAGAAGAATATTTTTATCCGGTTCTACAGCTTCTGCAAATAGCAGTGCCGTGTTTAGAGTTAGGAGAGCCTCCGGAATATTGTTTTCATTGTGGGCTTCCGTTGATTTTGGAAGTGTGCCACGGGCGAAATTTTTAAATTTTATTGCTTCTTCAGCCGGGAACTTTCCATATAAAGGTTTTTTCAGTTTTCCGGCAATATCGAAATACTCCCTTATTTCGGGTCGATTTAACACATCTCTTTTTTCTTCAGTCATTGTGTTAAAATTAGATAGGAAAATTATTATGATTATCCGCAAAAATACCTAAAGACCTGTAGTTATTAGGCTTCCGATGTCTTCTAACTAAAAATCCTTGGCTTTTGAAGATACCGGACGTGATATCTCTATATTTTGACGGTAAAATCATAGCGAAAATTATTTATAGGCGTTTCAGAGGATAATCATTAAAATAACATTAACTAAAATTGCCTTATAAAAGAGAAAATAGAATCATATGCCACGTCTCTTACCTCCTTACGGCTGAGAATGAGATCGTGCAATCCACTGTCGATTGCGCATACCACTCTTTCACTTCCTAATTTGACTCCTCTTTCCTGGAGCATGAAAGGATCAAGCACAGCATCTCCCGTTTGAAATTCCGGAGTATAGTTACATCCGTCTATTTTTCTACTGCTGTGCATAACAAGAATTGGCACCATAATATTCTCACGGTTTTTCATCACTTTTTTCTGAGCCGACTGTATTGCATTTATCCAAGATGTTGTCACAGGAGGAGAATAAATCATTTTCCAGTCGGTATTATATTCCCATTCTCCGTAATACTCTTTTAACAAACTATATGCATAACCATCACATTTAGCCTGTTTGATTTTATTGTTCTTAAACATCTTTCCCCAGAAACTAACAACCGGGATTGCTATATTTCTCATAAAGGAGTTAAAGTTCCAGGCTAAGAAAGGGCTGTCAGTCACTATACGGTCTACCGGAGTATCGAGACCTTTCACAGCACCATAAAGAGCCACGGTCAGACCTCCGGTAGAATGTCCCGACAATGTAATATCAATATTACCGTCGTTCACTATCTGCACTAACGCGGAATCTATATCGTCGAAATATTCCTCCTGGTTTCTGATATTGAAGGGATATTGCCAGGGTTCTCTGCTTCGGCCGTATCGCCTGAGGTCCACAGCATAGAAATTGAAACCTGAGTCAACGAATCTTTCCCCCATTTCACTCTGGAAGAAGTAATCGTTGAAACCGTGGATATATAAATATGCTTTTCTGGATCCTTTGGGATCGAGTTTCCTAATTATTGTAGATCTGCATGGGCCGTCAAAAGCTTCACCTTGATTTACGTATCTTGCTTCGTAACCTTCGAGAATATCCGGATGCCAGGTAGTGTCAGTAGTTGGAGTCTTTGGTCCGGTATATTTTTCATTGACATTCCAGGCATTACAAAACACACAGAATAGCAAAAGGAAGAATATCAACGGCAATTTTCTCATGAGAAACAAAAAGTTATAACATATCTACAAAAATAACATAAAAAAAGTAAATTAAGAACCTGTTCCCCGAATTATATAAAAAAGAGATTAAGAACTAAAAAGGTCTTCCACCCGGAGGAGGTCCCGGAGGTGCCCCCATGGGTCTCTCACCGCTTCTTCTCCCTTCCGGACCTCCCGGTCTTTCACCGGGCGGTGGTCCGGGAAAGAATTCCTCTTCACCTGTGGGTCCTTTATTCTTCTTTGAGAGAGAATTAAAGCTCCATGTAATGCTGAAGAGAAGATATCTTGTAAGGTCATTGTATTCTGTATCTACTATAGCATTGGCTGAAACACTTCTGGAAATGTTTTTCTTTTGGTGAAGAATATCATAAGCCTTCACGGAAAATGTAAGAGATTTGTCTTTAAGAAATGAATAAGACAGCTGTGCGTTCCAAAGCCATTGATTTATGTTATATCCGTTAGTATATCCGTAATTAGCAGCAAAATTCAAATCTGTTGTCAGATCAAGACCGAAAGGCAGAAATAAGGAAGCATCGGCAGAAAATCCATAAGAATGAGTTTTCCGATTGTTTTGTTTCGGCAATGAATTGATTACGGTATTGAAAGAATAGTTAGGGTTAAAGGAAGCCTGAAAAATCTCGGATGAGAAAGTTATCCCTGCCGCAGGAGAAACTGTAATATTGTCCGACCGGTTGAAATCTCCGTTTATATAACCCGGTGTTGTGGAATATCTTGTATTTAGTCTTGTATTGAATCTCCATTTGGTATTGGAGAAAGGGCCGGTATACATTCCCATGAAAAAAATATTAGCATTTCCATTCACATTGGCATAAGTGGTTGTTCTTCCACCTGTTTCCATATCTGTGACAGTTCTTGCCACTATTGAGTTCAAAGCATAGGAAACATTGAACATCAGCATCAGAGATTGTTGTTTTTCAGCTATATAGTTATTGAAATTTATTCCTATATTTTGGGTGAAAGTAGGTTTAAGTTCGGGATTTCCTATCTTTATGTTTAACGGATCGGTTACATCGGCCACCGGTTGAAGCTGACTCATTGATGGTTGAGATGTTCTGGCCCGGTAATTTGCTCTCATTGAGGCCGTGTTGTTGAATTTAACCCGGATATTAGCAAAGGGAGACACATTCCAAACCCATCTGGTAGGTATGTTGCGTGCATCGTTTATAAGGTCGTGACTGGAAGAACTTGATGGAGAAAAGAGTAATCCCGCCTCCAGATTCACAGTCTTGCTTACTTTCTTATATCCGGCCTGTAGTTCCTGAGTGAAAAACCTGTTACGGAAACTGTTGCTAAGTGTCGGATCGAACTCGGCTCCCTCAGGCGTATTGTTTAAATCCGGAAGGTTATCAAAGGGATTATCGGTATCCGGCGGAAGATTATAGGTATAAAGGTCGGCATCAGTCCATTGATACTTAGTACGATATGAGAAAGTCAGGAAATTACCTCTCTGAGGATTACCTAAAGGTTCGGTCCATGTAATTCTACCCTCCACAGAATTTGACAGATTCTTATTATCAAGATAGCGGTTAAGCTCCTCGTCTTCATCATTAAGGAGATAAAAAAGAATCCTACTCCAGCTAAGGGATTTCTGTAAAGTTCTGGAGAAACTGTATTGAATGTTGGCACTGAGCGATCTTCCCGGCTTTGAGACGAATTTATGATTGAAGATCAGATTGCCGGTTGTTTCATAGCTTGTACCCTTGTTGTTTTGAAAATTCAGATTACGGTTTACTAATGTCAGATCCGGATCTCCGGCCCTTAGTCTTGAAGAATCCTCTTTTTCAGAATTGCGGAAATTCATAGAGAACCGGGGTCGAAAATCAAGAGTATTGTTTTCATCAATGTTCCACTGAAGGCGCAGATCCAGATTAAAATTATGACCCTTGTCGTTATTATAGCTTCCTCCATCCTGATAACTTACAGAATCAGGGAAAAGAAATTGAGTGGCTGATTTTTGGGTTTGCTTTCTATCGGAATGAGAATACAAAACGTTACCTCCGACTCGGATAATCTCCTCTTTTCCCACATTGAAATTCATACCCAGACGCTGTGCCGTAGTAATACCTCCTGAACCTCCGAAGTCACGGAATCTACCTCTACCTCTGTCACTGAAACCATTTTCGTTTATATTGTTTAGACCCCCTAAGAAAGTAAGCTGGTTGCCGTTGTGAAAGTTATTGACAACAAAACTTCCATTGTATTTGTTATCGAATCCGTAGCCCCCTGAAATATTTCCAAACCAACCGTTGTTCATATCTTTTTTCACTTTCAGATTGATCACGGTTTCTTCCTCACCGTCGTCAATTCCGGTGAGACGTGCAAGGTCGCTTTTACGGTCGATCACCTGTACTTTATCCACCATATTGGAGGGTAGGTTCTTTGTAGCCATCTGTGGATCGTCAGCAAAGAATTCCTTTCCGTCTACCAGAATTTTAGATATAGTCTTTCCATTGGAAGTGATTGAACCGTCAGCTCCGACCTCTACACCGGGAAGTCTCTTCAAAAGTTGGTCGACTGTAGCATTCGGAGATGTATGGAATGAGTCAGCGTTAAATTCAACAGTGTCTTGCTTCGCCACCACAGCTGCCCTTACACCCGTCACGACTGCTTCTTTCAAAAGAATTGCATTTTCAGTGAGGACAATGGTTCCCAGATTTATATTTTCTGTCGTATCCGATACAACAAAGTCCTTAAAAACGGAATCCATCCCTGTCATGCTCACATTGAGCATATATTTCCCATCCTTTATATCATCGAATGAGAATTTCCCTTCAATATCAGTTATCTTGATACCTCTGCTGACCGAATCGGGCAAGGATTTGAGTATCACTGATGCACCTGTTAAAGGTAACTTATCTGAGTCTAAGATTTCTCCGGTAATCACCGTGGCTTCAGATAAAGAGAATGCCGTGATCAGCAGTAGAAAGAAGTGGACAAATCGGTTTTTTAACAAATTATTTTCAGTTTATGCTTTGCGGATGTATTGTCAACAGAATAAGACGTGTCGGGTCTTCCTGAGAAAGGATCACCGGTCGTAATGGGAAAAATGGCGACAATGTGTTGCTCCAGGTAGATTTATTTCGGTTGTCTATTTTGGCCATAACCATCCTTACAGGGGAGGATGCGTTTCTTTCCGGATTCCGGAACGAAGGTTGACCCACTTGCATAAGAATATCCATCTCTTCTCCTATTTTAACAGGTTCAAGGTAGGGATACTCTCTACCCATGAGGAATTCTGCCATATTGAAATCAAGCATCAATGCTTCTATAGCCCTGGAAACGAGGTTTCTGAGGTTTTCGTGAGATTTGTCCAGGTCTTTTATATTTGCCTGATAATCTTTGAATACATCTAAAAGGTCAATCTTGCTTACAATTTCATTCCTATGGCTGTCGAAAAATCTTCCCAAAAGGGGAGTGGGGTCTAAATGCCTGAACATTATTCCCTCTAAATTCTCTTTTTCGATTACTTGTTGCGCATAATCTTTCTGCCATTGGCGAAGCGTATCATTGAAACTTACAAGACGGTCATAGATATCACCGATCTCTTCTGATAGTTTATGGAAATTGCTGAGCCACATACCCGCAACATGGAACTTTATTTGCATCTCAAGCAGAATCTCTTTCTGATGTTGAGCATTTACTGCAACATTGTCAAGTTGTTCCTGAAGTTCCTTCCTTCTTAATCTCACCCACCATTTATAACCGAGCCATAAAAGCACATCGAAAGCAGCCGCCACGATAAAAAGAATCATCATCACAATACTGTCGGTATAATACCAGACAATACCGAATATCAGCACTGCAACGGAAATATAAATAATATAATTCTGAAGAGATTTTTTGAAATCTTTAAGACGTTTCACGAAATTGTTTTCCAATTCATGCTTTGTAGCCTCGGTATTAATAAATTTTCCGGTCTGTCCGATTTCCGCTTCTTTCCTGATGTCGTTCTGCACCTTTGGCATGGTTAGACGCAACATCAGTTTCTGATAATATCTGTAATATTCCGCGTAAAGGTTCTGTGCATCCTGCAATTCTATTTTAACGGTAGCTATGGCATTTCTTATGGCAGCCTTGCGAATTTCAGACTCTGTAGCTGCGAAATTAGCCAGAACAGTAGGTATCTCCTGTCTCTTGCCGTCAGATGTATCGGTTATCTCTGTTATGATACATGCAAAATCAAGATATTCAGGGTCGTCTATATAAGCAAACGGAATGTAACAATAACCTTTGTCACCGAAAGCTTCCCCCCAGGAATTTCTTACAATATAAAAGCCGTTTTCTTCAGAATAACCGGCTATTACCATGGCATGGTAACCGTCTTCCTTTACCCCTGATGATTCGCCCGGGTGAAGTATGAAGGCTCCTGACTTTCCGAAATTATCATAAATCTTTAGGGAAATACCCACAGGATAACCTTCAGAAAGAGCTGAGGTGATATTGGTATGATTATACTTCAGTGAATTACTCTTGTCAGCTGTAATCCTTAAAGGAATCTGCCTGGCCTCGAGCACTCTGTGGTTCTTTGCATCTTCTACAGCTTCATCCGAAGGTCTCTTTTCAGGATTCTTTGTATTGTATTCATATAAAGAATCCCTGCAGATTCCATGTTTACCCAGCACTTCGAGCTGGTCATGATAATTGCTTCCCCCTGTTGGTCTTCCTTTCAATACATTGGAATAGAAGAAAAGGAAACCGGGACTCATATATTGGTCGTTGTCAAATCCTCCGCGAGTCATCATAGCCTCATACATTGAGGCTGCCGAAAAAGAGGTGCAGGATCCTAAATCACTCTGGTTTCTGATTGCAGGAAAGAAATTTCTCAGATCTACAGTCGACTTTAATACAAGATTGGGCGAAGGGGAGTACTTTTCCTGCAGAGGTTGTTCCTTGTATTCAAAATCTCTGAGATCACCTTCCGGTTTTTGCCATTTCCTTTTTATTTCTTCAGCATCAGCCCTTAAATTTTCAGAGCCTTGAAGACGTTCGAGCTCCTCTTTCTTCTCACGCAGAAATGAAGTTGTATTAAGAATCTGCTGTTTAAGCCTTTTGATTTCCGGTAGGGGATTAAGGGCTTCATGATTTTCCGGTAGGTCCTCATAATCCTGTTTCTCCTCATCCCAGATCTTTATTTTCAACCCTTCGAAATCTCCCCTGACAGGAAGCCATTTCGTGTCTTTGCAATACCGGTTGTAGGCGTCAATATATAGATTGATCGGATCAGCGCATGCGTCATCCAATATTATACTCTCATGCTCATATTGGAAACCGTGAAGATTTTCGTTATCCCTACCTAAAATTAGGGCGAGGATAGCCTCTTTTTCAGGGAAGGTGAGGGAATCGTCCTTCAGGAGGCCTGTTATCTCTTTTCTCAGATCCTCCAAATTATCCTTAATGATATCGGCGGCTTCGGCCACAGCTTTACCTTCCGACATCCCCTTTTCTTTGAAAAGTGGTCGTATGGAATTGTTATAAAGATTGGGATAACGGGAAGCTATATTGGCGAGAATCTGTTCAGCCTCATGTGCAGCTTTCTGGGAATCCACCTCGGTTTCATTGATGCCTTTTTCATCAAGAGCTGCGAGAAATCCTCTGCTCAAAAGATTTTTAACGGCTGCTGCTCTGGGGAAGGTGAGTGATGAGACTCCCAGGGAAAGATTATCTTCCTGGTGAGCGCTTAGAAGAGAGGGGGAAAGCACCGAGTAATAATCTTCGTGGAGGGTGATCTGAATTATTCCGATATAGGAGGCGAGACTACGGAGAGTGAAACCTATCGGAGCTCCGTTGGATGCGTAATCATCAATCAGGGAATAGGTAAGTTTGAATTCCGGTTTGTTGGAAAGTTCCTTCAATCGTGAAATACATTCCTTCTGGTTGCGTTCCAGTTCTCCGGAGCTCTCCTTAACGCTGAGTATTTTTGCGATACCTTCACAAAGCCCTAAAACATGTAGGGTAAGATTATGTCTTACTGAAACGCATGCATTCCAGAGGTTTTGCAAATATACGGCCGAATTTTTCTCAAAACAGGGAGCCACTGCCAATATATGAAGTGCGGCATCCGGATTTGTGAGCCTGACAAGCTTGTCGTATTCCTCTTCGATCCGTTTTTTTATATCATCTTCCCGCGCATTGGCAATGCTTACCGAATCATACGAATCAGGGTTGACCGAAGATTTTACAATTCGGGCAACCTCAGATTCAAGATTCGCGGTTATTGGGGATAGCCAGAGAGTCAGCGAGGCCATTATCAGGCTATATTATCAAGAATATATTCTATTTCAGATTCGATTAGTTTCTCTTCCTCGGGATAATGCTCAATATTTTCGATTGAGATGGGACATTTGGAAACATCCTGAAGATAGGTACCATCCTGACAAGCCTTCACCGCCTTTTGGGACAGAATACGGGCAGGATTTTCCGGACCCGGAACATCTAATTCGTGAATTGCGTTCTTGATTTCCGGACCGAGCACATCTATATTTTCTTCAAGATATTGGAATGCTTTTTGACGGGTGTCACCCATATTAACGAGCCAACCTCTCAAAGCCTTTCCACCCATACCGCGGCTTTTAATCTGATATTGTTTCTGGTCGGCATCATATGAAACAATATTGTAGACTATAGCGTTGATCCATGTTTCCAGGAGACGTTTCTTATTGATTTCATCTTTCGGGAAGAGGTCGTATCTCTCTTTTTTCATTCTTTCGCACATTTTGTCATCCCAATGCGATCCGTGCGGGTTTGAAGTTTCCCAACGCTCGTATTCATGGTCATAGTTGTCTAATGCACGCAAGGTATAAGCCGGCATTACTCCAAGCTGGCGGTAGATGATAACCCTGTTGTTGAGACCAACTTCGGAGAACTGGATATCTTTAGCTCCGGGAACCAGGTTACGGAATAGATTGTCTTTTGCAAGCCTTGAACGTTTCTTGTTTGCGATACCCACATAATAACATTCCACCGGTTTCTCTCTGAGATCGGGTTCAAAGCCTCTGAAAGTATAGGGGAGAAGCGGCAGAGATTTTTTCACTGCACTGTCTACTAATTCTTTCAGTTCTTTTTCACTGAGATTATCGAGAGCATCGTCGACGGTCATGGCCTCATATTTTTTCACTTTCGGTAAGGTTCTTACAAACCTGAGCAGAGTTTCTTCTGTCTGTTTGGAAGTCTGACCCGACAGAGCAGCCACTCCACCTTCCGATTGCATGGAATGGGCGAAATCGTTGAATACAATGTCTGACAAAGGACATTCCACTTTTGACGCATAATCGGCAGACAGATCAAACTGGAAGAAATTGCTCGAAGTGTCCATTCGCAGATAACGCTGTATATCAACATTACATTCGTTCCTAACTTTCTGGAGATTAGAGATTATGACATTAACTCTGTCAAGGCTCTGGTTTACCCTCTCCTTTAGCCAGCTATAAAATAACCGAGCCATGTTTCTTCTGGTTATCTCACGTTTTGCAACGGCCAGTTTCATTGTCTGTTCTACCACTTCCGCCTCATACTCTTTCCTCTTACGTTTGAAAAGAGTACCCATACACTCTTCAAGTTCCTTGCATGCGGTTGTGAGGCCGGATTCGAGTCTGGGTAACTGATCCTCCATGTTATCTTTCTCCTCCTTCATCTCATGGTCGCAGATTTCCGTCTGGTTCAGTATAGACAACAGAATCTGTTGACAGAGATAAATACCACACTCTCGGTCGGCCTGTTCTTTCATCAGCCGGGTCAATGAATCGTCAACTCTCTCTTTGAGAGCATCGAGACGTTCATCAAGTTTGGCCTGTGATTCCATAGCCCGATTATTTATGTATTGCTGACATTCGGGCATTGGATTATCCGGATCGTCAAGGTCGCTCAAAGTATACTGTGGCATAGGAGTCATGAAATAGTCTATCACATCGTCTTTGCCCTGATTTTCCCGGATTTTGGTACTGTCGAACCAGTTGTTGGCAATTATAGCGGGATCATCGCAGCCTCCGTTGAGCATCTTGTTGATAAGTTGTACGATTGCTTTTCGTTCATAAATTTTGGCAAGACGATTACCGTTGAAGACAATTTCAGCGCAACCGAAACCGGCCACCCAGGCCTTCTTGTTCTTGATATCCATTGAACCGTCGGCAATCAGTTTGCTCACATTGTCGCTTACAGAATCGAGAGCCACTCCTAATTCACCCACAGAAGTCACGATGGCCAAGGCTATCATCTGAGTAAGAGGACTGACATGATCGAACATGTCGTTGTTCTCATTCTTATTATCTACGAAATAGAGGGCATCGAAAGCTCTCCGGTTAACTTTGTCTTTTTCACGGAACCATTTGACCTCCACGGGTTCTGAATTGGGATTGAGATGAGCCAGGAAATCGAGGTCGATAATGGCACCTTTACCGTTGGTCTTTACTCTTGATGACATTGCCCCTGTCACCATCGTGCGGAACACATCGGACAGCACGGCATAACCCGAGATCTTTATTTCCGGGAACATTCGTTTGATGAGGTAAGCAGTATTAAGGAAAGTACCGCTGCCGGTTCCTCCTCCCAAAGAGAATACCATATGCACTTCTGTATCGGTACCTAAGAGGTCGTAGTCGGCATTGTCGATAATAGAAGCGTTATTTATCTCGGTTATCTTATGGTTTATGAACTGCCTTACGGTGTTTTCATTCACTGTTATGGCGAAACGACCGTTGCTTCGCATCTGTCCGGCGCCGATAGAAAGGGCCGTCAGACCACCTATGTTTGACTCAGGCATCCAGTCAAAGAGTTCCTTGCTCTTATTGGTTGCATAAATCTGTGTTGGGTTATCAACAGAGATGCAAAGTTGCTCGGAATTGTTGAGAGAAATTTTGGTACCGTCGTTAGCCTCCACAAAAGCATTGCTCAGACCCGGTTTGTCGGTGTCGATACCGATGAATCCGATCATGGGAGGTATCTCGCCATAATTTTCATAAAACATTTTTTTTGCGTTCAGGATGGCTGTAATACCTGTGCCACCGAGACCGATAAGGAGAGTTCTTCTAAGTTTTGCCATTGTGGTATGTGGTTGTTAGTTTGTATTTTCTGATCCTAATCCCGGATATTTAACTGAAGAAGATGTGGGATTCGTCGGAGGTCTCTTTATGTTTAATGGAGCCCTTCTCGTCCTGTCGATAGATAGATGAAGGGGAAATCTCCCAGTTTGTTTTCCCTTTTTCAGCGTGATTTATCTTCACTTTTTTCTTGCTGCCGGAGGGAACAATTTCCAGTTCCGGGTCGAAATGGTCGGCCTTCACATATTTTACTTCTCCGGTGAAAAGCCGTGAGAAAATGTTCTGTTTTTTCTTTTTGGAAGTAAGCACAACCTTCCGGGCTCCCTTTATCTTTTTTGATGTGTAAAAGGAATCCGGACCTGTTACTTCCATCTTACTCATTTTAATTCTGGGATACATCCATCTCTGAATAAACAGGAACCAAAGGATAATCAGGGCAATCAAACCCATAGCAACCCAGAAAAAAACCTGTCCTAAAGGATTCCATTCCTCGAAATAGGCAGTGCGAAGGGTTGTACCTTTATATTCCTCAGCCGGAGTATTATTGATTAAATCCAGACCTGAGTATTTCACCGGAGTCAGTTCAAAATATCTTTTCCCTGTCTTAGCCTTATGATCGAATTGAATCGACAGGATAGCCGGTTGATCCGGTTCGATTTTTATTTGTTCACCGTTGCTCAGCGGTTGATCATTATACCATGCTTTAAAATCAGTTTCAGATCCGTCGGGCACACTGAATTTCAGTTGCATTCCTGATTCAGGCAACTTATTTTCAAAAATAGGGTTAAGATCCCATGTTATTTTTTGGTCCGGTGCAGCTTTGCTCCAGAGGAATGAATCGTGCCAACGGGCACCATCAGCCGCAATCTCGGGATTACCGTCTCCCAGGTAAAGTTTGGTAGGTATCTGATCGGATACATGTACATTTACTTCCGGATTTACTATGTAGTAACGTTTGTCGGGGGAAACGATTTTCACCTTGAAATCATAATCTTCGTTACGTAGAATCTGATGCAGTTCTCCTATGTCGGTTTTGGGTATTAAGGATAAGAGTATCTTACCGTCTTTAGCCTTATTGTTTTCAATCTTTACGTCGAAATAGGGGTCATCGCTGACCGGAGTTACTTCATATTCTCCAGGAAGGTTGAATTCAATGGGAGAAGGAGAGGAGAGTTCCTCAAGATTAGTATAAACATCTGAAGATAAGTCGGCAAACTGAGGGATCACGTTCCCTTCAATTTCCACTATATAAGCGTCGGGACACTCCTCAAGAGCTTTTCTTACGAGGTCATGAAGAGCTCCTTTAGTCAGAGCCACGTAGAAGAAGCGGGAATTTTTATGACCGGAGCACCATTTGGAAATGGCTTCGGCCACCTTCTCGGGAGAATCGTCATGATTAGGTTGACCGTCGGTGAGCAGATATATCCTGTTGTCTTTATTATTGTCGATATATTTGAGGCCCTCGGTCATCGTAGGTGTGATGTGAGTGTATTTCGCCTCCTTAATATATTTATCGAATGAATTGAAGATAGCTTTTTCCTTATTGGGGTAATCCTTAGCATCGAAAGAGAAGATCTCGTAAGGGTTGTCGCCGAAAGGAATAATTACGACATGTGAACCTGGAATTGAGGCATCAAGTTTTACGGTTTCATCGAGAGATTTCTTGGCCGGTTCCCATAGCCGGTTTTGGATCATTGAACCGGTACAATCGAAAAGATAGATATTGTTTTTTTCTCTTTGTGCGGATAAATTGAAAGAGCCCGGGAATAACATTAATAGGGCAAAAAAGCAATATAAGATAGTTTTTCGGTTCATAATGAAATGCATATTAACTGCAAATGTAATAAAAATAAAATATGATTATCGGCAAAAATACCCAAAAAATTTACCGGGATTATACCGACAAAATGTAGGGACATACGAGCCTTGTCCCAACATTTGAAGGGGATAATCCTAATAAAAAAACGTACTGGGTATTTTGGGGGATAATAATAGCCGAGGCTTATTTGAAGTCACGGCTTTATTTTTTATGGAATATGCAGATTTTTTGTTTCTAAGTAAGAACCGAGAAAAG